>NZ_CATKQM010000010.1:0-136142 GCF_949768225.1 Pseudomonas sp. IT-P44 | reverse complement strand
CACCGCAGAAACGGATATGTACCCCAAACCACAAACCCAACCCGCCGGTCACAGTAAAGGTGGGCTTTGTCCGCGAAGACGCCTAGCCTGTGACGACGACAATCGAGGTGTGCCATGCGTGTGCTGTTAGTGGAAGACGAGCCGGAGACCGCCAAACTCCTGGCCAACGGCCTGAGCGAAGCGAGTTACTCGGTGGATGTGGCGCTCAACGGCATGGACGGCCGTCGCTTCATCGAGACCGGTGAATACGAGCTGATCATTCTTGACGTCATGCTACCGGGGTTGAACGGCTGGCAATTGCAGCAACAGATCCGCAAGCTCGGCGAGACACCAGTGCTGTTTCTCACCACCAAGGATGGCATTGAAGATCGCCTGCGCGGGTTGGAGCTGCATGAGGACGATTATCTGCTCAAACCGTTTGCCGTGAGCGAGTTGGTGGCGCGGGTGCGCAAGTTGGTGCGGCGTAATCGTTGATGGGGATGTGGTGAATTGACGGACGCCTTCGCGGGCAAGCCTCGCTCCTACCCGGCCCAAGCCCTAACTTGTAGGAGCGAGGCTTGCCCGCGAAGAGGCCGGAACAGGCAGCACAAATTCACATCACCGCAACCCATCCCGAAACTGCCCCGGCGTCATCCCCGTCCAGCGCTTGAACGCGCGGCTGAAACTGCTCGTATCCGCAAACCCCAATAAATAACTGATTTCGCTTAACGAACATTGCGGGTCGCGCAGGTGCAGCAGCGCGAGGTTTTCGCGGCTTTCATTGAGCAGCGTGTCGAACCTGCAACCCTCGTCTGCCAAATGCCGTTGCAGGCTGCGCAAGCTCAAGTGCAAGGCCTTGGCGATGTGTTCTGCGCTGGGCTCGCCCTCGGGCAGTTGCTCTTCAATGGCGTCGCGGACCTTGCGCTCCCAGGTCAGCGGTTTGAGCTGCGCCAGCGTGCGTTTGAGTACGGTTTCGTTGTGTTCGGCCAGTTCCGGGTTGGCGTCGTCCAAGTGACTGTCGAAGTCCACCAGCGCAAACTCCAGCCGGTCTTCGTCGGCCGAAAAGTGCACTGGTGAGCGGAAGACTTTGTGCCATTGATGCGCGTCGGCCGGTTCCGGGCGACGCAGGTACACCGCGAGCGGCGCGTAGTCGCGGCCCAGTCGGTTGCGGCAGGTGCGCACGTAAATTGCGGTGAAAGCGTCGATGGCTTCGAACGCTGGCGCCGGGTTGCCTGGCGGGATTTTCAGGCGGAAGCGATAGCGATCCTCGGTGCGGCTCAGTTCAAGATCCAGGGCATCGCTGACCACCTGGTGATAACGCACGATGCGCTCGAACACTTCGCGCAAACTGCCGCTGGCCACCAGCGCATAGCCGAGTGCGTGAAAGGTGGTCGGGCTGACGAAGCGCGACACCCGCAAGCCGATCGCCGGATCGCCGCTGACTTGCACCGCGATTTCCCACAGCCGCGTAGTGCCCGACAACGGGTAACGGGCGTTCGGGTCGTCCATCAATTGCGGGTCGAGCCCCGCCTGGTGGCACAGCGCGGTGCTGTCGAGGCCCAGCGCATCGAGTTGCTTGCGCAGGGCGCGGGTCCAGCTGGCGAGGGAGGTCGGTTCAGTCATGCTGATTGGCGCTTCCAGTCAACAGGTTGGCGTCCAGGGCTACCGCCTTGTGAAGGTTCACACGGCAGGATGCGAACATCAATAACCAGAGGATGGAAGCATGGACGGTACTTCTGCAAGTCCCCAGCGACTGAATGCAGCTCAGCGATCTGCTCATATTCGCGAAGTGGTGTTGGCCAAAGGCGTCGAACTGCGTAAACGCTACCCGATTCTCAACCATCAGGACGCCTTGGGCGCGGGCATTCTGGCCTTTGCTTTGGCGGGAATGATCGGTTCGGCAGCGCTGTACATCAGCGGATACATGGCCTGGTGGGCATGTCTGCTGCTCAACGCGTTCTTTGCGTCGCTGACCCACGAGCTGGAGCACGACCTGATTCATAGCATGTACTTCCGTAAACAACGCGTGCCGCACAACCTGATGATGGGCCTGGTGTGGCTGGCGCGCCCGAGCACGATCAACCCGTGGATTCGCCGGCATCTGCACCTCAATCACCACAAAGTGTCCGGCACTGAAGCCGACATGGAAGAGCGCGCGATCACTAACGGCGAGCCTTGGGGTTTTGCGCGGCTGTTGATGGTCGGCGACAACGTGATGTCGGCGTTCATCCGCATGCTGCGGGCCAAGACCTGGACTCACAAGTTCAGCATCATCAAACGCGCGCTGAAGGTCTATGCGCCCCTCGCGCTGGTGCATTGGGGCGCCTGGTACGTGTTTCTCGGCTTCCACGCCGCCAACGGCATCGCACATCTGCTGGGAGCACCGATTGAATGGTCGGCGACCACGCTCTCGGTGATGCAGGTGATCGATATCGCGGCAGTGGTGATCATCGGCCCGAACGTGCTGCGCACGTTTTGCCTGCACTTTGTCAGCTCGAACATGCATTACTACGGCGATGTGGAGCCGGGGAACGTGATCCAGCAAACCCAGGTACTGAACCCATGGTGGATGTGGCCGTTGCAGGCGTTCTGCTTCAACTTCGGCAGCAGCCACGGGATTCATCACTTCGTGGTGAAGGAACCGTTTTACATCCGCCAGTTGACCGTGCCGGTGGCGCACAAGGTGATGCGCGAGATGGGCGTGCGGTTTAACGATTTCGGGACGTTCGGGCGGGCGAACCGGTTTGTTCGTAAAGAGGAAATTGAGGCGCAGGCTGTAGAGGGGGTTCGTGTCTGAGGGCCTCTTCGCTGGCAAGCCAGCTCCTACAGGGGGGTGGCTTGCCGGCGAAAGCGGTCGTTCTGTTCAAACCGCGACGCTGACATCCTGCTTGTCCAGCGCCACCAACGTCTCGATCATCGCCCGCGCAGCCGGTGACAACCGGAACCCCGTGCGGCTGACAATCCCGCACCGCACGCTCATGCTCTCGATGTGCGGCGGCAGGTTTCGCCAGTGCAGCAGCACCAGCGAACCGTCGGCGATGTCCTCGACAAACGCTTCCTCCGTGCCTACTCCGATGGCGTTCGATTGCAGCACGATCCTGGCCAGCGCCGCAAAATGCTCGGTCTCGATGGTCGGTGAAAAATCGATCCGGCCGCTGAGGTTCGCCAGCAGTTTGCGAATGCCCGGCGGGATCAGCGTGGTCGCCAGCGGGTAATCGAACATGTCGTTGGTCGACAGGCTTTCCTTGGCCAGCAACGGATGCCCCGGACGGCAGAAAAACACGCCGCGTTTGGGTGTCAACGCTCGGGTCTGAAAGTTCGGATCCGCTTCGAAATGGCGGATGTCGGCGATGAAAAATTCGATCTCTTCACGGCTCAGGGCGCGGCTGAGTTTTTCCCAGTTATCCACCTGAAAACAGGTGCGTATTTTCGGGTGGGCACCGATGAATTGCGCCACCGCATCCGGCACCAGTTTTACCGCCGGTGCCGGGCCGCAGCCGAACCGCAGTTCACCGGCGTCGAGCTTGGTCATTTGCGTGACTTCGGCGTTGAGCAGTGCGGCGCCCTGTACCAGCGTCAGCGCATGTTGCAGCACCACCTGACCTTCCGGCGTGGGGCGCAAGTCCTTGTTGCCACGGTCCACCAATGCACAGCCGAATTCCTGTTCAAGCCCTTGAATACTGCGACTGAATGCCGGCTGAGTGATGCCCATGGCGTCGGCTGCCCGTACGAAACTTCGGTGTTCGGTGAGGGCAATGAAGTAACGCAGCTGACGAAGGTCCATAGGTTTTTCCCGGCATCCTGAAACGACCTCGATGGCATGTGCGACGAGCGTGGTTGAGGTTTTTTAAAGGTAATCGCTTATTCCGTCAACGAAGCAATCAAATAACTATTAGATGATAAAAGAATATCAATAGAGCGTTGTTCCTGCCGCCCGATTGTCGGTGCCAAGGCCTCGTGGCCGTGAAAATGGTCCCGAAATCATGCCTTTGGTGAATATTTTCGATGCCTTAAAAGCATGTGATTTCAGCCTGTTGCCCGCAGCCCTTGCCGGGCAAGGCCTGGAGCCGATGGCTGGTCTTTTATATTCGCTTTTGGTCTATGCATAACTTTAAAGATTACTTTCTGAGATAAGCGTCTGCCTCAATGATTCACCCATCGATACGTCGTCGGGGGATGTCTGGCACGACGTTTCGGTTATCCGCAAAGAGACCGCAGGGAGTTAAGCAATGGGCAATGTCCAGACCGCCGCCAGCGCACACGAGGTGCTGTGGCGCCAGGCGCCAGGTGGCGAGTTGGTCGACCTCGGCCGGGTGCACCGAGTGCCCTTGGGGCAGCTGCGTTTGCAGCGTGCGCCCAAGGGCATTCTGAGTCGCCGGGAAACGATTCTGCTCGGTGTGCTGGCGCTGCTGGTGCATGGCGCAGTCATCTATTGGGTCAATCAGCAGCCGACCAAGGCATTGCCGATCGTGCCGCCGGAAATTCCGCCGATGACGATTGAATTCTCGCGTCCGGCGCCGCCCGTGGTCGAGCCGCCGCCACCGCAGTCGGTGCAACCCGTGGTCGAGCCACCGCCGCCGGTGGAAGACGAGCTGGCCGTGAAGCAGCCGCCACCGAAACCGATTCCCAAGCCAAAACCGGTCGCCAAGCCTGTGCCGAAACCGGTGCAAAAAGTCGCCCCGCAACCGCCTGCGCCGCCACAACCGGCAGCACCTGTCGCGGCCCCGGCGCCACCTGCACCACCGGCGCCCGCGCCGGTGACACCCGCCTCGGCCAATGCCGCGTACCTGAAAAACCCGGCGCCGGAATACCCGTCGCAAGCCGTGCGTCGCGGTTGGGAAGGCACGGTGTTATTGCGGGTGCATGTGTTGGCCAACGGCAAGCCTGGCGAGATTCAGATCCAGAAAGGCAGTGGTCGCGATTCCCTCGATGAGGCGGCGATCAATGCCGTGAAACGTTGGAGTTTCGTGCCGGCCAAGCAGGGTGAAGTCGCCCAGGACGGCTGGGTCAGCGTGCCCATCGATTTCAAGCTTCATTAAACCGCAACCAAATTCGCGCGAAACGTTTACACGAGGAACTCATCATGACGTTACTGGCATCTCCACTTGAATCCATCGAAAGCGCGGTGATTTGGCTGCTGGTGATTTTTTCCGTTGCCACTTGGGGCCTGGCGTTGCTCAAAGGCGTGCAGTTCGGCCGTCTCAAGGTGCAGGACCGAAAGTTTCATAAGCAGTTCTGGGCGGCGTCGAGCCTTGATTCGGCGGCGGAGCTGGCCGAGACCCAGCCCGGCGCGGCGGCCCGAGTGGCCCAGGCCGGCTATGCGGCAATACAGGTAGGGGAGGCGCCACAAGCGGCGGATTTGAGCCAGGCGATCAACCATCAGGATCGTCTTGAGCGCGCCTTGCGTCAGCAGATCGTGCGTGAGCGCCGCTCGCTGGAAACAGGTTTGGCGGTGGTCGCAAGTATTGGCAGTACATCGCCGTTCATTGGTTTGTTCGGCACTGTGTGGGGAATCATGGAGGCGTTGAAAGGAATCAGCGCAGCGGGCTCCGCCAGCCTGGAAACCGTGGCCGGGCCGATTGGCGCGGCACTGGTGGCGACCGGTGTGGGGATCGCCGTCGCGGTACCGGCGGTGCTGGTTTACAACTACTTTTTGCGTCGTCTGAAACTGACGGCGGCGGACCTGGATGACTTCGCCCATGACTTCTACAGCCTGGCGCAGAAGAGTTCGTTCCGTGTGCTGATTCATCCGACGGCGCATAAAACCGCCGCATCGGGCAGCGCGCAGAAAGTGAAGGAGGCGTCCTGAGATGGCTTTCTCCACGCAAGACAGCGATGAGGTGCTAAGCGAGATCAACGTGACACCGCTGGTGGATGTGATGCTGGTGCTGCTGGTGGTGTTCATCGTCACCGCGCCGCTGCTGACCAACGCGATCCCGATCAACCTGCCCAAGACCGAGGCCGTGGCGCCGGTGGAGCAGAAGGACCCGCTGGTCGTGAGCATCGACGGTGCCGGAAAACTGTTTATCAACAAGGACGAAATTCAGCCGGACTTGCTGGAGTTCAACCTCAAGTCGGCGAAGGCCAAGGATCCCGAAGTGCGTGTGCAATTGCAGGCGGACGACGGGGTGAATTACGGCGAAGTGGCGCGAGCCATGGCGTCGATTGAGCGGGCAGGGATTACCAAGTTGTCGGTGATTACCGCACGCTGACCGATTTTCGATTTTCCGGGGCCGTCTCCTTGGCAGGGTGCGGCCCCTTTTTTTATTCCAGAAAAACACGCGGTCCTGTAGGAGCCGGCTTGCTGGCGATCGCGTCCTTCCAGCCAACGAAAATGTTGCCTGACACACCGCTATCGCCAGCAAGCCGGCTCCTACAGGTCGTGTGCCTCTTATATTCTTTATGGGTCTTAATAAATAGCTTCTTATTCCTTAACGAATATAACTCTCCTCCCTATACTCGATCAGGAACAGACACGCAGCAGGAGAGTTCCCCCATGCGCAACGAATCAATTCGCTATCTGATTGTGCCGGGCTGGCAAGGATCGCCAGATGATCATTGGCAAAGCCACTGGCAGAACAGCTTGCCGAACAGCGCGCGGGTGGAGCAGGCCGATTGGCTGACGCCCCGTCGTGAAGACTGGGTAGCGGCATTGGCCGAGGCGATTGCCGCTGACAGCACGCCGGTGATTTTGATTGCCCATAGCCTGGGTTGCATCACGGTCGCGCATTGGGCGGCCACTGCCCCGCTGAATTTTTTGCGCCAGGTGCGCGGTGCCTTGCTGGTTGCACCGGCAGACGTCGAGCGTCCGGCCTGCGCGCCAGCCTTGCGCAACTTCGCACCGATTCCGACGAGCCTTTTGCCGTTCCCGAGCCAGGTGGTCAGCTCCGACAACGACGCCGCTGTCAGCGCACCGCGTGCGTTGGAACTGGCACGTAACTGGGGCGCCGAGGCAGGAATACTGTCGGGTGCCGGACACATCAACGTGAAGTCCGGTCATCAGCGCTGGGAGCAGGGTTTTGCTTATCTGTATCGCCTGCAAAACCGCATGGAACATCACGCCCTGCGCCGCGCTTGAACCTTTTCTTTTTTTAACATCGCCCCCCGTCTCCCGGCGGTTTTGGGCGGGAGTCTGCCATGAGTTTTGAAGCCTTCGGTCAGCCACTGCTGACCTTTCCCGACGCAGAAAAAAGTCCGCTGAGCATCCGCGCCAAGGCGCTGGTGTTCGTCGATCCGCGCTCGCGTCAATTGCGCGCCGAGCTGGAGCAACTGGCCCCGCGTTCGATCTCCGTGTTGATCCGTGGCGAAACCGGTAGTGGTAAAGAACTGCTGGCGCGGCACATCCATCGCGCCAGTGATCGTGGTGGGTTGTTCGTGTCGGTCAATTGCGGCGCTATCAGCCCGACCTACGCCGACGCCGAATTGTTCGGTTATGCCGCAGGCAGTTACACCGGTTCGGCGAGCAGTCGTGCTGGCTGGTTCGGTTCGGCCAATGGCGGCACGTTGTACCTGGATGAAATCGGCGACTTGCCGCTGCCGATCCAGATCAAGTTGCTCGCCGCACTGGAAAACCACGAAGTCACCCGCGTCGGCGCGCATCAACCGAGTCCGGTGGACGTGCGTCTCGTGGCCGCGACCAGCATTGATCTGGCGCAAGCCGTGGCCGCCGGGAAATTCCATGAGCGGCTTTATCACTACCTCAGCGAAGGACAGCTGGAACTGCCGGCGTTGCGTGAGCGGGTGGGCGATATCCTGTCGTTGTCCGAATACTTTCTGGGCATCTACAGCCAGCGCCTGGACCTGCCGGTGCCGCTGATCAGCGAAGCTGCGCAGCAGTTGCTGGAACAGCACAGCTGGCCGGGCAACACCCGGGAGCTGGAAAACGTCATCCACTTTGCATTGCTGGTCAGCACTGGCGACGAGATCCTGCCCGAACATTTGAACCTGCCCGAAGCACCAGCGCCGCTGACGCAGATCGAGCAGCAGCTCCGGCACATCCTCACCAAAGGCACTGCCACCGAACAAGCCGCCCTCAAACAACTCCTCAAAAACACCGCACTCTTGTAGGAGCGAAGCTTGCTCGCGAACCAGGCGACACGGATTTTCTGGAAGGACGCCTTCGCGGGCAAGCCTCGCTCCTACAGATCGAGAACACACCGAGCTCTTGTAGGAGCGAAGCTTGCTCGCGAACCAGACGACACGGATTTTCTGGAAGGACGCCTTCGCGGGCAAGCCTCGCTCCTACAGATCGCTAACACACCGAGCTCTTGTAGGAGCGAAGCTTGCTCGCGAACCAGACGACACGGATTTTCTGGAAGGAGGCCTTCGGGGGCAAGCCTCGCTCCTACAGATCGCGAACACACCGAGCTCTTGTAGGAGCGAAGCTTGCTCGCGAACCAGACGACACGGATTTTCTGGAAGGAGGCCTTCGGGGGCAAGCCTCGCTCCTACAGATCGCGAACACACCGAGCTCTTGTAGGAGCGAAGCTTGCTCGCGAACCAGACGACACGGATTTTCTGGAAGGACGCCTTCGCGGGCAAGCCTCGCTCCTACAGGTGGGTGCGGCGAAATGCAGCCAACACGTGAGTTAGAGCTGTATGAACAAAATGGAATATGAAAGTGAATAAAAGATATTGTTCGGGAATAAAAAATCCCGGTATTGTCCGCTTCACGCCAGCGATAGCACTTCACTGGCACTCGTACTAAACAAGCCGTCGTCGATGACGACCGTGATTTTCGATAAGGACACTGCATGAAAAAGGTTCTGTTGTTCACCGCATTGGCGGCTGCCCTGACCGCGGGCCTGGCCCAGGCCGGCGAGAAACTGGTAATTGCGGCGACCCCGGTCCCACACGCCGAGATTCTGGAGCTGATCAAGCCAACCCTCGCCAAAGAAGGCGTGGACCTGGAAATCAAAGTGTTCACCGACTACGTTCAGCCAAACGTACAAGTTGACCAGAAGCGTCTGGACGCCAACTACTTCCAGACCCTGCCGTACCTGAAAAACTTCAACGAAGGCAAAGGCACCAACCTGGTGACCGTGATCGGCGTTCACGTTGAACCGTTCGGTGGCTACTCGAAGAAGTACAAAAAACTGGCTGACCTGCCAAACGGCGCGACCATCGCTCTGCCGAACGAAGGCAGCAACAGCGGTCGTGCTCTGCTGCTGTTGCAGAAGGCTGGCCTGATCGAGTTGAAAGACCCGAAAAACGCTTTGGCTACTCCGAAAGACATCGCCAAGAACCCGCACAACTTCAAGTTCAAGGAACTGGAATCGGCCATGTTGCCGCGCGTTCTGGACCAGGTTGACCTGGACCTGATCAACACCAACTACGCGCTGGAAGCGGGTCTGAACCCGGCTAAAGATGCGCTGGTGATCGAAGGTGCTGATTCGCCTTACGTGAACTTCCTGGTGGCTCGTCCAGACAACAAGGACAGCGTAGCCATCCAGAAACTGGCCAAGGCGTTGACCAGTCCGGAAGTGAAAGCCTTCATCGCCAAGAAATACAGCGGCGCCGTACTGCCGGCGTTCTGATTGGACGCAGCATCAAACCCCTTCAAGGTTTCGAACGCCGACGGCTAGCAATAGCGTCGGCGTTTTTTATTGCGCGTGCACATTCCAAATGTAGGAACGAGCCTCTTGTAGGAGCCGGCTTGCTGGCGATTCAGACAACGCGGTGTATCAGGACGGACGCCTTCGCGGGCAAGCCTCGCTCCTACAGATCACGGACACACCGCACTCTTGTAGGAGCGAAGCTTGCTCGCGAACCAGACGACACGGATTTTCTGGAAGGACGCCTTCGCGAGCAGGCTCGCTCCTACAGGGGGTAGGCGTGCTCCGGAGGCTTAGGCCGCCCTGGCCTTCAACGCCCTGCGCAACGCCACCAGCAGCTTCACGATGTCTTGCGGATCAAGCCGTTGCGGTACTTTTACGTCAGCCATGTTCTCTTCCTTGTGATGGTTCGGCCGGGAGTCTGGCCAAAAGCTGTGCGTCCTTGGAGGGCTATTTCGAAAAAAAGATCCTTCCTACAGCGAAAAGGAAAATAGTCGTCTTCCCCCTTCTCGGCAAATTCACCGGATAGTTTTTTGCGTGATATCAATATGCTTTAACGGTATTTAAATTCCGATTCTTATACCTTTAAAGTCGGTGCCTGCCGGGAGGTTATCCACCGCCCATGGACTGCGCCACCGTCGCTTACCGAGCGACGTCCAGGATGTTCAATGAACTTCGATTACGCTTTTATCCTCAGCACCCTGCCGGCGTTTCTCAAGGCCGTGGGCGTGACGCTGCAGGTCGGCTTCATCGCCATTGGCACCTCGCTGCTGGTGGCCTTGATCAACGCAACGATCCTGGTGTTCCGCACGCCTTACCTGCAACGCCTGGTCGGGTTGTACGTAGAACTGGCGCGCAACACGCCGCTGCTCATTCAACTGTTCTTCGTGTATTTCGCCTTGCCGGCGCTGGGCATCAAGGTGTCAGGCTTCACGGCGGCGACTATCACCATGACGTTCCTGGGCGGCGCTTACCTCACGGAAGTCCTGCGCGCCGGGGTGGACGCGGTGCCCCAGGCGCAGCTCGAGTCCGGTCGCTCCATCGGCTTGTCCCACGGGCAACTGCTGCGCTACGTGATCCTGCCGCAGGCCGGCATCCTCAGCCTGCCGTCGCTGTTCGCCAATTTCATTTTCCTGCTCAAAGAGACCACCGTGGTCTCGGCCGTGGCGGTCCCGGAAATTCTCTACACCACCAAAAGTTACATCGCGCTCTACTACAAAACCTACGAAATGCTCGCCGTGCTGACGCTGATTTGCGTGCTGCTGTTTTTGCCGCTGTCGCTGCTGCTCAGCCGTCTGGAAAGGAGGCTCCAGCATGGCCAGTTCGGGTCTTGAATTGTTGTGGGTGTCGTTGCCGCAATTGGGCAAGGGCGCTGCGCAAACCCTGTCGATCTCTTTCCTGAGCATCGCCATCAGCACCGTCGGCGGTGTGCTTTACGGCGTTTTGCGTACGCTGAATTCGAAATGGCTGAACGCGATTTTGCGCGTGTATCTGGAGCTGTTCCGGGCGATCCCGGTGCTGGTCTGGTTGTATCTGCTGTTCTTCGGTCTGCCGATTTTCTTCGGCCTGAGCATTCCGAGCTTCTGGTGCGCGGTGCTGGTGCTGTCGCTGTGGGGCGCCAGCGAAGTCGGCGAAGTGGTGCGCGGCGCCTTGCATTCGTTGCCACGCGGCCAGCGTGAAGCGGGCCTGTCGATCGGCTTGAACGGCCCGCAACTCTACGGCTACGTGCTGCTGCCCCAGGCGCTGAAACGCATGACCCCGCCGACCATCAATGTCTACACGCGGATCATCAAGACCAGCTCCCTGGCGGTGCTGATTGGCGTGGTAGACGTGATCAAGGTCGGCCAGCAGATCATCGAACGCACCTACGAATCGGTGCTGATCTACGGCGCGCTGTTCCTGTTTTTCTTTTTCATCTGCTACCCGCTCTCGGCCGCCTCGCGCGTGCTGGAGCGGCGCTGGACGCAAGCATGAGCGCATTGATCGAGTTCAAGGGTTTCAACAAGTTTTTCGGCGAGCAACAAGTGCTCGACGGCATCGACCTGCAGGTGAAATCCGGCGAAGTGATCGTCATCCTCGGCCCCAGCGGCTGCGGTAAAAGTACCCTGTTGCGTTGCCTCAACGGGCTCGAAGTCGCGCACAGCGGCAGCCTGACATTTGCCGGCCGCGAGCTGCTGGACAAAGGCACCGACTGGCGCGAAGTGCGCCAGCAGATCGGCATGGTGTTCCAGAGCTATCACCTGTTCCCGCACATGAGCGTGCTCGACAACCTGCTGCTCGGCCCGGTCAAGGTGCAAAACCGCGAGCGTCGCGAAGCCCGGGATCAGGCCGAAGCCTTGCTGGCGCGCGTGGGTCTCTCGGACAAGCGCGACGCCTTTCCTCGCCAGCTCTCCGGCGGCCAGCAGCAACGCATCGCCATCGTCCGTTCGTTGTGCATGAACCCCAAGGTCATGTTGTTCGATGAAGTCACCGCCGCCCTCGACCCGGAAATGGTCAAGGAAGTGCTGGAAGTCATTCAGGGCCTGGCCCGCGAAGGCATGACGCTGTTGATCGTCACCCACGAAATGGCGTTCGCCCGCGCCGTGGCTGACCGCATCGTGTTCATGGATGCCGGGCGAATCCTTGAGCAAAACCCTCCCGAGATTTTCTTTACGAACCCGCAAACCGCACGAGCGCAGCAGTTCCTGGAGAAGTTCTCCTACGTCGCCGCACTACCCAAAACGACTCAAACAAAGGAACTGGAACTGCCATGAAAACTGCCAAGTCTTCTTTACTGCTACTCCCGCTGCTCGGCCTCGCGTTGCTGGCCGGCTGCAACAAAACCGAAGAACCCGCCAAGCCGAAAGTCGCCAGCGAAAGCACCGCGCCGGCCAGCTACCTGGACAAAATCAAGGCGCGGGACAAGTTGATCGTCGGCGTTTTCACTGACAAGCCGCCGTTTGGTTTCGTCAATGAAGCGGGGCGTTACGTTGGGTTCGATACTGACATCGGCCGTCAATTTGCCAAGGATCTGCTCGGCGATGAAAACAAGGTCGAATTCGTCGCGGTGGAACCGGCGAGTCGGATTCCGTTCCTGCAAAGTGACAAGGTCGACCTGATCCTGGCCAACATGACCGTGACCCCGGAGCGCAAGGAAGCGGTGGACTTCACCAACCCGAACCTGAAAGTTGCAGTACAGGCATTGGTGCCACAGGCCAGCGAAGTGAAACACCTCGATGACCTGGCGACCCGCACCACCATCGTCACCACCGGCACCACGGCGGATATCTGGCTGACCAAGAATCACCCGGACTGGAAACTGCTGAAGTTCGAGAAAAACTCCGAGTCCCTGCAAGCCCTGGCCAACGGTCGTGGCGATGCGTATGCGCAGGACCATCTGGTGCTGTTCAGCTGGGCCAAGCAGAACCCTGGCTACCGCGTGCTGGATCAGAAACTCGGTGCAGAAGCGCCGATTGCGCCGGCGGTGAAGAAGGGCAACATCGAGTTGCGTGACTGGGTGAACGCCGAGTTGGCGAAGCTGGGTGAAGAGAAGTATCTGCTCAAGCTGTACGACCAGTATGTGCGCAAGGAGTTGAGCGATGACACCAAGCCTGAGAGCGTGATTGTCGAGGGTGGGAAGTGGCAGGGCTGATTCTGTAGTTTTTGCAGCGACCTTTCGGCCCTCTTCGCGAGCAAGCCCGCTCCCACAGTTGATCGAGTTGTCCCGACGGACGCGGTCCAATGTGGGAGCGGGCTTGCTCGCGAAAGCGGTTTATCAGGCGCTGACTAATCCGGCCAATGCCACGCCGGCTCATCCAGCATCCGCTGCCCGACAATCCCGGTCTGGCCCAGATTTTTCTCCAGCACGATGCAGTTGCACTCGGGATCTTCCTGTAGCGCCGAAATCAACCGCCGGGCATGGGACACCACCCACACCTGACACTGCTCCGACGCGCGGATAATCAAGCGCGCCAACGCCGGCAACAGGTCCGGGTGCAGGCTGGTTTCCGGCTCGTTCAGCACCATCAGCGTCGGTGGGCGCGGCGTCAGCAGTGCCGCCACCAACAGCAAATAGCGCAACGTCCCGTCGGACAACTCCGCCGCCGACAACGGCCGCAATAACCCTTCCTGATAAAACTCGATGGCGAACCGGCCACCGGCCAGCGGCTCGATATGCAGACGCGCACCGGGAAACGCATCGCTGATGGCGTTGCGCAAAGCCTCGGGGTCGCCAATCTCGATAATGGTCTGCAACGCTGCCGCCAGGTCTCTGCCGTCGTGGTGCAGCACCGGGGTGCGGGTGCCCAGCTGTGGCTGACGCACCGGCGCGTCGGCGTCGCTGCGAAAGTGATCGTAGAAGCGCCAGCGGCGGATGAACTCACGCATCTCCAGCACCTCCGGCGAGGTCCGCAAGCTGCCAACCTGATCGAACAGGCTGTCGAAAGTTGGCGTGTGCTGAGCCAGCACGTCCCAGCTGCGGTTGGCTCGGGTGCGGATCATCGGGCCGTCGCGATCCACCAGCAGGCTCGCCGGACGATAATGCGCCCCGGCCCACAGGCATTCACGCTTGATTTGCGGATCGAGGCTGAACCGTGACGCAATGGGGGTGCTGTGCCCGGGCAACATGAAATGACCGTTGGAATCGGGCAGCCCCAGGCTGATCGAGTAGCCGAAGTCGTCCCCGGCAAACCCCAGGCGCAAGCGTTTGACGCCGTGGCGAACGGTCGCCTCGATCGGCACTTCGCCGTTGCGCATGCGCCGGGTGATGGTTTCAGGTCCCGCCCAGAAGGTCGAATCCAGGCCGCCTTCGCGGGCCAACGCATTGACCACACCGCCCTGAGCGGTTTCCGCCAGCAGGCGCAACGCGCGGTAGAGGTTGGATTTGCCACTGC
Organism: Pseudomonas sp. IT-P44; assembly: GCF_949768225.1. Taxonomy (NCBI): domain Bacteria; kingdom Pseudomonadati; phylum Pseudomonadota; class Gammaproteobacteria; order Pseudomonadales; family Pseudomonadaceae; genus Pseudomonas; species Pseudomonas sp. IT-P44. The sequence goes on along the minus strand of NZ_CATKQM010000010.1, from coordinate 121,738 downwards.
CGTTCGGCCCGGTGATCAGGTTCAGACGACCCAGTGGAATCACCAGTTTATTGATCGAGCGGTAATTGGCCACCGCGAGGGTTTTGAGCATGGGAAGCTTCCTTACTGCTATGAGTGCAGCAAACCTGTGCACCTGTTGAACCCTGTTCTAAGCTCACAGTCGTATCGCCATTGGCACGTTCGTACGACGCAAAGGAGTCTGCATGGCTGGTCCCGGATTGAAAAGAGTGGTTGGCCTGAGTCTTCTTGTCCTGCTGGGGGCCTGCGGGGAAAAACCCCAGGTCGAAAAGGATCGTCCGCGGGTGTTCGTGCAAGTCGTCAACGCCGCGAATTACGCCGCGTCCGTGACCCTCACCGGTGATGTTCAGGCGCGCGTCCAGACAGAGCTGTCGTTCCGTGTCGGTGGCAAGATCATCCAGCGCTCGGTCGATGTCGGTGACCGGGTGTCGGCCAAGCAAGTGCTCGCCAGGCTCGACCCGAAAGACCTGCAAACCAATGTCGACTCGGCCCAGGCACAGGTCGTCGCCGAGCAGGCGCGGGTCAAACAGGCCGCCGCCGCCTTCGTCCGCCAACAAAAACTCCTGCCCAAGGGCTACACCAGTCAAAGCGAGTTCGACTCTGCCCAGGCCGCATTGCGCAGCAGCCAGAGCGCGCTGACGGCTGCCCAGGCGCAACTGGCCAACGCCCGCGAGCAACTGAGTTACACCGCGCTGATCGCCGACGCGCCGGGAGTGATCACTGCCCGGCAGGCCGAAGTCGGCCAGGTGGTGCAGGCCACGATGCCGATTTTCAGCCTGGCGCGCGACGGTGAGCGCGACGCGGTGTTCAACGTCTACGAGTCGCTGCTGACAGAGGACCCTGAGGGCAAAACGATTGTGGTGAGCTTGCTCGATAACCCGGCCATCAAGACCACGGGCACGGTTCGGGAAGTCACCCCGGCCGTTTCCGCGCAGACCGGTACGGTGCAGGTCAAGGTCACCCTTAACGGTTTGCCGGAAGGCATGCAACTTGGCTCGGTGATCAGCGGCACGGCGAAGACGCCGAGCAAAGCCGCAATCGAACTGCCATGGTCGGCGCTGACCAAAAACCTCAGCGAACCGGCCGTGTGGCTGGTGGATGACGAGGGCAAGGCGCAATTGCATACGGTGACGGTGGGTCGTTACCTGACCGGCAAAGTCATCATCAGCGATGGCCTGAAGGGCGGCGAAAAAGTCGTCATTGCCGGCGGTCAGTTGCTGCACCCCGGCGTCAAAGTGGAAATCGCCGAAAACACCTACAAGGATTTAGCTGCGGGAGCCCAGCCATGAAGCGCGTGTTGCTGGTGTTCGCCGGAATGCTGCTGGTGGCCTGCTCGAAAGAAGAACCGCCGCCAGAGCCGGTGCGTCCGGTGCTGTCGATCAAGGTCCAGGCGCTGGGCGAGGAGAGTCTCGGCCGCTTCGCCGGCAGCATTCAGGCCCGATACGAAACCAATGTCGGCTTCCGCGTGCCGGGGCGCATTGCCAGTCGCAACGTCGATGTCGGCGCCGAGGTCGAGAAGGGCGCCTTGCTCGCGACCCTCGATCCCACCGATCAGCAAAACCAGTTGCGCTCGGCTCAGGGCGATCTGGCGAAGGTTCAGGCACAACTGATCAACGCCCAGGCCAACGCCCGGCGTCAGCAGGAGCTGTTCGATCGCGGGGTCGGTGCGCAGGCGCAACTGGACATCGCCCAGACCGATCTGAAAACCACTCAGGCTTCCCTCGATCAAGCGAAGGCGGCGGTCGATCAGGCCAAGGACCAACTCGATTATGTCGAGTTGCGCACCGACCACAAAGCCATCGTCACCGCGTGGAACGCCGAAGCCGGGCAAGTGGTGACCGCCGGCCAGCAAGTGGTGACCCTGGCGCAGCCGGACATCAAGGAAGCGGTAATCGACCTGCCCGACACGCTGGTGGATCAGTTGCCCGCGGATGTGGTGTTTCAGGTCGCCGTGCAACTGGAACCGAACATCACCACCACCGCCATCGTCCGCGAAATCGAACCCCAGGCCCAGAGCGCCACCCGCACCCGGCGCGCCCGCCTGACCCTGACCGACACACCACCGGGGTTTCGCCTGGGCACGGCAATCAGCGTCACCCTCAGCTCTGCGATCAAGCCACGAATCGAGTTGCCCCTGACCGCGCTGCAAGAGGTCGATGGCAAATCGCGGATCTGGGTCATCGACCCTCAGACCCAAACCGTTTCCCCGCGTGACATCAGCCTGATCAGCCGCACCGATTCCACCATGGTCCTGGCCAGCGGCGTGAAGTCCGGCGAGCGTGTCGTGAGTGCCGGTGTGAACAGCCTGAAGCCTGGGCAGAAAGTGAAAATCGATGAGGACAGCCCACAATGAAAGGGAGTTTCAACTTATCCGAATGGGCCCTCAAGCATCAGTCGTTTGTCTGGTATTTGATGTTCATCGCGCTGCTGATGGGCGTGTTCTCGTACATGAACCTCGGCCGTGAGGAAGACCCCTCGTTCACCATCAAGACCATGGTCATCCAGTCCAGCTGGCCGGGTGCGACCCAGGAAGAAACCCTCAAGCAGGTCACCGACCGCATCGAGAAAAAGCTCGAAGAACTCGACTCCCTCGACTATGTGAAAAGCTATACACGACCCGGTGAGTCCACGGTCTTCGTGAACCTGCGCGACACCACCAGCGCCAAGGACATCCCGGAAATCTGGTACCAGGTGCGCAAGAAGATCAACGACATTCGCGGCCAGTTCCCCAAGGGCCTGCAAGGGCCTGGGTTCAACGACGAATTCGGTGATGTGTTCGGTTCGGTGTACGCCTTTACCGCTGACGGCTTGTCGATGCGCCAGTTACGCGATTACGTCGAGCAGGTCCGCGCCGAGATCCGTGAGGTGCCGGGGCTGGGCAAGGTCGAGATGGTCGGCGAGCAGGATGAAGTGCTCTACCTGAACTTCTCCACCCGCAAACTGGCGGCGCTGGGCATTGATCAGCGTCAGGTCGTGGATAGCCTGCAATCGCAAAACGCCGTGACGCCGGCCGGGGTCATTGAAGCCGGTCCAGAGCGGATTTCCATTCGCACCACCGGGCAGTTCGCTTCCGAGAAAGACCTGGAAAACGTCAACCTGCGGCTCAACGATCGCTTCTATCGCCTGGCCGACATTGCCGACATCAGTCGGGGTTATGTCGACCCGGCGACCCCGGAGTTTCGCTACAACGGCCATCCGGCCATCGGCCTGGCCATTGCCATGAAGAAGGGCGGCAACATTCAGGATTTCGGCAAGGCGCTGCACCAGCGCATGATCGACCTGACCGCCGATTTGCCGGTGGGCGTCGGTGTGTACAACGTTTCCGACCAGGCCGCCGTGGTGGAAAAAGCCGTTGGCGGCTTCACCAGCGCGCTGTTCGAAGCGGTGGTGATCGTGCTGGTGGTCAGCTTCGTCAGCCTCGGCGTGCGCGCCGGGTTAGTGGTGGCGTGCTCGATTCCGCTGGTACTGGCGATGGTCTTCGTCTTCATGGAATACAGCGGCATCACCATGCAGCGGATTTCCCTCGGCGCGCTGATCATCGCCCTCGGCCTGCTGGTGGACGACGCGATGATCACGGTCGAGATGATGGTCACCCGACTGGAGATGGGCGAAACCAAGGAGCAGGCGGCCACGTTCGCCTACACCTCGACCGCGTTCCCGATGCTCACCGGTACGCTGGTGACGGTGGCCGGTTTTGTACCGATCGGCCTGAACGCCAGTTCGGCGGGCGAGTACACCTTCACGCTGTTTGCGGTGATTGCCGTGGCGATGCTGGTGTCGTGGGTTGTCGCGGTGTTGTTCGCGCCGGTGATCGGCGTACACATCCTCAGCGCCAACGTGAAACCTCACGATGAAGAACCTGGTCGCATCGGTCGCGCCTTCAATTACGGCATGCTCTGGTCCATGCGCAATCGCTGGTGGGCCATCGGCATCACCATTGCCTTGTTCGTGGCGTCGGTGTTTTCCATGCAGTTCGTGCAGAACCAGTTCTTCCCGTCCTCCGACCGGCCGGAAATTCTCGTCGACCTGAACCTGCCGCAAAACGCTTCGATTGCCGAAACCCGCAAAGCCGTGGACAAGCTCGAAGCGACGCTCAAGGACGACCCGGACATCGTGCGCTGGAGCACTTACATCGGCGAAGGCGCGATCCGTTTCTACCTGCCGCTCGACCAGCAATTGCAAAACCCGTACTACGCGCAATTGGTCATCGTCAGCAAAGGCCTGGAATCGCGAGAAGCCCTGAGTCAGCGTTTGCGCGAACGCTTGCGCAAGGATTTCGTCGGCATTGGCAGTTACGTCCAGGCGCTGGAAATGGGCCCGCCTGTCGGGCGGCCGATCCAGTACCGGGTCAGCGGCAAGGACATCGACCAGGTGCGTAAACATGCCATCGCCCTGGCCACCGAGCTGGACAAGAACTCGCACATCGGCGAGATCATTTACGACTGGAACGAGCCGGGCAAAGTCCTGCGCATCGACATCGCCCAGGACAAGGTGCGGCAACTGGGGTTGTCGTCGGAAGACGTGGCCAACCTGATGAACAGCATCGTCGTCGGTGCGCCGGTGACGCAGGTTGATGACGATATCTACCTGATCAACGTCGTGGGCCGCGCGGTGGACGCGGAGCGCGGAACGCCGGAAACGTTGCAGAACCTGCAGATCGTCACGCCCAGCGGTACTTCGATCCCGCTGCTGGCTTTCGCCACCGTGCGTTATGAACTGGAGCAGCCGCTGGTGTGGCGCCGCGACCGCAAGCCGACCATCACCATCAAGGCTGCGGTGCGCGACGAGATTCAGCCGACCGATCTGGTCAAGCAACTGAAGCCTGAGATCGACAAATTCGCCGCCGCTTTGCCGGTAGGCTACAAGGTCGCCACGGGCGGTACGGTTGAGGAAAGCGGCAAGGCACAAGGGCCGATTGCCAAGGTGGTGCCGTTGATGCTGTTCCTGATGGCAACGTTCCTGATGATTCAATTGCACAGCGTGCAGAAGCTGTTCCTGGTGGCGAGCGTCGCGCCGCTCGGCCTGATCGGCGTGGTGCTGGCGCTGATTCCCACCGGCACGCCGATGGGCTTCGTGGCGATCCTGGGGATTCTGGCGTTGATCGGGATCATCATCCGCAACTCGGTGATTCTGGTGACCCAGATCGATGCCCTGGAGAAAGAGGGGCTGTCACCGTGGGATGCGGTGGCGCAAGCCACGGAACACCGTCGCCGGCCGATTCTGCTGACGGCTGCGGCGGCGAGCCTGGGGATGATCCCGATTGCCCGGGAAGTGTTCTGGGGGCCGATGGCCTACGCGATGATCGGCGGCATCATCATCGCGACGTTGCTGACGCTGCTGTTTTTGCCGGCGCTGTATGTGGCCTGGTACAAGATTCGCGAGCCGAAAAAAGAGGTCCAGTAAAAGCAGAGCGCTTCGCGCTCTATTCGCGAGCAAGCCCGCTCCCACAGGGAAATGCGGTCTCCTGTGGGAGCGAGCCTGCTCGCGATGGCGTCCGACCTGACTACTCAGATTTACGCCAGACACTCGCCAACCAAGGCTGCTGCTCCCGCGGCAGACCCGCCGGCCGGTAGTAATGCTCCAACTCCACAAACCCCGCCGCGGTGAGCAAATCCTGCCACGCCTGAAGATCGTGATAAGCCCCATACCGCGGCCCATTCCACCCCTCCTGATTTTCACCACGCGGATTGGAACTGAACAACACCCCACCCGGCCTCAACGCCCCACGCAATTCCTTCAACACCCGTGGCAATTCCTGACGTGGAATGTGAAACAGCACCGCGTTGGCAAAAATCCCGTCAAAGCGTTCAGCCGGCAAATCAAGCTTCAGAAAATCCTGCTGCCACACCTCGCAACCACTGTCTTCACGCGCCATTTGCGCAAACTTTTCCGAACCGTCGAGGCCGACCGCGGTGTGGCCCATGCGCGTGAACGTCTGCAAATCCCGACCCGGCCCGCAGCCAAAGTCGAGGATGTCGAAGGGCGCCTCACCCTGAATATGCCGCAGCAACGCATCAATGTTCTGGCTGACATCGTGATCGCGCGTCCCTTCGCGAAAACCTTCGGCCACTGAGTTGTAATGACCGAGGGTGGTGGAGGTGATTTTCTCAAGGTCGTCCGGGGTTTGTTTCATGGCGGGCTGCGCAGGCAATTGGGATTCGCCGAATATACGCCATCAGGTTCGGGGCTGCTGCGCAGCCATTCGCGGGCAAGCCTCGCTCCTACAGGGTTCGCGTGATCTTCTGGACGGTGTGAAACCTGTAGGAGCGAGGCTTGCCCGCGAAGGCGATTTAACTGTCGACCGATTATTCAGGCCGGTTTCCGGTGTGCTTCATCCCCAAACATTCAATGGACCGGTCAACCATCGCCTTGGCAATTTCCAGCAAATGCCAAATAGAGAACACCATGGCCCTGTCGGCACCTTTCAGTTGATCGCCACACCGATAAGCGGTGACCGAGGCGCAGCGCAAAAGGTCGGCGACATAGAGTTGCGTGTCCTCGAAGTTCACGTCCTGGCTGACGTTGTAGAAGCGCAGTTCGTCCGGTGCGCCGGTATGTTCGCGGGTGAGGTAAAAATCGATTGCGTGGTAAAGCGCTGAACGACCTTTAAGCGGATCGTCGTTGTCTTTGCTTGAGGTTTCTGGAGGTGGATCGGGGACTGGTTTTTTCACTTGTGTTGCTCCTATTGATGCATGGGAGCCGCCACTTTTCGCCTACTAAAACGATGGGTGGCGGCTGCGCGCAGGTTAGTAGACCGGTCAATAGGCAAACCGGCGCACCCGAAGGTGCCCCACGCACAGCCACCATATTCAGCATCCGGCAAATTGCCAGACATGATCATGAACACGCTATGCACCTATCGATCCGGGCTACTAATCCCGATCACTGATGAGCAGTGACGGACCGAGACTAGCCAGCGGATTTGCCAGGCGCAAGCGTGCGGAATCATCTAGGAAACGTCCTGCAAATGAAAGGGATTGGCCTTGTAGGAGTGCTGATTTCTCTGTGGGAAAACTTCCCGATTTGTAGTGAATTTCCTACCGCTAACCTTGATTCAGCGCTTGTTCAACCCCCGTCCCCCCAACACTCTCGGTGCGGCTACCTGTTACTTCTTACAGTATCGACCCGGCCAAAAAAGGCTCAGTCTTACCTTGATCCGAGCGAAGGAACGTCGAGACCGTGAATGCTCACCGCCACACCCCGACGGTGTCGGTTATAGATCCGCGTTCGTTGGCGATCCGCAATGTGGGCTACTGTCGCCATCCGGACAAGCCAGACGCTGATACGCGCATCACCCGGCAAATTTACGAGGCGGCCGGGCGGTTGGTTGCGTCATGGGATCCACGGCTTTGGGGTACGGCACCGCAGCCGAACCAGGCGACTGTCTACGGCTTGAGTGGTCAGCCCGTGTTGACGAAAAGTGCGGACGCCGGTTGGCAACTGAGTCTGTTGGATCACGTTGGCTCGCTGCATTCATTCTGGGATGGGCGGGGTAATCAGCGTCAGTGCGAGTATGACAATCAGCAGCGTCTGCTTTCGGTGACGGAGCAGGCTGCACAAGAGTTGCCGCGTGTAGTTGAACGTCTGACCTACGGCGGCTCTGCCCCGGCATTCGCTGTGCATAACCAATGTGCAAAGCTGATCCGCCATGACAACCCGGCCAGTACCCGCTTCGTGACCGACTACGGTTTGGCCGGTTCGGAAATGAGTGAAAACCAATGCTTCCTGAAAGACCTTGAACCACCCGATTGGCCCAGTGAGTTCGAAGCCCGGGACGCGTTGCTGGAAGATCAGTCGTTCGTCACGCGGCACGTCTTCTCTCCCACGGGCGAGATTCAGCGCCAGACCGATGCCATGGGTAATGACCGGACCTTTGCCTATGACGTGGCAGGCAGGCTGAGTGAAACTTGGCTGCTGCTGGCTGGAGAGGGCAGACAACTACAACAGCTGGTCAGCGACATCCGCTACAACGCCCACGACCAGATCGAAAGCGAAACCGCCGGCAATGGCGTTCAAACGCGAGCCGAGTACGGTGCCGATGACGGTCGGTTGATGCGGTTGGTGGCCGCCGTCGGAAGTCAGAAGTCGTTGCAGGATCTGATTTACACCTACGATGCGGCGGGCAACATCATCAAGCTGGAAGACAAGGCCCAAGCCGTTACCTGGTTCAACAATCAGCGCATCGAACCGATCAACCGCTATTGCTATGACAGCCTGTCTCAACTGGTCGAAGCCAAGGGTTGGGAAGTTGCCAGCCCCAGCCACGGACCGGAGTTGCCGGATTTACTGCCCACACCGCTGGACCCCAATCAGCGGCGCAACTACACGCAGCGTTTCGAGTACGACGCAGCGGGCAATCTGATCACCCGCCAGCACAGCGGTGCGCCCGGTTTCTCGATGTTCACCTCCGCCCGCAGCAACCGCAGCCTGGCGCAGCGTGACGATGGTTCATTGTCCGGCGAGCCAGAAATCGAGTCAGGCTTCGATGCCTGCGGCAATCAGCTGGAGTTGCAGCGCGGCCAAACCATGACCTGGGACATTCGCAACCAGTTGAGCCGGGTGACGTTGGTCAAGCGTGATGATGACCCCGACGATTACGAGTGCTATGCCTACGACCGCCCCGGCCATCGGCTGCGCAAGGTGCATTTCAACCAGACCAGTGGCCGGACAGGGCGTACTGAAGTCCGCTACCTGCCCGGCCTGGAACTCCACCGCCAGTCCGATGGCGAAGAGCGCCATGTCATCAGCATCGAAGCCGGCCGTTGCAGCGTTCGGGCTTTGCACTGGCCCGAAGGAACGTATGCCGATCAATTGCGTTACAGCCTCTGCAACCACCTCGGTTCCAGCACGTTGGAGTTGGATCACGAAGCCGGCATGCTGACCCAGGAACACTATTATCCCTTCGGCGGCACCGCATGCTGGGCTGGTAAAAATACGTTGGTGGCGAAGTACAAAACGATTCGCTATTCCGGCAAAGAGCGGGATGCAACGGGGCTTTATTGCTACGGCTATCGATATTACGCGCCGTGGTTACAGCGGTGGACAAGTCCAGATCCCGCAGGTCATCTGGATGGGCCTAATCGTTACGCAATGGTGGGTAACAACCCGATCAACTTCATTGATAGATTCGGGTTGGAGGGAGAGCAGGTTCAGGGCACTCAAATGTTGGGAGGCGTCATCATTATGGTCTTGTTCGCCCTGATCGGAGCAGGATCGGGTGGGATAGACGGGAATGCTCAAATGGGGTCGTCAGTTGGAGCCTTGGTGGGCGGTGCGCTGTTTGCAATCATGCGTTGGCACGAACATCAGCAATCAAGACCGGAGGCTAGCGCTATAAAAGAAGAGGAGAAGGAGAGAAATTCAGGTGAAAGGTTTAGACGTTCCGTACGCGAGCTCGCAAAGAACGCAAATTTGACGGCGGGCGAAACCGGCAGGTTTGTGGATTTCGCATACGGGCGGCGAAATGTTTCAAACGACTTTAGTCTCATGCTTTTCGATAATCGTGCAGGGAAAATTTATGGATATGCAGGTCCCACAGCAACGGCTGATCAGGCTGATCAGGTCCTGAGATCGGATAACAATCCCGAACGTGGGTTAAGGAAAATTGGCCACAGCACGGTGTTACTTCGAGATAAGTCGAGAGAAAGCTCGTCAACCACATCGGCCCTTACCGACCCGAACCAATTTGATTCAGGCAGTTTTGTACCTGTTTCCGGTCGACGAAAGGGGCGCAGCACTTCGCAGTCTGGTTCAGGATTGGCCCAACTTCCAAATGCGGCGTCCGCACCCGACCAGCGATGGATAATTGATACAAAAGAGGTAGATAGGATCCTGAATGACGCATCTGATTCTGACAGGGAAATCGTCGAGTCGGCGATCAGTGATTTGCGCGCAGGTCGTACGAAAGCGCTCCACTGGCACCGCCATCGCGGTGGTTTATGGTCTGCAGACTTGAGTGGATATCACGGCAGTAGGGGGCGTGGAGTCTACAGATTGATGCTCAGCCATCAGGGAGGTCTTAACTATAGAGTCGAGCGCGTGCAGAATCCTCACTAGGTTCATTGCGGTGATCAGGAAGTCGGCTTCCTTGCCTGGTCCCTGCTCAGCGCTTATTCAACCCCCGAGCCAACCGATCCCCACCCAACTGAATCACCGCCACCAACACCACCAGCAACACAATCACCGTCAACATGATCTGGCTATCAAACCGCTGATACCCATACCGATAAGCAATGTCCCCCAACCCACCCGCACCAATCGCCCCGGCCATGGCCGACGAGTTGATCATGGTCACCAAGGTGATCGTGAAACCACCGACAATCCCCGGAAAAACGGAATCGAGCGAAACAGGTTCAACGAACACACCCAACGGTGAGGTTACCTGTTACTTCTGCCAGTATCGGTTGGGCCAAGAAAGGCTCAGTCTTACCTCGACCCGAGCGAAGGACCGTCGAGACCGTGAACGCTCACCCACACACGCCGACCCTGTCGGTCATGGACCCGCGAGCCTTGGCGATTCGCGAGGTGGGCTATTGCCGGCACCCGGACGAGAACGTCATTGCTTCGCGCATCACCCGGCAGGTTTTCGATGCTGCGGGGCGTTTGGTCGAGTCGTCGGATCCCCGTTTATGGGCGTCTGCGCAGAAGCCGAATTTGACGACAATCCATGGGTTGAGTGGCCAATCGTTGCTGACGGACAGCGTCGATGCCGGCTGGCAACTGAGCCTGTTGAATCAGGCCGGTTCGCTGCGATCGTTCTGGGACGCCAGAGGCAGTCAGCGTCACATCGCCTATGACGATCAGCAACGTCCGATAGCCGTTACGGAACAGACCGCCGAAGCATTACCGCGTGTGGTCGAGCGATTGACCTACGGCGGCTCTGCCCCGGCATTCGCAGTGCATAACCAATGCGCAGCGGTGATCCGTCATGACAATCCAGCCGGTACCCGCTTCGTCACCGACTTCGGTTTGGCCGGTTCGCAATTGACTGAAAACCAATGCTTCCTGATCGACCTTGAACCACCCGATTGGCCCAGCGAGGTAGAGGCCCGGGACGCGTTGCTGGAAGATCAGTCGTTCGTCACGCGGCACGTCTTCTCTCCCACGGGCGAGATTCAGCGCCAGACCGATGCCATGGGCAATCACCGTACCTTTGCCTATGACGTGGCAGGCAAGCTGAGTGAGACCTGGCTGCTGATGGCTGGAGAGGGCAGACAACCACAACAGCTGGTCAGCGACATCCGCTACAACGCACACGACCAGATCGAAAGTGAAACGGCCGGCAATGGCGTTCAAACGCGAGCCGAGTACGACGCCGAGAACGGTCGTTTAATACGATTGGTGGCGGCAGTCGGGAATGAAGATCCCGTTCAGGACCTGAATTACACCTACGATCCGTTGGGCAACATCACCGAACTGGAAGACAAGGCCCAAGCCGTTACCTGGTTCAACAACCAGCGCATCGAACCGATCAATCGTTATCGCTATGACAGCCTGTCCCAACTGGTCGAAGCCAGCGGCTGGGAAGTCGCCAACCCGAGTCACGGACCGGCGTTGCCGGACTTGCTGCCCACACCGCTGGACCCCAATCAGCGGCGCAACTACACCCAGCGCTTCGAGTACGACGCGGCGGGCAATCTGATCACCCGCCAGCACAGTGGTGCACCGGGTTTCTCGATGTTCACCTCCACCCGCAGCAACCGCAGCCTGGCGCAGCGGGACGACGGGTCGCTGCCGGGGGAATCCGACATCGATTCAGGCTTCGATGCCTGCGGCAATCAGCTGGAGTTGCAGCGCGGCCAAGCCATGACCTGGGACATCCGCAACCAATTGAGCCGGGTGACGTTGGTCAAACGCATCAGTGGGTCTGACGATTACGAATGCTATGCCTACGACCGCCCCGGTCATCGGCTGCGCAAAGTGCATTGCAACCAGGCCAGTGGCCGGACAGGGCGTACTGAAGTCCGCTACCTGCCCGGCCTGGAACTCCACCGCCAGTCCGATGGCGAAGAGCGCCATGTCATCAGCATCGAAGCCGGCCGTTGCAGCGTTCGGGCCTTGCACTGGCCCGAAGGAGCGCATGCCGATCAATTGCGTTACAGCCTCTGCAACCACCTCGGTTCCAGCACGTTGGAGCTGGATCACGAAGCCGGCGTGCTGACCCAAGAGCACTATTACGCCTTCGGCGGCACCGCATGCTGGGCCGGTAAAAGTGCGTTGGTGGCGAAGTACAAAACGATTCGCTACTCGGGTAAAGAGCGGGATTCAACGGGGCTTTATTACTACGGCTATCGATACTACGCGCCGTGGTTGCAGCGTTGGATATGCCCAGACCCGGCAGGAGACAAGGATGGGCTGAATCGCTATGCGATGGTGAGGAACAACCCGATTAATTTCTACGACTGGCAAGGCACGTTATCGATTCCAGTCGATGTTTTTATCGACGATATCGTCAACCCAATGAGTAAAACCATTGGCACGGGATGGTTCGAGGAGCTGATTTGGAATGATGAGAAAAACACGTTCATGAGTACCGGCCCGGTTCATGGTCGAGGTATGAAGGTGTTCGAGGGTGAAAATTCCGAGTGGTACCCATCATCTTTCGGACATGCCATTGCTGCATTTCGTGACCAGAGCGGCAAGCTACGTCTGTTTGCCAATATGTATTTTCAGCACATGGGCATCCAGCCTGGCATGGGACTTCCAGAGTTCGCGGGGCTGTTGAAAATTGATAAACAGGCCCCTTCAAAATTCGTCATCAACAATCATTCCGGCCACTACAAACCCGAATCCTCAATTGACGTTGAGGCGATGATTCGCGAGATTGCTCCGCAGCAACAGTCAGTGAGCTATGCCCCGATTCCCGAGAGCTCGTCGTTTGATTCAACACTTCGAATCAATTCTATTGACTCGCCCGAAACGTATGCGCGCCTGGTGAACACGTACAAGCGAGATTTCAATGGCTTGATCACCTACCTCAAAGAACAAGGTGTCTGGGAAGCCGCCAAAGCGAAATTTGGAGAAAGTGATGGCCGGAGCATCATTTTCAAGATGGAGGCTAAAGGGATGACTGCCCGGCAGATCTACAATGAAGAATCTATGTTGGGACTTGCCAAACCATTGGCTGAGCCCGTGCAACCGTCCATTGGCACCAGCCGAGTCACACGTCCACTCGTTCAGAATAAGACCAAAAAAACTTCATTTTTCCGATCTCTTGGCCACCGATTGAGTCAGCTATATACGAAGTGACAGCTAGTTATTTATTGCTTGAACGGGAGGGGCAGGTGTTTGCGAACTGCTCCCCTCGTTGAGGTCATTCATTTGCTTCAGCGCTTGTTCAACCCCCGAGCCAACCGATCCCCACCCAACTGAATCACCGCCACCAACACCACCAGCAACACAATCACCGTCAACATGATCTGGCTATCAAACCGCTGATACCCATACCGATAAGCAATGTCCCCCAACCCACCCGCACCAATCGCCCCGGCCATGGCCGACGAGTTGATCATGGTCACCAAGGTGATCGTGAAACCACCGACAATCCCCGGAAAAACGGACTCGAGCGAAACACGTTCAACGAACACGCCCAACGGTGAGGTTACCTGTTACTTCTGTCAGTATCGGCGCGGCCCAAAAAGGCTCAGTCTTACCTCGATCCGAGCGAAGGACCGTCGATACCGTGAACGCTCACCCACACACGCCGACCCTGTCGGTCATGGACCCGCGAGCCTTGGCGATTCGCGAGGTGGGCTATTGCCGGCATCCGGACGAGAACGTCATTGCTTCGCGCATCACCCGGCAGGTTTTCGATGCTGCGGGGCGTTCGGTCGAGTCGTCGGATTCCCGTTTATGGGCGTCTGCGCAGAAGCCGAATCTGGTGACGGTCCATGGGTTGAGCGGCCATCCCTTGCTGACGGACAGCGTCGATGCCGGCTGGCAACTGAGCCTGTTGAATCAGGCCGGTTCGCTGCGTTCGTTCCGGGACGCCAGAGGCAGTCAGCGTCACATCGCCTATGACGATCAGCAACGCCCGATAGCCGTTACGGAACAAGCCGCTGACGCACTACCGCACGTAGTCGAGCGATTGACCTACGGCGGCTCTGCCCCGGCATTCGCAGTGCATAACCAATGTGCAAAGCTGATCCGCCATGACAACCCGGCCAGTACCCGCTTCGTCACCGATTACGGTTTGCCCGGTTCGCAATTGGGTGAAAACCAACGCTTCCTGATCGACCTTGAACCACCCGATTGGCCCAGCGAGTTAGAGGCCCGGGACGCGTTGCTGGAAGATCAGTCGTTCGTCACGCGGCACGTCTTCTCTCCCTCGGGTGAGATTCAGCGCCAGACCGATGCCATGGGTAATGACCGGACCTTTGTCTACGACGTGGCGGGTAGGCTGAGTGAGACCTGGCTGCTGATGGCTGGAGAGGGCAGACAACCGCAATGCCTGGTCAGCGACATCCTCTACAACACACACGACCAGATCGAAAGCGAAATCGCTGGCAACGGTGTGAAAACGCAAGCCGAGTACGGTGCCGATGACGGTCGGTTGATTCGGTTGATGGCCGCCCTCGGAAGTCAGAAGACGTTGCAGGATCTGAATTACACCTACGATCCGGCGGGCAACATCACCGAGCTGGAAGACAAGGCCCAAGCCGTTACCTGGTTCAACAACCAGCGCATCGAACCGATCAATCGTTATCGCTATGACAGCCTGTCCCAACTGGTCGAAGCCAGCGGCTGGGAAGTTGCCAACCCCAGCCACGGTCCGGCGTTGCCGGACTTGCTGCCCACACCGCTGGACCCCAATCAGCGGCGCAACTACACCCAGCGTTTCGAGTACGACGCAGCGGGCAATCTGATCACCCGCCAGCACAGTGGCGCGCCGGGTTTCTCGATGTTCACCTCCGCCCGCAGCAACCGCAGCCTGGCGCAGCGGGACGATGGTTCATTGCCCGGTGAGCCGGAAATCGAGTCAGGCTTCGATGTCTGCGGCAATCAGCTGGAGTTGCAGCGCGGCCAAGCCATGACGTGGGACATCCGCAACCAGTTGAGCCGGGTGACTCTGGTCAAGCGTGAAGACGACCCCGACGATTACGAATGCTACGCCTACGACCGTCCCGGTCATCGGCTGCGCAAAGTGCATTTCAACCAGACCCGTGGCCGCACAGGGCGTACTGAAGTCCGTTACCTGCCCGGCCTGGAACTCCACCGCCAGTCCGATGGCAAAGAACACCATGTCATCAGCATTGAAGCAGGACGCTGCAGTGTTCGCGCCTTGCACTGGCCCGAAGGCGCGCATGCCGATCAATTGCGTTACAGCCTCTGCGACCACCTCGGTTCCAGCACGTTGGAACTGGATCACGAAGCCTGCGTGCTGACCCAGGAATACTATTACCCCTTCGGCGGCACCGCATGCTGGGCGGGGGAAAGCGCCTTGGTGGCGAAGTACAAAACCATTCGCTACTCGGGCAAGGAGCGGGATGCGACAGGACTTTATTACTACGGATTCCGGTATTACGCGCCGTGGTTACAGCGATGGATTTGTTCCGATCCTGCGGGATTAATTAATGGTCCGAACCTTTACTGCATGCTGGGAAATAATGTGTTGCGTTTTAAAGATGCAGGCGGTTTGGTAAAGGTTGATTCGGTCAATATGCAGTTGCAAAAAATTCAAGGCCTTCCAGAACTTCTCTATTCGCAGGATCATATTGATAACGCATCTCTCGTTACGGATCTTTCCAGGAGTAATGAAGTGAGCTTGTTGGATATTGATGGTTATAGGGTTGTGTATAAAAACTATGCTGAAATGTGGACGCCTGATGACGAAATGGAATTGCAGCGTATCAGGGCCAATAATGAGGTATTTGCTTTTAGGCTAAGTGAGCAGTTGGGGCTGGATTTTGTTCCTGAAACTGCACTTGTGCAGGAGCGGAGGCGAGCAGTTGTCTCGCGTTACATCCAGCCAGTAATGGACAGGTCTGCTTGTTCAATGGGTTTCAATAGAGAGAAAACAAGCTTGTATGTTTTTGATTATTTGATTGATATTCGTGATCGAGATAATGAAGGATCGAACGTTGTTTTTGATGAGGCCGGAAAATTTTACGCTATTGATCATGAGCAAATACTTGGCCTTGGTTCGGCTGACTCAAGGCCGAAAGGCCCAGGGTTAGAGCTCGGAGATGCCCACCTTTCGATATTTTTTGAAAATTCCATCGTCGTGGAAAAATTTAATGAGACCGACTGGCCCGCTTTTTATGATGAGCACACCAACGGGCTTGATGTCGCCGATCCTCTCGAGATTCAACGTTCAAAAAATGCATTTTTAGCAAGAGTTGATAGGGTCCGTACTTGGCTTTCTACTAGTCCTTAGATTCCAGCAGTATTAACTTCTTGGCATCGAGAACTCGCTGGCTAAAAGCGCTTTCGCACTTTTAGCTTCTCGCCTAGCGCTTGTTCAACCCCCGAGCCAACCGATCCCCACCCAACTGAATCACCGCCACCAACACCACCAGCAACACAATCACCGTCAGCATGATCTGGCTATCAAACCGCTGATACCCATACCGATACGCAATGTCCCCCAACCCACCCGCACCAATCGCCCCGGCCATGGCCGACGAGTTGATCATGGTCACCAAGGTGATCGTGAAACCACCGACAATCCCTGGCAGCGCTTCCGGCAACAACACATGCCAGACAATGTGCCAACGCCGGCATCCCATCGCCTGCGCTGCTTCGATCAAACCGTAATCCACCTCACGCAAACTGACTTCCGCGATACGCGCAAAGAACGGCGTGGCCGCAATCGTCAGCGGGACCACGGCCGCCCATACGCCATAAGTGGTGCCAACGATCAACCGGGTAAACGGAATCAACGCCACCATCAAAATCAAAAACGGAATCGAGCGAAACAGGTTCACGAACCCACCCAAGGCGCGGTTCAGCGCCGGTGCTTCGTAGATCCCGCCCTTGGAGCTGGTAACCAGGATCACTGCCAGCGGAATCCCCGCCAGCAGCGCAATCAATGACGACACGCCAACCATCAAAAACGTGTCGATGAAGCCTTGCAGCAACCGATCAAACCACATAACCCAGCACCTCCACCTGTTGCGCCCAGTTGCCGGCGCGCTGGCGCAGTTCTTCCGCGCCCAGCGGCGAACCGGTCACCGCCAGCAGCAATTGCCCCAGCGCATGGCCCTGAATCCGTTCCACGCCACCTTGCAACAAGCGCACGCGACCGCCGAGGGCGGCGAACAGCGCGGCCAGATCCGGTTCGTCGGTGGCGCTGCCGGTGAATTGCAAACGCAGGACCACGGCGGCGTCGGACGACTGTGGTTGCGTCTGGAGACGACTTTGCAGCTCCTGCGGCAACGCGTGTTGCAACGGCGCCAGTAAGGTTTTGCTGACCTCATGCTGCGGGTTGCCGAAGACTTCCCACACCGGGCCTTGCTCAACGATGCGGCCATGCTCCAACACCACGACGCGGTCGCAGATGTCGCGGATCACCGCCATCTCGTGAGTAATCAGCACGATGGTCAGGCCCAGACGCTGATTGATCTCGCGCAGCAGGCCGAGGATCGATTGCGTGGTCTCCGGGTCCAGCGCCGAGGTGGCCTCGTCGCACAACAGAATCTCCGGGTCGTGCACCAGCGCGCGGGCGATGCCCACGCGCTGTTTCTGCCCGCCGGAAAGCTGCGCCGGGTAGGCCTTGTGCTTCTCTTGCAGGCCGACCAGTTCCAACAGCTCACGAACTTTCTGCTCGCGTTTCTCCTTGGGCACGCCGGCGACTTTCAGCGGCAACTCGACGTTCTGCCAAACGGTCTTGGCCGACATCAGGTTGAAGTGCTGGAAGATCATGCCGATGCGCCGACGCAGCGCCACCAGGCGGTCTTCATCGAACTCGCCGATGTCCACCTGATCGATCAGCACACGTCCCGTGCTCGGTTGTTCGAGACGGTTGATGGTGCGGATCAGTGACGACTTGCCGGCACCGCTGCGGCCGATGATGCCGAACACTTCACCGCGCTGGATGGCCAGGTCGATGCCGTGCAGCGCCGCCACCGGACCTTGCTGGCCGTTGTAGGTTTTGCCCAAGCCGATGAAGCGCACGTGAGCACGGTTCAGGTCGGGGTGCAGTTCGGTCTGTTTAGCTTGCTGAGGCTCTGGAATATCCAGTCGCCGTTGGATCGCGGCCGTCATTCTCAGCTTTCCCAACCGGCTTGATAGAGTTTGCCGTGGGCCTTATCCAACGCTGCGCGAACGGCTGGCGAATGCTGGTAGATGTCGACGAATTTGATCAGGCGCGGGTCGGCTTTGTTTTTCGGCTGGATCACGAACTGGATCACGTATTCCTTGTGATCGAGGCCGTCGAACAGCAGCGCGGAACCTGCATCGAAGGTCTTCGCCAGGCGGATGTAGGCCGGGTAGCCCTGGACCAGATCGGCGTCGTCATAGGCGCGTACCAGTTGCACGGCTTCAACTTGCAGGATTTTGATTTTTTTCGGGTTGGCGATGATGTCTTCTTCGGTAGCCTTGTAGCCGACGCCCGGCTTGAGCGTGATCAGGCCGGCCTTGGCCAGCAGTTGCAGGCCGCGACCGCTGTTGATCGGGTCGTTGGCGATGGCGACGCTGGCGCCTTCCGGCAGTTCGTCGAAGCTTTTGTATTTTTTCGAGTAGAGGCCGACGTTGTTGATGATGCCCGGCGCGAACGGCACCAGGTCAAAACCGGCGGCAGCCTTGGCGTTTTCCAGGAACGGCACGTGCTGGAAGTAGTTCACGTCGATGTCACCGGCGGCGAGGCTGACGTTGGGCGCGATCCAGTCGGTGAACTCGACGAGTTCGACTTTCAGGCCTTGTTTGTTGGCTTCTTCGACGGCGGCTTCCAGCGGGATGGCGAAGGCGGCGGTGGTGCCGACTTTCAGCGGCGCGTCGGCGGCGAAGGTGATGGAGCTGAAGAGGCCGAGGGCCAGGGCCAGTGCTTTGACTGGGTGAGAGAGGTAGTTCTTGGTCATGATGTTTTTTCCAGTCAGTGCATAAATTTGGGGTGTTTGGTCGGGCCTCTTCGCGGGCAAGCCTCGCTCCTACAGGGGATTGCAGTGCCCCTGTAGGAGCGAAGCTTGCTCGCGAAGCTTTTAACGGCGAAACGCGGAGCCGGTGTGTTGCTCAGGCAAATGCGCCTCTGCGTGAAACAGCTTCTCCCGCAGGCTGCCGTCGTCATAAGCGGTCTTGTACGACCCACGCCGCTGCAACTCGGGAATCACCAGTTCGATGAAATCCACATAGCTTTCCGGCGTGACAATTCGTGTCAGGTTGAAGCCATCCAGCCCGGTTTCGGCGATCCAGGATTCCAGCTCATCGGCCACTTGCTCAGGTGAACCGACCACCGTGATGTAGCGGCCACCGAGCGCGTGTTGCTCAAGCAATTTGCGCCGGGTCCAGTCGTTGTTTTGCAGGTTTTTGGTTGCCGATTGAATCGCGTTGCTCTTCACGTACTGGATCGGTTCGTCGATGGCGTACTCGGAAAAATCGATCCCGGTCGATGCCGAGAAATGCGCCACGCCGGCCTCGGCACTGGCGTAGCTCAGGTATTCGGCGTGCTTGGCCCAGGCCAGCTCTTCGGTGGCGCCGACGATCACGTTCAGCCCCATGAACACCTTGATGTCCTCAGGATTGCGCCCGGCTTCAACGGCGCTGGCGCGCACCTTGTCCACCTGAACCCTGGTCGACGGTTTGTTCTGGCCGCTGATGAACACACACTCGGCATGGCGCCCGGCGAACAGCAAACCGCGATCCGAACTGCCGGCCTGGAACAGCACCGGCGTGCGTTGTGGCGAAGGTTCGCAGAGGTGATAACCCTCGACTTGATAGAACTCGCCCTTGTGTTCGACCTTGTGCACTTTCTCGGGTTGGGCGTAGATCCGCTGCTGCGGATCGTTGAGCACCGCGCCGTTTTCCCAACTGCCTTCCCAGAGTTTGTAGAGCACTTCGAGGTATTCGTCGGCCTGGTCGTAACGACGGTCGTGCTCGACTTGTTCGCTCAGGCCCATGGCTTTGGCGGCGCTGTCGAGGTAGCCGGTGACGATGTTCCAGCCGACCCGGCCGCGGCTCAGGTGATCGAGCGTCGACATGCGTCGGGCGAACAGGTACGGCGGTTCATACGTCAGGTTGGCGGTCAGGCCGAAACCGAGGTTTTTCGTCACCGCCGCCATCGCCGAGACCAGCAGCAGCGGGTCGTTGACCGGCAGCTGGATCGATTCTTTCAGCGGCACGTCCACCGAGTTCTGGTAGACGTCGTACACGCCGACGATGTCAGCGATGAACAAGCCGTCGAACAAACCGCGCTCCAGCAACTGCGCCAGTTCGGTCCAATACTCGATGGTCTTGTATTGAGTCGAGGTGTCCCGTGGGTGCGTCCACAACCCATGGTTGATGTGCCCGATGCAGTTCATGTTGAACGCGTTGAGCAGGATCTTCTTTTTCTCACCAGCCATCAGATGGTCCCTCGCAACGGAGGGTTTTCATCGTTGAGGTAGTAGTTGCCCACGGCGTGATACTTCCAGCGCACCGGGTCGTGCAGCGTGTGCACCCGAGCGTTGCGCCAGTGGCGATCCAGTCCGTGTTCGATCAGGGTCGCCTGGCTGCCGGCCAGTTCAAACAGCGTGCTGCCGGCGGCAAGGGAGATTTCAGTGCTGATGGCGCGGGCTTCGGCGACGGCAATCGACGCGGCGGCAACGGTCTGTGCGTTGGTGTCGGCTTGAGCCTTGTCGAGGAATTCGCCGGAGCGCTCCAGCAAGGCTTCGGCGGCGTGCAGGCGGATGCTCAGGTGGCCGAAGCTCTTGATGGTCAACGGGTCGTCGATGGCTTTTTCGTGTGTGGCGTCGATCCATGGACGGGTTTTGGTCCGCACGAAATGCAGCGCGTCTTCATAGGCGGCGCGTGCGATGCCGGTGTCTATGGCGGCGTGAAGAATCTGTGCCAACGGGCCGACCGGAGTCGGGCGTTCGAAGGCGCTTTGAAACGGGATCACGTCTTCGGCGGCCACAAAGACGTCTTCGAACACCACCGAACCGCTGCCGGTGGTGCGCTGGCCAAAACCGCTCCAGTCGTCGATGACCGTCAGCCCTTTGCTGTCGCGCGGAACGAACGCCAGTTGCTGCACACCGTTTTCATCCACCACCGAGGTCGGGATGCGTTGCGCGTAGATCGCGCCCGTTGCGTAGAACTTGCGGCCGTTGATGCGATAGCCGTCACCGTCGCGGGTCAGACTGGTGACGCGGTCGTGGGCGGTTTTGGTGCCGAGTTCGGCGAGTGCATTGCCGAAACGCTGGCCGGCCAGCACTTCTGCATAGAGACGTTTTTTCTGCTCGGCGCTGCCGTTCACGCGCAGCACTTCGAGGGCGTAAAAATGGTTCTGCGGAATTTGTCCGAGGGAGCCGTCCGCCTGGGCGATCAAGGCGATCACCTTGGCCAGCGTGACGTTGGAAACCCCGGCGCCGCCGTACTCTTTTGGCACGCTGATGCCCCACAGACCCGAGCGGGAAAACACTTCCAGTTCCGGGTGCGGCAAACGGCGTTCACGGTCGCGCAGGGCGCTGTCGCGTTTGAAGTCTTCGGCCAGGTCACTGGCGACGATCAGGGCTTGCTCATCGCTGGTTATGACCGCGACGTGGTGAGAAATTGTCATGTGTTTCTCCAGGTGTCTGGTCGTTAAATCCAGGAGTGGCGAGCGGGGAGCGTGCCGTTGAGGTGATAGGCGCCGACGGCGTGATACTTCCAGCGCACCGGATCGTGCAGCGTGTGCACGCGGGCGTTGCGCCAATGGCGGTCGAGGTTGAATTCGGCGAGGGTGGCGCGGCTGCCTGCCAGCTCGAAGAGCTTTTCGCTGGCCTGCAGCGAGATCTCGGTGGTCAGCACCTTGGCTTCGGCCACGGCAATCGAGGCACGGGCGGCGGACTCGGCGGTAAGCGGCGCGGCGTTGACCTGATCGAGTACCTGTCCGGCTTTGCGCAGCAGCGCTTCAGCGGCGTGCAGTTCGATTTTCAGTTTGCCGATGTCGGCGATCACATAAAGATCATCGCTGGCGCGTTCGACCTTGGCGTCGATCCATGGGCGGGCGCGGGTTTTCACGAATTCGATGGCGTCGTCGATGGCGCCGCGAGCGATGCCGGCGTCGATGGCCGCTTGAATCAGCTGCGAGACGGCACCCTGGATGTTCGGCTTGTCGTTGATCTTCCAGTTATCCACCACCAGCTCGGCGTCGACCCGCACGTTGTTGAGCAAAATGGTGCCGCTGGCGGTAGTGCGCTGGCCGAAACCGGACCAGTCATCAACGATCCGCAAGCCCGGTGTGCCGCGACGGACGAAGGCCAGTACTTGCTTGCCGTCGTCGTTCAGCGCCTTGACCGCCACCCAGTGGGCGAACAGGGCGCCGGTGGAGTAGAACTTCTGCCCGCTGATGACAAATCCGTCGCCGTCGGCGGTGATCCGAGCCTTGAGTTCCAGGGTGTTCCTGGTGCCGCGCTCCGGCCCGGCATTGCCGATGCGCCAACCTTCGAGCACGCTTTTGAACAGCTGTTTTTTCTGCGCTTCGGTCGCGCTGCCGAGCACCAGGTTGAGAATGCCGAACTGGTTCTGCGGGATCTGTCCCAGTGCCGGGTCGGCTGCGGAAATGATCGCAAAAACATCGGCCAGGGTGACGAACGAAACCTGCGGGCCGCCGTATTCGCGCGGGATGGCAATGCTGCCCAGGCCGCTGCGGGTGAACTGTTCGATTTCCGACCAGGGCAGCTTGCGCTGACGGTCGCGTTTAGCCGCTTGTTGGCGGGCGACCTGCGCCAGCTCATGGGCGGCCTTGATGGCTTGTGCGTCGTTGCGCAAAACCTGAGCGGGCAACAACAACGGGGCGATGTCCAGATCACTCTGGACGATTGCATCTGCCAGACTGGACATCAGTGCCGCTCCTTGGCTGCTGCACGCAATGCCCTGGCGATCTGCACTGGGGTGATTGTGTTCCGGACCATACCTACCTCACATCTCATGGAACGCCGCGATGGATGCGGCGAAGTAAAAACAAGAATGTCCGGTGGTCCGGTTTATATACCCTAAGCGTGTATAAAAATTAAATAAACTAACTTTTAGGAATATGGATAGAAGTGTGTCGTGAGCAACTGTACGCAGGGCAACACTTTGTTCTTGTAGCAACAGAAACACCCAGCGGTCGGCTTTTGTAGGAGCGAACGGTGCGGCGATCCGACTTGCTCGCGAAGGCGTAAGTTCTGACACGACGCGTTATCGTTTTTCGCGAGCAAGCTTCGCTCCTACAGGGGATGGTATGGATCTCAATTTTTTCGGGATTCTGCGGCCATAAGCACTTCCCTCTGCGGGATTTTGAGATAGGGATTGGCACAACCAATCTTCAACGTACGCGCCGGCGCCCAGCGAGAGTTGTTACCCACGCGGTCGAGGATGCAGTAGGTCACTTCCAGCCGCAGGTCTTCGCCGGCTTCAAGAATGATCGCCGGCGGCACCCAGACCTGAATCGGCTGGCCCACATCGCCGGCCTTGAGCCGTGGCAGGTCCATGCGCACATCGCCCCAGCGCAGGGTGATTTCATCGTCGATGGCCATGTTCAGGTACGGCTCGATGGTCAAGGGAACGCCGCGCTTGATCTGGTTCGGGTTGACGCCCTGACGGCGGATGGTTTCGGGAATGCTCACCGGCGCCAGGCTCTGGATTTCATCGCCGTACAGGGCAGAGGGCTGGCCTCCCGGGCAGTCGAGCTTGACCTGCACGCAGGTTGTCGGTGACAGCGCTGGCCCATGGCCGACCTGCATCAGCCGGTAGTGAATGCGAGAGGAGCCGTTGGCGATGAAGCTTTGCGGCACGCGCAGGCTGACGGATTTGCCGACGTCCAAGGGGTTCAGCACCCTGGAGGCCACGTAGCAGTTGTCCCAGAACAGTTCGATCAAGTCGCCTTCGTCCATGCCGGGATAAGGCGCGACGGCAATCAGCAGGTGAGAAGCCGAGGTGATGTTGATGCCGCTCCGGTGGGATTGCTCCACGGTCGGTGCCGCAAGTTCGGGTTTTTTCGAAATATGTTTCATGGGTTTCTCCTTGAAGTCTTGCAGCGAAGTCCGTTTCTGAAAGAACTGATTGGCCGAGCCACAAACGACTCATTACTTGCGTATGAACAACGATTGAACGTGATGAGTTCGTTTGCCGGAGACTAGATAAGAGTGCGCTGGAATAAGTGTCAATAGAGTTGGTTAGTTAAGTAACGAATCTTTCGTTATTCAGAAAGCTCCTACGCTTTCAGGTCCGGAAGCCCCATCGACTTGTCGAACATACCCACCGAATCAGCGTTTTTTTGCGGTGAGAGGTGCCGGTTGTTCGTATGGCAATGCGCAAGTGTTTTGTGGATTTTAGGCGAGGATAATCTGTCGCAGGACATATATATGTACCGCACGCGATTATTGAAAGAGGGATAAATTGTAAGAGTGGTTTGAGTGGCGGTTGAAGGGGGTATGAAGTTTCGATGTAACTTCCATCCGTGGAAGTTTATGTCGCTGTTATGGCTGCTCAGTGTTGAGCGTTGTTCAGGAACTTGCTGAGAAACTGTTTTGTCCGTTCTTCTTTCGGATGGGCAAACAATTCTTTTGCTTCGCCTTGCTCGACGATCACACCCTTGTCGAAAAACACCACGCGGTTGGCCACGTCGCGGGCAAAGCCCATTTCGTGGGTCACGATGACCATGGTGCGCTTCTCCTCGGCGAGGCTGCGGATGGTCGCCAGCACTTCACCCACCAGCTCCGGATCGAGTGCCGAGGTGGGTTCGTCGAACAGAATCACTTCCGGTTCCATCGCCAGCGCACGGGCAATCGCCACACGCTGTTGCTGTCCACCGGAAAGACGTCGCGGGTACGCGTCTTCCTTGCCTGCCAGGCCAACCCTGGCCAGCAGCTTTTTACCCAGGGCAACGGCTTCGGCGTGCGCGATCTTCTTGACGATGATCGGGCCTTCGATGACGTTTTCCAGGGCGGTGCGATGCGGGAACAGGTTGAAGTTCTGGAACACGAAGCCGACGTGCTGACGCAAGCGCCGCACCAGGCCCTGCTGCTGGTTCAACGGGCGGCTGCCATCGATCTCGATGTCACCGACCTTGATCCGGCCGCTGGAGGGTTCTTCGAGAAAATTCAGGCAACGCAGGAACGTGGTTTTCCCCGAGCCGCTCGGCCCGATGATTGCCACTACCTCGCCTTCCTTCACTTCCAGATCAATGCCGTTAAGCACTACTTGACCCTTGAACTGCTTTGTCAGTTTTTCCACGACAATCATGGGGTCAGGACTCCTGGTCGTGCCGATTGACCCGCTCTTCCAGCTTGTTCTGCAGGTGCGAGAGCACCGTGGCCAGAACCCAGTAGATCAGCGCGGCGGCAAGATACATGGTGAAAATTTCGAAAGTCCGGGCGGTAATCAGCTGCGCCTGACGGAACAGTTCCGGCACCTGAATGGTGGCGGCCAGCGCCGTGTCCTTGACCAGCGAGATGAAGCTGTTGCCCAGCGGCGGCAATGCCGTGCGCATCGCTTGCGGCAGGATGGCCCGGCGCAATGTCTGCGCGCGGGTCATGCCGATACTCGCGGCGGCTTCCCACTGGCCACGCTCGATGGAGCTGATCGCGGCACGCAGGATTTCGCAGGCGTAGGCGGCCATGTTCAGCGAGAAGCCGATCAGGGCCGCCGGCAGCGGATCAAGTTCGATACCCAGTTGCGGCAAGCCGTAATAGATCACGAACAGTTGCACCAGCAACGGCGTGCCGCGAAAGAACGACACGTAGATGCGGGCCAGCCAGCTCACCAGTTTGAAGCGCGACAGGCGCATCAACGCCAGGCCGAACCCCATCACCAGGCCGAAAAACATCCCGCCCAGGCTGAGGATTACCGTGTAGTACGCGCCCTTCAGCAGGAAGGGCGCGGAGTCCAGCGCAAGTTGGAAAGCTTCTCCCATTATTTGGTGACGTCAGCGCTGAAGTATTTTTCCGAAAGCTTTTTCAGCGTACCGTCGGCACGCAGCTTGTCGATGGCCTTGTTCACCGCTGCCAGCAACTCAGGCTCGCCTTTGCGCAGGGCAATGCCGGCTTCCTGGCGGGAGAACGCTTCGCCGGCGGCGGAAGTGTCCTTGGCCTTCTTGGCGTATTCCAGTGCGGCGAGGCGGTCGATCAGGATGGCGTCGGTGCGGCCGTTACGCAGGTCTGCGAACTTGCTCGGATCATCTTCGTAGGTGCGCACATCAGCGGTCGGCACGTTGGCTTTAACCCACTGCTCGTAGTTGGTGCCCAGGCCTACGCCGACTTTCTTGCCAGCCAGGTCGGCGGCAGACTTGATGTTCAGCTCGGCAGCTTTTTTGGTCAGCACCAGCGCCTGAATCCCGGAAATGGTGTACGGCTCGGAGAAGTCATACTTCTTCTTGCGCTCTTCGGAGATGGTCACCTGGTTGACCACTGCGTCCAGACGCTTGGATTCCAGCGCCGCGAGGATGCCGTCCCATTTGGTCGGTTGCAGTTTGACCTTCACGCCCAGCTCTTTGGCCAGGGCTTCGGAGAACTCGACTTCGAAGCCGGTCAGTTTGCCGTCGGCGTCAACGAAGCTGAACGGTGGGTAAGTGCCTTCCAGGCCGACGTTGATCACGCCAGCGTCCTTGATTTTTTGCAGCTGCTCACCGGCAACCGCTTGCCCCAGCAGACCGGCGCTTAGCGCCAGGCCCAGCGAACCCACCAGCAGATTTCGACGTAGTGCGGAAAAATTCATGACAAGCCCCTGTGATTTCTTATGAAGACGCTTTTAGGAATGTTGGCAAAATCGGGATTTGGACGACTGCGATATCCTGCCCTAAAGCAGCGTATGCGTCTCGCTGCAAATTCGCCTGCGGCGTGACTATATGACGGTGCTTATAGATAGGAAAATAATAAATATTGCGTTTGTTATTCTTTAAAGGAATATGTGTCAGGTAGACCGCTATCGCCAGCAAGCCGGCTCCTACAGGGTTTGTGTCGGACTATAAATTTCTTAACGACACGAACTTGTAGGAGCCAGCTTGCTGGCGATAGAGCGCAAAGCGCTCTTAAAAAGCCGAATCGTAGGCAAACAACGCCGGCGCCCCACCGGTGTGCAGGAAAATGATCGGCCCCTCATCAAAACGCTGACGCCCAATCCCGTCCAGCAACCCCGCCATCGCCTTGCCGGTATACACCGGGTCCAGCAACAAGCCTTCCTGGCTCGCAACCAGTTTTACCGCCGACAACGTCCCGGCATTAGGCTCGCCATAGCGCGGGCCGAAATATTCGTCCCACAACTCAACCTTGAAACTCGCTGGCAGGCTGACGCCCAACAGTGCTGCGGTGCGCTCGGCGAGGCCTTGAACCTTCGGCCGCTGATCTTCTTCGCTGCGCGAAACCGTCACGCCAATCACTGGCAAATCCGGCAGTGCTTCGCTCAACGCGAGCGCCAGGCCGCTGTGGGTCCCGGCGCTGCCCGATGCCAACACGACGGCGGCGAAAGTCAGGCCGGTGTCCTTGATCTGTTCGGCCAATTCCAGCCCGGCGCGAACATAACCCAAGGCGCCCAACGCATTGGAGCCTCCAATCGGCACCAGATATGGCTTTTTGCCGTTGCTGCGCAGGCGTGCGGCCAATGCTTCCAGTTGCTCGTCAGCGTTGTCGAGGTTGTCCACCAACTCGACCTTGGCATCGAACAGGTCAAGCAGCAGCCGATTGCCGTTGCCGACATAGTTGGCGTCTTCGGTGCCCAGAGGATTTTCCAGCAACGCTACGCATCCCAGGCCCAGTTTGGCGGCGAGGGCGGCGGTCTGGCGCACGTGGTTGGATTGCAGCGCGCCGGCGGTGATCAGCGTGTCCGCGCCCTGGGCCAGCGCATCGGCTCCCAGGTATTCGAGTTTGCGCAGCTTGTTGCCGCCCATCGCCAGCGGCGTCAGGTCATCGCGTTTGACGTACACGTCGCGGCCCAGCCAGGCCGACAGGCGTTCGAGTTTTTCCAGAGGGGTCGGGTGGCCGAGCAGATCGAGGCGGTCAAAACGGGCGAGCTGTTGTTTGATCATGGGTCCGTACTGGCGGTGAGAGATGTCAGGACTATAGGCACGCCCAAATGCATGGGCAACCGGCAAGATTACTTATAGCCAAAAGTGCTGAGCACAGCACAATCAGTTCTTAATTCGGTTTCCAGACCTTGCCGTAAAGTAATCGCCGTCAGTGCGGCCAGACAGTCCGGCCGCCCGTGTGGAGTTTTTACCGTGAGCGAGCGTTCCAGCCATTGGCAATTGCAGACCATCGTCAGCCAACTGCGCACGGCGCGTGACGAGTGGCGTGCACAAAACGGCCGCGCCAGCGGCGAGCAGGGTGGCCGCGAGTTGCCTTCCCGAGCGGCCATGGCGGAGATTCTTGAAGCGTTGTGCGGGGCGTTGTTCCCGATGCGCCTGGGGCCGGTCGACCTGCGTGAAGAGAGTGAAGATTTCTACGTCGGTCACACGCTGGACGTCGCGTTGAATGCATTGCTGGGACAGGCACGGCTCGAACTGCGTTACGCCGCCCGCCACAGTGCCTCGGCCGACACTGAAGTCGAAGCCAAAACGATCCAGATCATCCAGGACTTCGCACTCGCCCTGCCGGGCCTGCGCAGCCTGTTGGACACCGATGTGCTGGCGGCCTATCACGGTGACCCGGCGGCCCGCAGCGTCGATGAAGTGCTGCTGTGCTATCCGGGGATTCTGGCGGTGATTCACCATCGCCTCGCCCACCATTTGTACCGTGCCGGGCTGCCGCTGCTGGCGCGGATCAGCGCAGAAATCGCGCACTCGGCGACGGGTATCGACATTCACCCGGGCGCGCAGATCGGCCGCAGCTTTTTCATTGATCACGGGACGGGTGTGGTGATCGGTGAGACCGCGATCATCGGCGAGCGTGTGCGGATTTATCAGGCCGTGACCCTGGGCGCCAAACGCTTCCCGGCGGATGAAGATGGTCAGCTGCAAAAGGGCCATCCACGGCATCCGATTGTTGAGGACGATGTGGTGATTTATGCCGGCGCGACCATCCTGGGGCGGATCACCATCGGCAAGGGTTCGACCATTGGCGGCAATGTCTGGCTGACGCGCAGCGTTCCGGCAGGGGCCAACCTGACACAGGCGAATTTGCAGCATGATGATGGGACGCAGAAGTAAGGCCCGAAAGCTTTAGCGGCCTTCCAGACGCCTTCGCGGGCAAGCCTCGCTCCTACAGGTTTTGTGTCGAACAATAGATCTATGAACAACACAAAACCTGTAGGAGCGAGGCTTGCCCGCGAATGGTTTCAAGCCGATCCGAGACAATGGTATCCACCCAATTCCCCCCTGAACAAATCCCCCAAAACCCCACGTCATACCCATCCTTGAGCTAGCGTACGAACACGACCGCCGAGCCCTGCGATTAGTCCTTAGCCCCCTATCCATGTTTAACTTGAACGCTCATTCAAGTTAAACCGTCGGTTTGCTGCCCGCTCACAACAGGAGGCTTGCCCTTGCCGAGTCCGTTATTGATTGCCCGGTTTCACCCCCTCGAGGTGCACCTTTCATGAGTGCATCGTCCACCCCCGCCAGCGGCCAGATCCGCATGAATCCGCCGGTGTTTTACTTCTCGGCGACGTTTATTTTTCTGTTCGGTATCGTCGTTATTGCCATGCCTGAACAAGCCGGCGCCTGGTTGCTGCAAGCGCAAAACTGGGCGGCCAATACGGTCGGCTGGTATTACATGCTCGCGATGACGCTGTATCTGGTCTTCGTGGTGGTCACCGCCTTGTCTGGCTACGGCAAGATCAAGCTCGGTGCCGACCACGACGAGCCCGAATTCAGTTACCTGTCCTGGGCCGGCATGCTGTTCGCCGCCGGGATCAGCATCACGCTGTTCTTCTTTTGCGTGTCCGAACCACTGACCCATCTGTTGCAACCGCCGCAAGGCGAGGCCGGGACAGCGGACGCGGCGCGCCAGGCGATGCAGATTCTGTTTCTGCATTGGGGCCTGCACGGCTGGGGCGTGTTTGCCTTCGTCGGCATGGCGCTGGCCTACTTCGCTTACCGCCATAACCTGCCGCTGGCCTTGCGTTCGGCGCTGTACCCACTGATCGGCAAACGCATCAACGGCCCGATCGGTTATGCGGTGGATGGCTTCGGCATCATCGCCACGGTGTTCGGCCTCGGTGCCGACATGGGCTTCGGCGTGTTGCACCTCAACTCGGGTCTGGACTACCTGTTCGGCATCGCTCACACCCAGTGGATTCAGGTCGGCCTGATCACGCTGATGATGGGCGCGGCGATCATCGTCGCAGTGGCCGGCGTCGATAAAGGCGTGCGGGTGATGTCCGACATCAACATGCTGCTGGCCTGTGCGCTGCTGCTGTTCGTGTTGTTCGCCGGCCCTACGCAGCACCTGCTCAACACCTTGATCCAGAACCTCGGCGACTACCTCGGCGCCTTGCCGATGAAAAGTTTCGACCTCTACGCCTACGACAAACCCAGCGACTGGCTGGGCGGCTGGACGGTGTTCTACTGGGCGTGGTGGATCGCGTGGTCGCCATTCGTGGGTCTGTTCATCGCGCGGATTTCCCGTGGCCGTACCATTCGCGAATTCGTCTTTGGCGTGCTGTTGATCCCGCTCGGTTTCACCCTGGCGTGGATGTCGATTTTCGGCAACAGCGCCATCGACCAGGTGCTTAACCACGGCATGAGCGCGCTCGGCATGTCGGCCATCGACAACCCATCGATGACGCTGTACCTGCTGCTGGAAACCTACCCGTGGAGCAAAACCGTGATTGCGGTCACGGTGTTCATCAGCTTCGTGTTCTTCGTCACCTCGGCCGATTCCGGCACCGTGGTGCTGTCGACACTCTCGGCCAAGGGCGGCAACCCGGATGAAGACGGGCCGAAATGGCTGCGGGTGTTCTGGGGCGCGATGACCGCGCTGGTCACCAGTGCGCTGCTGTTTTCGGGCAGCATCGATGCGCTGAAGTCAGCGGTGGTGCTGACTTCGTTGCCGTTCTCGATGATCTTGCTGCTGATGATGTGGGGCCTGCACAAGGCGTTTTACCTAGAGTCGCAGAAGCAGATCGCGCAGCTGCATTCCCTGGCGCCGGTGTCCGGATCGCGGCGCGGCGGTTGGCGTCAGCGTTTGAGTCAGGCGGTGCATTTCCCGTCGCGGGATGAGGTCTATCGCTTCCTCGACACGACGGTGCGCCCGGCGATTGAAGAGGTGTCGGCGGTGTTCGTCGAGAAGGGTTTGAACGTGATCACTCAACCCGATCCGGCGAACGACAGCGTCAGCCTGGAAATCGGTCACGGCGAGCAGCATCCGTTCATCTATCAGGTGCAGATGCGTGGCTACTTCACGCCGTCATTCGCCCGTGGCGGCATGGGTCCCAAGCAACTCAACAATCGCCGTTATTATCGGGCCGAAGTGCACCTGAGCGAGGGCAGTCAGGACTACGATCTGGTGGGTTACACCAAGGACCAGGTCATCAACGACATCCTCGATCAGTACGAGCGGCACCTGCAGTTTTTGCACCTGGTGCGTTGAGCTCAGGCCTCGCTGCTCATCACCATGAACAACACCAGCGCCGCCACCGGGATGCTGAACACGATGCTGCCGACCACCAGCTCCGTGGTCACGGACTGGCCGGCGGTGACCACGCCGATGGCGCCGTTGATCATCGTCAGGGCCAGCCACAACACGATGAAGCTGTAGGTCAGCGTCTGGCGGCTGAAGCCGATGTTCTCGCCGATGAACAGCATCAGCGCCAGGAGGACCAGGCCGAAGGTGATGATGATCGTGGTGTGCATGATGCGTTCCTCCCTTCAGAAGTGTGTTGCGTTTGAGGCTGCCTTCGCGGGCAAGTCGAATCGTCGCACCGCTCGCTCCTACAGGAGTGACACCAAACTGTAGGAGCGAGGCTTGCCCGCGAAGGCGTCAATCCTGCCTACATAGCAGCTTAAACCAACCCGCCATTCACCCGCAGAATCTGTCCATTGACCCACGCCGAATCCGGGCCGACCAGGAAAGACACGACACGCGCGATGTCTTCCGGCTGCCCCAGGCGTTCCAGCGGCGGCATCTTGGCGAAGGTCTGGATTTGCTCTTCACTCTTGCCGTGCAAAAACAAATCGGTCGCCACCGGGCCAGGCGCAACGGCGTTGACGGTGATGTTGCGACCGCGCATTTCCTTGGCGAACACCTGAGTCAGGGACTCCACCGCGGCTTTGCTGGCGATGTACACGGCGTAGCCCGGCAGGTTCATGCCGACGGTGCTGCTGGAGAAGTTGATGATCCGGCCGCCACTGTTCAAACGGGTCGCCGCTTCACGCAACGTATTGAAAGTGCCGCGAGCGTGAATGTTGAAGTTCTGGTCGAACAGTTCGTCCGTGTGCTGCGCCAGCGGCATCACTTTGAGGATGCCGGCGTTGTTGATCAGCACATCGACTTTGCCCAGTTGCGTTTCGGTTTCGTCGAACATCCGGCGTACATCGTCGGCATTGGCCACGTCTGCCTTGATCGCTATGGCTTGATGGCCGGCCTGACGCAGTTCAACGACCAGCTTTGAGGCTTCAGTGGCGCTGCTGGCGTAGTTGATGGCGACGGCGAAACCTTCGCTGGCCAGTTGTTTGGCGATCACGGCGCCGATGCCGCGGGAGGCGCCGGTCACGATCGCAACTTTCGAAGTTTGAGTAGTCATGGCGGTGAATCCTTTGAGGGGGTCCGTTTGGGGTGAAGCCAGACTCACATGTTTACTCAGGCTGATAAATGCACGAGAGTTGCCTTGACTGTTCAATAATCGCCAACAATCAAAGGTCGCGAACGCCATGGATCAAGTCAAAGCGATGAAGGTGTTCGTGCGGATCTACGAGCGCAGCAGCTTCACCCTGGCCGCCGAAGACCTGAACCTGCCACGGGCAACCCTGACCCACACGCTGAACCAGTTCGAAGCCTGGCTCGGTACGCGTTTACTGGAGCGCAGTACGCGTAAGGTGCGTCCTACGCTGGACGGCGAGGCGTACTACTTGCGCTGTGTGCAATTGCTGGCGGAACTGGAAGAAGCTGAACTGGCTTTTCGCAGCGTCGCGCCGAAGGGACGATTGCGGGTGGATTTGCACGGCACGCTGGCCAAGAGTTTTGTCATCCCCGCCTTGCCGCAATTCATGGAGCGCTATCCGGACATCGAACTGTCCATCAGCGAGGCCGACCGCTTTGTCGACCTGATCGCCGAAGGCGTCGACTGTGTGCTGCGCGCCGGCACACTCGGCGACTCGGCGCTGATTGGCAAACGTGTCGCCAACCTGCGCCAGATCACCTGCGCCAGCCCGGCTTACCTGCGCAAATTCGGCGAGCCAAAATCCCTCGAAGACCTCAAACATCACCGCGCGGTGAACTACGTCTCGCGCACCACGGCGAAGTTGTTCCCGTTCGAATTCATGGTCGATGGCGAGTTGCAGGAAGTCGCCATCGAGGGCGCGATCTCGGTGTTCGGCGCAGAAATCTACGCCGCCTCGGCCATTGCCGGACTGGGCTTGATCCAGTGCCCGCATTACCGAATGGAAACGCAGATCGCCCAAGGCCTGGTGCAGGAAGTCCTGATCGATACACCGCCGCCACCGATGCCGGTTTCAGTGTTGTATCCGCATAACCGACACATGTCGCCACGGGTTCGGGTGTTTGTGGATTGGTTGGGTGAGGTGTTTGCCGGGGCGCGTTAGCCCCTCGAATCGAAAATATGTGAAACGTTTCAGCATTTCCTCAAGTCCGAGGTTTATCGACGTTTGTCTGGGCGTATGCTGGGCAACTTGCGAAGCAGTCGATACCAACTTCAAGACAGACAAGAGAGGATTCGATGACCTACACCGCTGCCGAAAACCGCTACGACTCCATCCCTTACCGCCGCGTCGGTCGCAGCGGTCTGGTGTTGCCGGCGTTGTCCCTGGGCCTGTGGCACAACTTCGGCGACAGCACGCCGATCGACACCCAGCGCTCGTTGCTGCGCACGGCGTTCGATCTGGGGATCAACCATTTCGACCTCGCCAATAACTATGGCCCGCCGTACGGCAGCGCCGAGACCAACTTCGGGCGTTTGCTGCGTGAAGATTTCAAGCAGTATCGCGACGAGCTGATCATCTCGAGCAAGGCGGGTTGGGACATGTGGCCCGGTCCTTACGGGCAGGGCGGTGGTTCGCGTAAATACGTGCTGGCCAGCCTTGATCAGAGCCTGCAGCGTCTGGGCCTGGATTACGTGGATATTTTCTACTCCCACCGTTTCGACGCGGACACGCCGCTGGAAGAAACCGCCAGCGCACTGGCCACGGCGGTGCAGCAGGGCAAGGCGTTGTACATCGGCATCTCGTCGTATTCCGGGGTGAAAACCCGTGAGATGGCGGCGCTGTTGCAAGAGTGGAAAGTGCCGTTGCTGATTCACCAGCCGGCCTATAACCTGCTCAATCGCTGGGTGGAAAAGGATCTGCTGGATGTCACCGACGAGCTGGGCACCGGCGTGATTGCGTTCACGCCGTTGGCGCAGGGCCTGTTGACCGACAAATACCTCAACGGCATTCCGAAGGATGCACGGGTCAATCGTCCGGGCGGCGGTTCGTTGCAGTCCTCGCACCTGTCGGAGGCCAACATCGCCCATGTGCGTGGGCTCAATGAGATTGCCAAGCGTCGCGGCCAGAGCCTGGCGCAACTGGCGTTGGCGTGGACGCTGCGCGACCCTCGGGTGACTTCGGCGCTGATCGGCGCGAGCCGGCCGGAGCAGATTATCGAGAACGTCGGGGCGTTGAAGAATCTGAGCTTCAGTGCGCAAGAGTTGGCGGAGATTGACCGGTTTGCCCAAGAGGGCGGGATCAATCTTTGGGAGAAGCCTTCGACTGCGGAGTAAGCGTTCGCGCCGGTTTATCTGGCGCCTGCTATATCGCCTTCGCGAGCAAGCCCGCTCCCACATTGAACGCGGTCTAATGTGGGAGCGGGCTTGCTCGCGAAGAGGTCATCAATGTCAATAAAGAACTCCGGGGCTCACCGAAAAAACGGCACATCCCCCAACACCGTCGCCCGCTGCATCACCCGCCGTGCCGGCCGGTAGTCATCCACCGCGTAATGCTGCGTCACGCGGTTGTCCCAGAACGCGATGTCGTCCTGCTGCCAGCGCCAGCGAATGGTGAATTCTGGCCGCGTGGAATGGGCGAACAGAAACTTCAGAATCGCCTCGCTCTCAGTCTCCGACAGCTCATTGATCTTCGACGTAAACCCTTCACTGACGAACAACGAACGGCGCCCGCTCACCGGGTGCGTACGAATGACCGGGTGCGACAACGGTGGATTCTTGCGGCGAGCCTCTTCCCACTGAGTCAATGCTTCAGGCGTGTTGCCATAGCGTTCCAACGGAAACGAACGGGTGAAATCGTGCGTCGCCGTCAGCCCTTCCAGCAGACTTTTCATCGGCGCGGACAGCGCCTCATAGGCCGCAATGCCGCTGGCCCACAACGTGTCGCCGCCAAACTCCGGCAACAGTTTTGCGCTGAGCACTGCGCCCATCGCCGGGGTCGGCAGGAAGGTCACGTCGGTGTGCCAGATCGCGTTGTCGCGCACGTCGGTGACGGCGGTGTCGAGGATCAGCACTTCCGGCTGTTCCGGCACATTCGGGTAGATCGGGTGAATGTGCAGGTCGCCGAAGTTGGCGGCGAAACGCGCCTGTTGCTGCGGCGTGATCGGCTGGTCGCGGAAGAACAAAACCTGATGCTTGAGCAGTGCCTGCTCGATGGCATCACGCTGTTCCAGGTTCAATGGCTGACTGATGTCGATGCCGCTGATTTGCGCGCCGAGGGCGGAGCTGAGGGGGACGATTGTCAGGTTGCTCATGGTGGTTCTCTTCAATCCGGGGTGCCGATCTGTCGGCATGGTCAATGACAAGTCTTTAGTGAGCCTGGCCGTGCCACGGCACCAGTTTGCGTTGCAGCGCACGCAAGCCCATCTCCATGGCGAAGGCGATCAGCGCAATCACCAGAATCCCCAGCACCACCACATCGGTGACCAGGAACTGTGCGGCCGACTGCACCATGAAGCCTAGGCCGCTGGTGGCGGCGATCAGTTCGGCGGCGACCAGCGTTGACCAGCCCACGCCCAGACCGATGCGCACACCGGTCAAGATGTCCGGCAAGGCACTCGGCAAAATCACATGGCGAATCAACTGCGCCCGGGTCGCGCCCAAAGACTGTGCGGCGCGCAATTTGGCCGGGTCGACGGTGCGCACGCCAGTCGCGGTGGCGATGGCGATCGGGGCGAAAATCGCCAGGTAAATCAGCAGGACTTTTGACAATTCACCAATGCCGCACCAGATGACAATCAGCGGCAGATAGGCCAGCGGTGGAATCGGGCGGTAGAACTCGATCAGCGGATCGAGAATGCCGCGCGCAATACGGTTGTGACCGATGGCGATGCCGACCGGCACGGCGGTCAGCACGGCAAAACCAAGGCCCAGGCCGATGCGGCTGAGGCTCGCGCCCAAGTGCTGCCACAACGTCGAATCCATGTAGCCGGTGGTCACCAACAACCAGCCTTTTTGCAGCACGGCGGACGGTGGCGGCAGGAACAGCGGTTCGATCATTCCTGTGGCGGTAACGGCCCACCACAGGGCAACCAGCGCGACCAGGGTCAGCACGCTGATCCAGCGAGTACTGAGGCTGCGCCGAACAGGAATCACCGTCGAACCCGGTTTCACCGTCACGGCCGGAATTTCATAGCTGCTCATGCGCGCTCCTGCCGCGTGGCGGCGCTGCGTTGGGAGAACACTTTGGCGAGTACGTGTTCGCGGGTTTCGATAAAGCGCGGGTCGGATTTGATCGCCCGTGCGGACTCGCCGGCGGCGTAACGCTGACCGAAATCCAGGCTCAGGCGCTCGACGATTTGCCCGGGATTTGGCGCCAGCAGAATCAGGTCTGTGGCGAGAAATACCGCTTCTTCAATATCGTGGGTAATCAGGAATACGGGTTTGGCGGTGCGCTGCCAGACTTGCAGCAGCAGCTCCTGCATCTGTTCGCGGGTGAAGGCATCGAGGGCGCCGAAAGGTTCGTCCATCAGCAATACGCGAGGGTCGGCGGCGAGAGCACGGGCGAGACCGACACGCTGCTTCTGGCCACCGGACAGCTGCCAGATCCGCCGATTTTCGAAACCGGAAAGGTCCACCAGTGCAAGCATTTCCCGAGCGCGGATTTCTCGTTTGTCCCGGGAGACACCGGCCAGTTCCAGACCGAAACCGACGTTGGCCAACACGTCTTGCCAAGGCAGCAGCGCGTCGTCCTGAAACACCACGCCGCGTTCGGCGCTCGGGCCTTTGACCGGCACGCCATCGAGGGTGATGCGCCCGGCGCTGGGCTCGACGAAACCGGCAATCAGGTTCAACAGCGAAGTCTTGCCACTGCCGGACGGGCCGAGGGCGACCAGCAATTGCTGGGGCCCAAGGCTCAAGGAAATATCCGCCAATACCGGTTCCGGGCTGCCGGGGTACTGTGCGCTGATGCGCTCCAGCTGTAGCAAGGCCATCGCAATTAACTCCCGATCAGTTGGTGATGAACTTGGCGCTGACGTACGGCGCGTAGTCCGGCAGCACGGCCTCGACCTTGCCTTGTTCTTTCAGGAACACGGCGGTGTCGGTGATGGCTTTGGTGGTCGGCGCGCCGAGGGTGATCACCTGGTCAGCCGCCAGCGGGTAGACGTTGCCTTGCAGCAGCAGCGGAATGTCGCTGGCCTTGGCACCGGACAGCTTCACCAACTTGTCGACGTTGGATTGATTGGCGAGCCAGGCTTTAGGGTCTTTGCGGTAATCGGCGTAGGCGTCGAGGGTGACTTTGGCGAACGCGGTGACGATTTCCGGGTGCTTCTCGGCGAAGTCTTTACGCACGATCCAGGCATCGAACGTTGGTGCGCCGAACTTGGCCAGTTCGCCGGAGGTGATCAGCACTTTGCCGTTTTCCTTGGCCACGCCGAGCGCGGGGTCCCACACGTAGGTGGCGTCGATGTCACCGCGTTTCCATGCGGCGATGATGGCTGGCGGGGCGAGGTTGAGTACGGTGACTTTCGAAGGGTCGATGTTCCAGTGTTTCAACGCGGCGAGCAGGCTGTAGTGGCCGGTGGAAACGAACGGCACGGCGATTTTCTTGCCGATCAGGTCTTGCGGCGTCTTGATCCCGGAGCCGTCGCGGGCAACCAAGGCTTCAGCGGCACCGATCTGGGTGGCGATGAGGAAGGTTTCAACCGGGACTTTGCGGGTGATTGCAGCCGTCAGAGGGCTGGAACCGAGGTAGCCGATCTGCACGTCACCGGAAGCGATGGCGGCGATGATGTCGGCACCGTTGTCGAATTTGCGCCAGTCGATTTTGGCGTTGGTGGCTTTTTCGTAGGCGCCGTCGGCCTGGGCGACTTTCGCCGGGTCCACGGTGGTCTGGTAGGCGACCGTCACGTCAGCCGCCTGGGCAAAGAAACTCGCCGCAGCCAAAGACGCGGCCGCCAGGAGGCGAAGAGGGAAATGCAGTTTCATTGGGAAGCTCCTTTTCAGGCGGACCGAGAGTCGGCGTGAAAAAGAGACTAAATGATATAAGAATCCGAAAATAAATAACTTTTTCGAATGAGCTTATGAGCGGAAAATTCTAAGCAAGACCGCGGCGCAGCCTTCGCGAGCAAGCCTCGCTCCTACAGGTTGGGGATCGAGTCACAACTGGGTGACCGACACAAAACTGTAGGAGCGAGGCTTGCCCGCGAAAAGATTCGAAGGACCTTCAGAGGTTAGTTGCTGATTGCCAAAATGCTTGCCTGATATGAGCCGACAAACACATCGAAATCGCCGACTTCGTTCTGCTCCAGCTCCACTTGCTCAGCCAGCGAGGAGCGCGCGCGCTCTTCAAATGTTGCCTGGTCTTCGCTGCTCAACGGCTCGCTGCGGAAATATTCCGCATGGGCCTGGCTCTGGCGCAGGGAGAACTGGCTGAAGCTTTCCTTGTGTTCGGCCATTGCGGCCAGCACTTGGGCCGATGGCGTCAGGGACGAATCCTTGACCTTGGCCAGTTGCGCGTCCAATGCCTTGCTGTGCGCATCACCGCCATGGCTCTGATCCAGCAACGCCGCCAGTGGCGCAATCTTCTCCAGCAACTCGCCCGCCCACTCTTTCAGGTCAACCGGTTGACCGTCGCGTTGCAGTTGCAGGCCCGGACGGCGACCCTCCTTGACCACGCTGAGGAAGTTCGATGTCGCGTTGCCGCACGAATTACTGGTCAACAGCGGGCTGTCGTTAAGCGCGCAGTACAGCAGGAACGCATCCAGGAACCGCGACTCGGTCAGGTCGATGCCCATCGGCAGGAACGGGTTGATGTCCAGGCAACGCACTTCGACGTACTGAATGCCACGGGCCACCAGCGCCTGGATCGGCCGTTCGCCGGTGTAGGTCACGCGTTTCGGGCGGATGTTGGAGTAGTACTCGTTTTCGATCTGCAGGATGTTGGTGTTGAGCTGAACCCACTCACCGTCCTGGTGCGTGCCGATTTCGACATACGGCGCATACGGTGTGGCCACCGCTTTGCGCAGGCTGTCGGTGTAGCTCGCCAGGTCGTTGTAGCACGGCGTCAGGCCGGCCTGGGCGTTGCTCTGGTAACCCAGATCGCTCATGCGCAGGCTGGTGGCGTACGGCAGGTACAAGGTGTCCGGGTCCAGCTGTTCCAACTGATGCGTGCGACCGCGCAGGAAACCGGCGTCCAGCGCTGGCGAAGCACCGAACAGGTACATCAGCAGCCAGCTGTAGCGGCGGAAATTACGGATCAGCGCGATGTAGGCCGACGACTGATAGTCGCGGTCAGTACCGACAAAGCCTTCCGCCTGCTTGAGCAGCGGCCAGAGCTTCTCCGGCAGGGAGAAGTTGTAGTGAATCCCGGCGATGCACTGCATGGTCTTGCCGTAGCGCAGGGCCAGGCCCTTGCGGTAGACATACTTGAGCTTGCCGATGTTGGAGGTGCCGTAATAGGCGATCGGAATATCTTCCTCGGCCGGCAACGGGCACGGCATCGATGGACTCCACAGGTACTCGTTGCCGAGCTTGCTGTAGGCAAAACGGTGAATCCTGTCCAGGCTCGCCAGGGTGTCGGCCGGGTCGGGCAGGGCGGGCGTGATGAACTCCAGCAGCGACTCGGAATAGTCGGTGGTGATTTGTTCGTTGGTCAGCGCGGAACCCAATTCTTCCGGGTGCGGCGTTTGCGCCAGGCGACCTTCGCCGGTCACGCGCAGGCATTCACGTTCGATGCCGTGAAGGCACTGTTCGAGCAGAGAGAGGTTAGCGCGCTCGCCGAGCAGAGCCAGGCGGCGGTTGAGAAGTTCGCTCAAGTTGGATTCCTTCACGCGTCAGTCGCCCCAATATGGGGGTGGGCAGGACGGTCTACAAGGGTGAAGTTGAAACTGGCGTTTTCGCCTGGTTTGGGAACCCCTCGGGGCTGTTGTCAGCCGGCCAAGGTTTGATCGCCGCAATCCCTTGTGGGAGCGGGCTTGCTCGCGAAAGCGGTGTATCAGGCAACATTGAAGTCGTCTGACACTCCGCTTTCGCGAGCAAGCCCGCTCCCACAGGGAACTTCGACGCTATGGTCTCAGCGCCGAAATTACCTCAAATCGATGACGGCTAGCTACAGGACTGCGAACGTGCCTTGTGCTTTTGCGACGAGTTTGTCGCCCTGCATCACGTCGGCTTCGACCACCAGCGTGCGGCGGCCCGGGTGGATCACCCGCGCCGTGCACATCACCTCACCGTCGGAAACGGCGCGGATGTAGTTGATCTTGCACTCGATGGTCGCGCTCTGCTGGTCAAAGCCGTGGGTGCTGGAACAGGCCAGCCCCATGGCAATGTCCACCAGGCTGAACAGGGCCCCGCCGTGCAACTTGCCGCCGCGATTGCGCAGTTCGGGTTCCAGCGCCAGGGCGACTTGCGCCACCCCGGTTTCCAGGCTGTGCAAGCGACAGCCCAGCAGCTTGAAAAACGCGCTTTCGGTCAGCCCGGCCGGGATTTCCATCAGCGTTTCTTCAACTGCTTGGCGTTAGCGAACAACGAAGCCATGGCGTTGTTGGACGGGGCCGCCGCCGTGGTTTCCTTGCGCGGTGCAGTGTTCTGGGACTGGCGCGGTGCCGACCCCGGACGCGCACCACGGGCACCGTCGATTTTCTCGCCCGGGGTGTCGCTCATGCGCATCGACAGACCGACGCGTTTACGCGGGATATCGACTTCCATGACCTTCACTTTCACTACGTCACCGGCCTTCACCGCTTCACGCGGGTCCTTGATGAACTTCTCCGAAAGCGCAGAGATGTGCACCAAACCGTCCTGATGCACGCCGATATCGACGAACGCACCGAAGTTGGTCACGTTGGTCACGACGCCTTCGAGGATCATGCCCAGTTGCAGGTCCTTGAGGTCTTCGACGCCTTCCTGGAACTCGGCGGTCTTGAACTCAGGACGCGGGTCGCGGCCAGGTTTTTCCAGCTCTTGCAGGATGTCGGTGACCGTCGGCAGACCGAAGGTTTCGTCGGTGTACTTCTTCGGATCAAGACGCTTGAGGAAGCTCGCGTCGCCGATCAGCGAGCGAATGTCGCGGTCGGTTTCAGCGGCGATGCGTTGCACCAGCGGATAGGCTTCCGGGTGAACCGCAGACGAATCCAGCGGGTTGTCGCCGTTCATCACGCGTAGGAAACCGGCCGCCTGTTCGAAGGTTTTTTCGCCCAGACGCGCCACTTTCTTCAACGCTGCGCGGGTCTTGAACGCGCCGTGCTCGTCACGGTGGCTGACGATGTTCTGCGCCAGGGTCGCGTTGAGGCCAGAGATACGGGCCAGCAGCGCCACGGAAGCGGTGTTCACGTCGACGCCGACGGCGTTCACGCAGTCCTCGACCACAGCGTCCAGGCCGCGCGCCAGTTTCAGTTGCGACACGTCGTGCTGGTACTGGCCGACGCCGATGGATTTCGGATCGATTTTCACCAGTTCGGCCAGCGGATCCTGCAAGCGACGGGCGATGGACACCGCGCCACGGATCGACACGTCGAGGTCCGGGAATTCCTTGGAGGCCAGTTCCGACGCCGAGTAAACCGATGCACCGGCTTCGGAGACCATGACTTTGGTCATCTTCATGGCTGGGTATTTTTTGATCAGCTCAGCAGCCAGCTTGTCGGTTTCGCGGCTGGCGGTGCCGTTGCCGATGGCGATCAGGTCCACCGAGTGCTTGGCGCACAGGGCCGCGAGAATCGCCAGGGTCTGATCCCACTTGTTGTGCGGCACGTGCGGGTAAACCGTGGCGTGATCCAGCAGCTTGCCAGTGGCATCGACCACGGCGACCTTGCAACCGGTGCGCAGGCCCGGGTCGAGGCCCAGGGTGGCACGCGGGCCGGCCGGAGCCGACAGCAGCAGGTCGTGCAGGTTGTGCGCGAACACGTTGATCGCTTCGGTTTCCGCGCCATCGCGCAGTTCACCCAGCAGGTCGGTTTCGAGGTGGGTGTAGAGCTTGACCTTCCAGGTCCAGCGCACCACTTCGCCCAGCCATTTGTCGGCAGCGCGGTTCTGGTTCTGGATGCCGAACTGCTGACCGATCATGCCTTCGCACGGGTGCATGGTGCCCGGCAGTTCGTCGCCGACTTTCAGCGCGGAGCTGAGAATGCCTTCGTTGCGGCCACGGAAAATCGCCAGCGCGCGGTGCGACGGCATGCTTTTCAGCGGTTCGTCGTGTTCGAAATAGTCGCGGAACTTGGCGCCTTCCTCTTCCTTGCCGGCGATCACGCGGGCACTGAGGGTGGCTTCCTGCTTCAAGTAGTTGCGCAGCTTGTCCAGCAGGCCAGCGTCTTCGGCGAAGCGCTCCATGAGGATGTACTTGGCGCCTTCGAGGGCCGCCTTCACATCGGCCACGCCTTTTTCGGCGTTGATGAAGCGTGCGGCTTCGGTGTCCGGGGTCAGCGAGGGATCGTTGAACAGGCCGTCGGCCAGCTCGCCGAGGCCGGCTTCCAGGGCGATCTGGCCCTTGGTGCGGCGCTTCTGCTTGTACGGCAGGTACAAGTCTTCGAGGCGGGTCTTGGTGTCGGCGAGCTTGATGTCGCGCTCCAGCTGCGGGGTCAGTTTGCCCTGCTCCTGGATGCTGGCGAGGATGCTGATGCGCCGTTCGTCGAGTTCTCGCAGGTAGCGCAGACGCTCCTCCAGATGACGCAACTGGATGTCATCGAGGCTGCCGGTCACTTCTTTCCGGTAACGGGCGATGAAGGGAACGGTAGAGCCTTCATCGAGTAGCGCGACGGCCGCTTCGACCTGTTGTGGGCGTACGCCGAGTTCCTCGGCGATGCGGCTGTTGATGCTGTCCATAAAACCACCTGACAAATTGTGAAAGCAGGCTCGCGGGCGCGGGGATAAAGGCTCGGCGAGTCTGGTTGAGCGGCCTGGCCTGCGCCGCTACCTGGATCAACAGGCATCCCGTTGACCCGTGAAATCGAACAATTACTGCCGTGGCGATGAAAATAAAAAGCCGCCGCGACGGTAACGATCAGACGTTGCCTGACACAAAAGGCCGCGCATTATAACCAGCGTTCTGTCATTCGGGGGCATCACAGGCTGTAGGCACAATGCCCGGATTTCTGGCGGTGAAGGAAAAATCTGCTAACAATGCACACGGTGCGTATAACGGCAGCTACGCCATAATGCGCGCCGAGATCAAAGGAGCATCCAATGAGCAGCACTGCAAACATTGCTGAAGGCGAAAAAATTCTTATCGTTGACGACGATCCGGGGCTCAGCAGCCTGCTGGAACGCTTTTTCGTCAGCAAGGGCTACCGCGCCCGCGCCGTACCGAACACCGAACAAATGGACCGCCTGCTGGCGCGTGAAGTGTTCAACCTGGTCGTCCTCGACCTGATGCTGCCCGGCGAAGACGGTCTGACCGCCTGCCGCCGCCTGCGCGGCGCGAACAATCAGATTCCGATCATCATGCTCACCGCCAAGGGCGACGAGCTGAGCCGCATCAAGGGCCTGGAACTGGGCGCCGACGATTACCTGGCCAAGCCGTTCAACCCGGATGAGCTGATGGCTCGCGTCAAAGCGGTCCTGCGTCGCCAGTCGGCGCCGGTGCCGGGTGCGCCGGGCAGCGAAGACGAAAGCGTGACCTTCGGTGACTACGAACTGTCGCTGGCGACCCGCGAACTGAAACGCGGTGATGAGGTGCACATGCTCACCACCGGTGAGTTCGCGGTACTCAAGGCCCTGGTCATGAACGCGCGTCAGCCACTGACCCGCGACAAGCTGATGAACCTGGCCCGTGGCCGCGAGTGGGATGCCCTGGAGCGTTCCATCGACGTGCAGATTTCCCGTCTGCGCCGGATGATCGAGCCTGATCCGTCCAAGCCGCGTTACATCCAGACTGTCTGGGGCGTGGGCTACGTGTTCGTTCCGGATGGCGCCGCCACCAAGTGATCGGCGATTTGTAGGAGCGGGTCGTGCGGATGATGTTGTCCGCAGACTCGCGATCCGCAATATGCGAGCATCGCTCGCTCCTGCAAGTGTGTAGCGGTTATTCATGAAAACCCCGGTTTGGTTCCCCCAGAGTTTCTTCTCCCGCACCCTGTGGCTGGTGCTGATTGTCGTCCTGTTTTCCAAGGCGCTGACCC
The DNA here is from genome assembly GCF_949768225.1 of Pseudomonas sp. IT-P44. Taxonomy (NCBI): domain Bacteria; kingdom Pseudomonadati; phylum Pseudomonadota; class Gammaproteobacteria; order Pseudomonadales; family Pseudomonadaceae; genus Pseudomonas; species Pseudomonas sp. IT-P44. The sequence continues at coordinate 76,985 of NZ_CATKQM010000010.1, read as the reverse complement.
TGGTTTATCTGTTGATGAACGAAGACGTGCTGGTGGATCGTCAATACAGCCACGGCGTCGCCCTGACGCTGCGCGCCTATTGGGCGGCCGATGAAAACAATCGCGACAAGATTGCCGAAGCCGCGACCCTGATCCGGGTGGTGGGCACTGGCGTGCCGGAAGGCGAGCAACACTGGCCTTACAGCGAGATTTATCAGCGGCAGATGCAGGCCGAACTCGGCGCCGACACCGAGGTGCGATTACGCATGCACTCGCCGCCGGCGCTGTGGGTCCGGGCGCCGAGCCTGGGCGATGGCTGGCTGAAAGTGCCGCTGTATCCGCATCCTTTGCGCGGCCAGAAAATCTGGAACGTGCTCGGCTGGTTCCTTGCCATTGGCTTGCTGTCCACCGCCTCGGCGTGGATCTTCGTCAGTCAGCTCAATCAACCGTTGAAGCGCCTGGTCTATGCCGCCCGCCAACTTGGCCAGGGCCGCAGCGTACGTTTGCCGATCAGCGACACACCGAGCGAGATGACCGAGGTGTACCGCGCGTTCAACCAGATGGCCGAAGACGTCGAACAGGCTGGCCGCGAGCGTGAGCTGATGCTGGCCGGGGTGTCCCATGACCTGCGAACACCGCTGACTCGTTTGCGCTTGTCACTGGAACTGATGGGTGACCACAGCGACCTGACGGACGACATGGTCCGCGACATCGAGGACATGGACGCGATTCTCGACCAGTTCCTCGCGTTCATCCGCGATGGCCGTGATGAATCGGTGGAAGAGGTGGACTTGAGCGATCTGGTCCGCGAAGTCGCCGCGCCGTTTAACCAGAATGAAGAGAAAGTACGCTTGCGTCTGGAGCCGATTCAGCCGTTTCCGCTGCGTCGCGTGTCCATGAAACGGTTGCTGAACAACCTGATCGGCAATGCGCTGCATCACGCTGGCAGCGGTGTTGAGGTGGCGGCTTATGTGTCCGGGGATGTCAGCGCCCCGTATGTGGTGCTGAGCGTCATGGACCGTGGGGCGGGGATTGATCCGTCGGAGCTGGAGGCGATCTTCAACCCGTTTACCCGTGGGGATCGTGCTCGCGGTGGCAAAGGAACCGGGTTGGGGTTGGCGATCGTGAAGCGGATTGCTTCGATGCATGGCGGGAATGTTGAGTTGCGCAATCGTACTGGCGGTGGGCTGGAAGCGCGGGTTCGGTTACCGCTTGGATTGATGTTGCCTCGGGATGCGGTTTAACAACTGAAATCTTCAGTGGGGCTGATGGCCTCTTCGCGGGCAAGTCGAATCGTCGCACCGCTCGCTCCTACAGTGATCACAAATCCATGTAGGAGCGAGGCTTGCCCGCGAAGGCGGCATCACTGCCGCCACATATTCAGAATCAGCCCTTACCTTTGGTCCGAGTCATATTCGGCCCACCATTCTTCTCAAGATGCTCAATGATGATCCCCGCCACATTCTTCCCGGTGGTGGTTTCAATCCCCTCCAGCCCCGGCGATGAATTCACTTCCATCACCAACGGCCCGTGATTCGAACGCAGAATATCCACACCCGCCACCGCCAGTCCCATCACCTTCGCGGCGCGTAATGCAGTCATGCGTTCTTCCGGCGTGATCTTGATCAGGCTGGCGCTGCCACCGCGATGCAGGTTGGAGCGAAACTCCCCAGGCTTGGCCTGACGCTTCATCGCCGCAATCACCTTGTCGCCGACCACGAAGCAGCGAATGTCCGCACCGCCGGCTTCCTTGATGTATTCCTGAACCATGATGTTCTGCTTGAGGCCCATGAACGCCTCGATCACCGATTCCGCCGCCGTTGCGGTTTCGCACAGCACCACGCCGATGCCCTGGGTGCCTTCCAGCACTTTGATCACCAGCGGCGCGCCGTTGACCATGTCGATCAGGTCGGGAATGTCATCCGGGGAGTGGGCAAACCCGGTGACCGGCAAACCGATCCCGCGGCGCGAGAGCAATTGCAGCGAACGCAGTTTGTCCCGCGAGCGGGCAATGGCCACCGATTCGTTAAGCGGGAACACCCCCATCATTTCAAACTGACGCAGTACCGCGCAGCCATAGAACGTTACCGATGCACCGATCCTCGGGATCACCGCGTCGAAACCTTCCAGCGGCTTGCCGCGGTAGTGGATCTGCGGTTTGTGGCTGGCAATGTTCATGTAGGCGCGCAGGGTGTCGATCACCACCATTTCATGGCCACGCTCGGTACCGGCTTCGACCAGACGACGAGTGGAATACAGACGCGGGTTCCGCGACAGCACAGCGATCTTCATGCAACACCTGTGGAGGAGGTAGATACCGGGAACACCGGCTTGTCTTGTACATACTTAATGCCCGGATTGACCACCAGTTGGCCGTCGATCAGGGCTTTGGAACCGAGTAGCAGGCGATAACGCATGGACTTGCGGCAGGCGAGGGTGAACTCGACGGGCCAGACCCGATCACCGAGGGCCAGGGTGGTGCTGACCACGTAACGCTTCTGCGCCTGGCCGTTGGAGCTCTTGATGGATTTCATCGTCACCAGCGGTGCTTCACAGCGTCGGTGTCGCAACTGCACTACCGTGCCCAGGTGCGCGGTGAAGCGCACCCACTGTTCGCCGTCGCGCTCGAACGGCTCGATGTCAGTGGCATGCAGGCTGGAGGTGCTGGCACCGGTGTCGATTTTTGCCCGCAGGCCCGCAACTCCCAAACCCGGGAGCGCCACCCACTCGCGCAGACCGACAACGGTCAAATGGTCAAATGTCTTCAAAGGTACTCAACCGGTGGATACCGCTGGGGCCGCACGCGGCCGGATTCGCGGTATTCACGCAGAATAATGGTTAAAAGGCGACAGATATCTACAGCCCGGAATTCCACCCCTGCAAGCGAGGTGTGGCGTGCGCATTGTAGTACGGGTCGGTGGAAATCCTGGCACGACAGAAACGGTAGTACAGTTCACCAATATTTCAGAATGAGGAAATTCCATGGCACAAAAAAGCGAAGAGGACGACAAGGTCCGTCTCGATAAGTGGTTGTGGGCCGCGCGTTTTTATAAAACACGTGCCTTGGCGAAAGCGGCGATTGAAAGTGGCAAGGTGCATTGCCGGGGTGAGCGTTGCAAGCCGGGCAAAGAGCCGCGGATCGGCGACGAGTTTCAGATTCGCGCAGGGTTCGAGGAGCGTACGGTGGTGGTCCAGGCGTTATCGATCGTGCGCCGTGGTGCGCCGGAAGCTCAGACCTTGTACGCCGAAACCGAAGCCAGCATCGCCAAGCGCGAAGCGGCTGCGGCGATGCGCAAGGCGGGCTCGCTGGGCGTGAGCACCGACGGCAAGCCGAGCAAGAAGCAGCGGCGGGATCTGTTTAAATTTCGTGGGAGCAGCAACGACGAGTGAGGCTGTTGCTTCTGCGTTGTCTGGGCTGACGTCTTCGCGGGCAAGCCTCGCTCCCACAAGGAATACGCATTTCAATGTGGGAGCGAGCCTGCTCGCGATCGAGTGCGCAGCACTCGCCAGCCATCCCCGGATTCAGGCACTACGCACCACACTTATCCGACCAGCAGTATCCCCCAGACCACCGCATCGAACGAACGCAGACTTGCAATTACCCGAATGCGCAGCCATATCGGGAGAATCGCCACCGGCGAATCGAGTGGATGGAAAGCCACTCGTCGAAAATCACACACAGCCTCTGACCTGTAGGCCATAACCAGAAGGCCAGCAGCACCCGCGGCACGAAATTGCACAGCGCCACCGGCAGACGTTCCACCTTGCTTGGAACAAAACCGGATTGTTCATAAAATGCCTCCCTTGGCTGAACAGTGCGCACCAAAACGGTGCTACAGAGGCGCGATTTTCTCGTTTGTAACCTTTTTATCATTTACTTCAGATACCCAGACCTATGACCGATCTACCGGATACCGACTACACCCAACGCTTCATCTTCGATGACAGCGACACCCGCGGCGAGCTGGTTTCGTTGGAGCGCAGCTACGCCGAGGTCCTTGCCAAACACCCGTATCCGGAGCCGGTCGCGCAACTGCTTGGCGAACTGATGGCCGCCGCGTCGTTGCTGGTCGGCACCTTGAAGTTTGATGGTCTGCTGATTCTTCAGGCGCGGTCCGACGGCCCGATCCCGTTGCTGATGATCGAATGCTCCAGCGAACGTGACATCCGTGGTCTGGCCCGTTACGAGGCCGACCAGATCGCCCCCGACGCCACCCTCGCCGACCTGATGCCCAACGGCGTATTGGCGCTGACCGTCGACCCGACCGTGGGCCAGCGTTATCAGGGCATCGTCGACCTGGATGGCGAAACCCTGTCGGAGTGCTTCACTAACTACTTCGTGATGTCGCAACAGGTGGGCACACGTTTCTGGCTGTACGCCGATGGCCGTCGCGCCCGCGGCCTGTTGCTGCAGCAACTGCCCGCCGACCGCCTGAAAGACGAAGAAGAACGCGCCGCCAGCTGGCAGCACATCACCGCGTTGGGCAGTACCCTGACCGCCGATGAATTGCTCGGTCTGGACAACGAAACCGTGCTCCATCGTCTCTACCACGAAGAGCAAGTCCGGCTGTTCGATGTGCAGAAATTGCGCTTCCGTTGCAGCTGCTCGCGCGAACGTTCTGCCAATGCTCTGGTCAGTTTGGGTCTGGAAGATGCGCAGAGCCTGGTCGTCGAACACGGTGGCAACATCGAGGTCGACTGCCAGTTCTGCAATGAACGTTACCTGTTCGACGCCGCCGATATCGTTCAATTATTCGCCGGTGCGGGCGTCGAGACGCCGTCAGATACCCGTCACTAAAACGGTTCAGCGCAGGTAAATTCACTGGAAAGTGCCGGAATAACGCCGTTACGACGGGAGGGCCCTACTTTTTTTGGGCGTTTCTGGCATAATCCGGCCCACTTTTTTCGCGGTAGTAGTGCACGACTTTCTACTACAAAACGTTTGGAGCACTCGGCCACTGGCCGACGGGGAACCTCATGACGCAAGCCAATAACGCCGTGTACACCGATCTGAGTGTTGATGATCTGGTTAAAGAAGCCCTGAATCGCGGTGAAGGCGAGCTTGCCGATACCGGCGCGCTGGTTGTTCGCACCGGTCACCGTACCGGTCGCTCGCCAGTCGATCGTTTCATCGTTGAAGAGCCGACCACCCAGGCCGCTATCGCCTGGGGCCCGATCAACCGCAAGTTCCCGGCCGACAAGTTCGATGCCCTGTGGGCTCGCGTCGAGGCCTTCAACAACGCGCAAGATCATTTCGTTTCCCACGTGCATGTAGGCGCGGCCGAAGATCACTACCTGGCCGTGAAGATGACCACCCAGACTGCCTGGCAGAACCTGTTCGGTCGTTGCCTGTTCATCAACCCGGCCCAGTACAACCCGGCGGGTCGTGCTGAGTGGCAAGTGCTCAACGTTGCCAACTTCGAGTGCGTGCCAGAGCGTGACGGCACCAACTCCGACGGTTGCGTGATCATCAACTTCGCACAGAAGAAAGTGCTGATCGCCGGCATGCGTTACGCCGGTGAAATGAAGAAAGCCATGTTCTCGGTGCAGAACTTCCTGCTGCCGGCCGCTGACGTACTGCCGATGCACTGCGCCGCCAACATCGGCGAAGCGGGCGACGTGACCCTGTTCTTCGGCCTGTCCGGCACCGGTAAAACCACCCTGTCGGCCGACGAAAGCCGTTACCTGATCGGTGACGACGAACACGGCTGGGGCGAAGGCGTTGTCTTCAACATCGAAGGCGGTTGCTATGCCAAGTGCATCGACCTGTCCGAGAAGAACGAGCCGGTCATCTGGAAAGCCATCAAGCACGGCGCAGTCCTGGAAAACGTCGTGATCGACGACGCCAAGCACGCCGACTACGCCGATGTCAGCCTGACCCAGAACAGCCGCGCCGCCTACCCGCTGGAGCACGTTGCCAAGCGTTCCGAGAAAAACCTCGGTGGCGAGCCAAACGCTGTGATCTTCCTGACCTGCGACCTGACCGGCGTACTGCCACCAGTGTCGATCCTCAGCGAAGAACAAGCGGCCTACCACTTCCTGTCCGGCTACACCGCACTGGTGGGCTCGACCGAAATGGGTTCCGGCAGCGGCATCAAGTCGACCTTCTCCACCTGCTTCGGCGCACCGTTCTTCCCGCGTCCGGCCGGCGAGTACGCAGAACTGCTGATCAAGCGCATCCGCGGCTTCGGCTCCAAGGTTTACCTGGTCAACACCGGCTGGACCGGCGGCGGCTACGGCGTCGGCAAACGCTTCAACATCCCGACTACTCGCGGCGTGATCGCAGCGATCCAGAGCGGCGCGTTGATCGGTGCTGAAACCGAACACCTCGACACCATCAACCTCGACGTGCCACTGGCCGTACCGGGCGTTGAAACTGGCCTGTTGAACCCACGTAACACCTGGGCTGACAAGGCTGCTTACGATGAAGCGGCTAAAGCACTGGCCGGGTTGTTCGTTGAGAACTTCAAGAAGTTCGAAGTGAGCGACGCGATCAAGGCTGCTGGGCCGAAATTGTAAGAGTTGGTTTGATGTAATGAAAAAGCCGCCCTTTGGGGCGGCTTTTTTATACTAGAGAATTTCTAATAAAAGTTTTTTCAATGTCTGTAAGTTTTTTGCTGTTTCTGAAGTGAAGTCGTATAAATCTGGCGAGAGTATCTAAGCTGCAGTTTGAAAGTTTATCTGTAACTAATTTTTCAAGTGTTTGAATAGGAACTCCCATTTCTTCAATGGCAGAAAAATTCGCAGGCAAGTGTCGATTTTCGAACGTAGAGGCAATTGCTGAATAATCAGCTTCTTCGTTTATTTTTTTTGATTTTGCGACAAGATTTACTAAGTCTTGAGTTAGGAATAGTACCTTGGGTAGGGTATACCCATATAAGCTTCTCACAATTTTAAGCTCTTTATCTATTGCCTCCGAGCGAGACTCTCGACTTTGATGATTTTTCTTTATCCATTCCAATTGCTTACGCATATATTTCTGATGCGTACCCGCCAATATATATGAATAAAGTAACCCGCTTAGCATTTGTTTGTCTGTGCTAAGCCCGATGTGTCTCAAAGACTTTGAATAAAGAAGGCAGAGTATGTCAATTATAACGTACATTGCTTTTTGTTCGACGTTTCGCTTGAAGCACATTGTTCTAAGTTCGTTTGTACTCAGCGAGTTGATGGCTTTATAAGCTATTTCAAGATCTAAGGAGTTTATATTACAATGTTTTTTTATGAAATCTCTGCTGAGTAGGCTTGAGTTCATATGTTGATCTAGACGTTCTTTTGAGTCTTCTGTTACATGCTCATTTTGAACGCCTGCGAGCAGATTGAGAGGTGTGCTTGTATCTTGAAGGCCCAAAGGTATATCTACTACTCGAGTTTCTACTTCTTCCTTGGGAATACGCTCCAAGCAAAATACATTTCCAATGAAGTGAACATTCATCCGGCCTGCGCGACCTTTTATATTGTTATGAGTAAAGCGGTCGATTTTATTGTTACCATTACGATTGTCGTAGATGACAACGTTTTTCGCGACTGTATTTACACCCTCGATTATGGTTGAGGTACAAATTAGTATTTTTAGTTTTTGTGTATTAAATAGATCGACGGTACGCTGCTGAATAGCTCGCGGGAGAGCTCCGTGGTGAATTCCAATCCCTTGTTTTAATGATGAAGCATAATCCCAGTCAGGATCGTAGTTTTCATCCACCCAATCAGAATAGTCTGTAGATGTGTCACTTTTCGGTAGTATTTTTAACAGCGCCTTCGCTACTTTTCCAGCTGATTTCGGAGACTTGCAATAGATAATGGTTTGGCCATTGTGTTCTTTTAGGATTTTTAGTAGTTGTGCATTTTTTTCTTCGGTTGAGTCTGGAGCGATATTATACTCAAAGACGTTTAGCGCTACAGTGTTAAACTCCGACGGGATAAAGTAATAGCCTTTTGATATATTTGAAAGCCCTCGAATCTCGTCTATATTTGGGCCAATCATGTAAAATTGCTTTGAATTGGAGATGAGTTTGCTAAGTGCTATATTTAGTGAAGTAACGCGCTCTTCATCATCATTTCTGACCGCTAGCTTATAAAACTCATCAATAATGAATATGTCCACATTCTCAATATCGGTGCGCTCATTTACTCGTTCCTGAGTAAGAATATATATCGAATTTTCTTTATGCTGTTCTTGAGTATTGTGATGGATTATTTGGTATGTTTTTGCGAAACGTTTCGCTATTCGACGCCTGGTTTCGTCAATTAAAGCAATTGTTGGAACTACCAAGACAATTTTATTGAATTTTTTACTCGCAATGAGAGAGTCGACTATCGCACTTTTTCCCATGCTAGTCGGAGCACTCAAAACTACGTTGTGTCCTTGAGTTAGTAAGTTATAAATTTTGAACTGGGCAGCGTGAAAGATAAAATCGGTATCAATATTTGTTTTATATACATCAAGAATGAAGTTTTCTTCGAGTGTGTGTTTGGAGAACTCGCTGTTAAGATAAGGAAATAGCCCTGATTTCCTTACTAAGTCGCGAAGTAGTTGCTCGCAACTTGAGAATCGCCTTTTTTCGGCCAAGGCTCTAATTATAAGTTCTCTACCGTACTTTTCTTGAACAGGGTTGGAAAGGAAAGCATTCGCTTTTTTTAAATAATTAAAAGGGGATAATTCCTTGGTGTTGAAAAGTTCAGGTGCGCTTATAGTTTTCATCGTATGTTTACCAGTAGTTCGTCCTTGATCCTGCTAAGCATTGTGTTGATACATGGTGATGGATACAGATAAATACTGATGTTCAGCTGGTCAAAGTAGGGGTCGAATTTTACAATGCTCGAGAGTAATGTTGAAAAATGCTTCTTAGATTCAAGGGTTATATTGTTCTTGTAGTCTTGCTCTTCGTCTTCGGTTAAATGATCTGAGTTATATCCTAGAAAAATTAAAAATCGGAATCGGTCCGAAATTTCGCTAAAGGGAATACTCGAATCTAAAAGTTTATTGATGTCGTGCTTTATTATGTAGTTATCTTGCTTGACTTCAAGAATCTTTTCTCGGCTTTTGTCGAATCCTTCGGACAAAAGTAGATCTAAGTCGTCGCATATTTTTTTATTGAGTTTGTGATGTCGGTATCGGGGACTAGGCAGCTAAATCCCATCCATAGTTCATCTGGCTTATGAAGGTGCCTTATGATGTGGACATTCTCAAAAAATTTCAGATCTGATGTTCCGTCGATATACAATATTGCTGGTATAGGCTGGCTCTTGGTTTGATGGCGAATAATTGAATGTAATAGAAGTTGGCCTGCAAGACTATCGATGTTTTCGCAGTTTTGCTCTATTCGACTTGCAAGTGATACAAATTTCGCATCAAGATTCAGCCCATTTATGTCCGCCAGCTCATTTGGTCTTAATAATATTTCTGGGAGCCATACCTTGAATTTTTCCGCAATATAACTATATCGATATTTGCCCCGCTGGTAGCCTTGGTAATATCCGTTGCCAAGTTTTTTGGTCTCTTGGAGATCGTTTAATTTAACAAGTTCAAGCAGTATCGGTGAAAGATCTTCCGTGCGATATATTTTTTTATGAAGGTGTGATTTATTATTGATATTATTTATTTCGTTATGGAACCATTCAAGAAAATCTTCACGAAGATACGATTTGTCAGTCGCTGTATTTATTTTTCTTGAAATTGCACTCTTCTTTGTTACTGTACAAAGTATGTCATTAAGAATGCTGCTTACGTCTGATTCGGGGTTTAAATAAATTCCTTCGTCAATAGATGCTTTGTTAATAGCGCTTTCTGCTTCCAGTTGGATTTCATGAAGTGAAGGAATTACTTCCCATACCGCATTGTCTACCCAGTATTCAGCATTGTTTCCATTTGGTGATGTGAAAGTGCCTAATTTTTTAGAGAAGGAGTTTATTAGTTTTTCTCGGCCTTCTTTATCTGCCCTTTTATGAGGAAGGATAGTAAGATATATCAAGCCTGCATTGACTGCTCTAGGAGTAAGAATTCTAAAGCGCGCAGGAATTGTAGGGGTGTTATCGCCCCCCAAAGATTTATGCAGTATTGAATCCTGTGGCTTTGGAGTTCCTCTGCTACTACCTTTTTTTAGTGGAGTGGTTTCGTAGAATTCAGTAATTGTCCATTTAGAGTCTTTATCGGTAGTTTTAACTTGTACGTATTCGATGTACTCATCATAGACTAGGTCTATATCATCTGTTACTTCGAATCTTACTGCTTTTAGCCTTTTATCTCTGAGCATTTTTAGCAGATAAAGCGCTGCCGCGTAATCTTGGTATAAAAAGCCTGATTTTGCTCCAACTCCACCGGAGTCGCTCGCTGTCATTTGGTTGGACGATGACATATTTTTGCCTTTAGGTTGCGACTATAGTTAATGCTGTATCGGTATTTTTTATATTAACTATCAGTAGTTTCAAGCGGCCTATATTTTCAGTATATGGACCTGAAATTACCGGGTTATGCTTCAAGCTGTCGCGGATGTCCACATCATTTCCTTCCTTGGTTATAGCTAGTGAATCGCTCATGCTGCTCGCATGATTTTCGAATGAAGATAATTGGCAGAATAGACTGCATAAAGGCAAGTTGCCAGCATTGAGCTAATTTTTATGCTAGGACTTTAGTCGCAAAAGATGGATGCACTCGCGCCATAAGAGGTCCAGGGGTTTAGCGAAATTTCAAGGGGGCACCTTGGATATCAACCATTTGAACGTGCCTACAAGAAAAATTTTCAGTTTTGGTTGGGCATAACTAGGAAAAAATAGCGCCGGACTAAATGCTTCCATTCGGGGGGCGAGGGTGGCGGCATTTTTACCAGTTTTTGGTGTGGTGGGAGAATGCTAAAGGAGCTTCCGACTGGAAGTAGCGATAGGGGTCGTAGGTGTCGGCGAGCGGTTCTGCAGCGTTAGCACCATGCTCATGCGAATATTTTGCTCGTTATGTGTTGGGCTCGGTCTTCTTTTTCCTCACCAATAGCTCGGATAACGAGTGGGTATTGATGGGAAAGGATTGAATGATGCTCGTGCTCAGACTCGGCTTTCTAATGACGCACTCTGTCCTCGAGCCAGTTGGTTCGCTTGCTTTAGTGGCGCTCAAATTCAGTTTACGCCCGGTTTTTTTAGCCTTTGGACTCGAGGTGCGGGTTAGTTGAGCGTCCTGCAGTTGACGTCCCATGTCATCAGTAGAGCCGACCTTGTTCAAGTCCTGCTCCAGACCTAATACATGCATCACGGACAGATAAGCACCCATCGTCACTCCCGCACCACCACACTCGAGAGAGCGCAATGTCATGACTGACATCCCGGCCCGCTCAGCCACTTGTTTAGCCGTAAGCCGTCTACGCAAACGAGCCAGTTTGAGGCGTTCACCGAGGTCGGTAAGCAGTCGTGCAATACGCGGAAGAAGTGGCGCTGTTTTTCTAGCCATGGAGCCAATATTCCTTCACTTTTGAGGTGCTATCGCCAGAATAATTGCAGATATGCGAGGCGTTACAGGCACGGCATGTGCTCTATTGGTTTCCCAGTTCCTGCGTATCCCAGCGTTGCGCTTTGATCGCGCGGTAAAGCATTCCGATAGTCAACGGGACCTTGTCGCCGCGACCCTTTGCTCTGCGTTTCAAGAACACATCAAACCCTTCCGGCTGAAAGTAGCGATAGGCATCGTAGTCCACGAAGTCGACCCCGAACTGTTCTTCCAGCGCCTCCATCAAATGCCGGGCGTCAGCGCCGTCGCAGCCTAGGTCGAAGTTGATCGAGGTGGTGAGGCTGATGGTTTTGCGTTCGGGCAGACCAAGTTCTTCGTGCAGCAGCTGCATGAGCAGGTGCATGGCGTGATCGTCGGGGAAGTTGGGGGCGAGGTTCATTGCGGGGACGTCCGATTCGGCTTGGGCGGATCTTATTGGTCGTCAGGCTCGCTGGGAAGAACGGGAGCAAACTGTTGCAGTTTGTCTTGTCGGTATTTTGCGAGTGCTTCTTCTCGTGTCAGAAGCGGCTTGGTGAGATCTGCCGGTGAGGTGTCGAAGCCTGCCAGACGCAGGCTCGCCAGGTAGTTTGAGCGGCGGACTTTTTCGTAGTGCGCTTGTTTTTGATTAAAGGTTAATTCACTCATCACCATCGTCAGTGCATCAACGTTGTACTCCCGGGAAGGCTGACGTTCGCCCCGTAGGATCTCGTTCGTCTGTTGCACACTTTCCATCAGCTCATCAAACAATTTGCTCATGGTTATCTCCGGTGTTCGATGGCGGCATTCAGCGCGGTTTGACCGTTCTCACGCAGAGCATGAGAACGATCTGTTCACTCGACGTCAGGCAGGGGCTTTCCAGCCCATCATGCGTTGTTGGGCGACTTTGAGCAGGTCGCAGCCGTCCTGGGTCAGAAGGTAGAGCGCGTGGGTGATGTGGGGGATGTCTTCTAGATCGCCTTGCTCGAAGGTTTGGCAATGCAGGGTTCGGAGCAACTCACTGGAGGCTCGGATGCGCTGGAGGGCGGCTTCGAGGATGTCTTGCGGGTTGGCTTCTGTGTCGATAATCAGGGGTGGGGAATCGGTGAGGTTGGTTTGGAGTGGGCGGTAGCGATCGGTGAGCGGGTTCCAGGTATTCATTTGAATTTTCTCTTTTATGTAGCTGAAGACCCGCCACTATCGTGACCAAACGATGGGTGGCGGACTGTGTTCAGGTTGGTCAACCAGGGAGAGAAAACCCGGGTACGCAGAAGCGTCCCAAACACAGCCGCCATAAAGCGTGCCGACACAAAAGAAGTCGGCAGCATACAAGGGCATGCATAAGTTTTCTCTCAAATTCAGGTGACCAAACCTGAGTCGCTGAATTGGCAGCGACGGTCCGACTATAGGTGCGAGCCACCGGTTGGCGATAGGCGACAAGGTGTCTTGTGTTGTAGGACCGGGATGAAGCTTTGATAGGGCGTTGCCTACGGAGTTATCTCCAGCTGAAGTTTTTAGTCAGGTTCACCGCGTTATCGTTCTTCGCGGGCAAGCCTCGCTCCTACAGAGGGGCTGGGGGCATTAGCCGGCGGTGAGCTTTGGGAGGCGTTGGCGGGCGATGTCGAGGAGTTCGTTGCCGTCCTGGGTCAGCAGGTAGAGGGCGTTGACGATGTTGGGGATGTCGCTTGCATCTGCTTGTTTGAAGCACAGGCAATACAGGGTTTCGAGCAGGTCGCTGGCGGCGTGGATGCGTTGGCGGGCGGCGTCGAGGATTTCGTGTGGGTCGGCCTCGGTGTCGATGACCAGGACCGGGGTGTCGCTGTAGCTGCTTTTGAGGGGGCGGTAGCGGTCTTGCATCGGGGGCAGTCCTTTGGGAAGTCGAGCAGGCCGACACACTGTTTCAGCCGCGCCGAAAACTATGAAGGGGACGGCGGGCTGCGGCAATACAGCCGCAATCGACAGAATGTGTAGGGGATTTACTGGTCTTCGGGCATTGGCCCTACGTGATTCCCGAGGTTTTTTTCACCGAAACCCCTACTGGTGAAATTTCCTACGTGTTTATCAGGCGCGACGCAGTAAACCTCTGTATGGTGCGCGCCAGAATCTGTAGGGCATTTCGAAAATGCCTGGTTAGGCACTTAAAGGGAATTAGGTATGCAGTGGCTACGTATGGCCTCGGTTTTGTTGTTGTGGGCGGGTGTTTGTCGTTTGACGGGCGCGGCCGACGCTGGCAGTTCGATGATGCTGGCCAACATGGCCCGCACCGGTTGGCCGGATGCCCTCACCACGCAGGCGAACATGGACACCGCGTCCCGTGCGGAGGTGTTGATGTTCGGCAAGGCGTTGCTGGCCAGCGAATCGCTGGACGAACAGGGGCTGAAACAGCGTCTGGGCGTGCAGGCATTGAAGCTCAAGTCTGTGCGACAAGTGCGTGACGGGTTGTGGGATCGGTTGCTGACCACCTACCGCAACGCCAGTCAGAACTGCGACGGCGAACCGTTCTGCCCGCGTGTACGAAGCGTCGCTGATTTGCGTCAGTTGGCGGCGGCGTTCACCGGCGAAATCAGCCCGGCCCATGCGGTGTGGGCGAGCAAGAGCCAGGTGTTTCATGAGCAGATGTTGAATGAACAGCTGCGGGTGGCGGTGTTGGTGCCCTGAGCTCGTCAGTGTTTTTGTGGTGATCTTGCTGGCCTCTTCGTCGGAACGCCGCCCGGAGCAAGCCCGCTCCCACAGGGGACTTGGGTCGTACACAAAATCCGGGTTCACTGACGATCAACTGTGGGAGCGGCGGTGCGACGATTCGACTTGCTCGCGAAAGCGATCTGTCAGCCACTACAGTCCTCAAACCCAGCAATCCCCCTGCGCCATCCGCTGTATCATCCCGTATCGTTTTTGCCCCCGACCTTTTCTCGACTCGCTGCGATCACCGGCTAGGCTTTGGGCTTCGCAGCGGTCAACGGAGTGACAGCTTATGCACAACACCCTGGAACAGGTTTTCGGTTATCCACAGTTTCGACCCGGCCAGGAGGCGGTGGTCAGCGCGGTGATGGCCGGGCGCTCGGCGGCGGCGATTTTCCCTACGGGTTCAGGCAAGTCCCTGTGTTACCAGATGTCGGCGGTGTTGCTGCCGCACCTGACGCTGGTGGTCTCGCCGCTGCTCGCGTTGATGCAGGATCAATTGGCGTTTCTGCAGCGCCATGGCATTTCGGCAGGCAGTATCGATTCGGCTCAAAGCCGCGATGACGCCGGTGACGTGATGGCCCGCGCCAAGTCCGGCGAATTGAAGATTCTGATGATTTCCGTGGAGCGCCTGAAGAACGAGCGCTTCCGCAATTTCTTGCAGCAAGTGCCCATCTCGCTGCTGGTGGTGGACGAGGCGCATTGCATCTCGGAGTGGGGCCATAACTTCCGCCCCGACTACCTCAAACTTCCGGATTACCAACGCCAGTTCAACATTCCTCAAGCGCTGTTGCTGACCGCCACCGCGACCCCGAAAGTGATCGCCGACATGGAGGCGAAATTCGCCATTGCCCCGCATGACGTGGTGACCACCGGTTTCTACCGGCCGAACCTCAACTTGTTGGTGGAACCGGTGCGTGGTCAGGACAAACGGCGACGCTTGGTCGAATGGATGAGCGAGCGTCCCAACCAGCCGAGCATCGTCTACGTCACGCTGCAGAAAACCGCTGAACACATCGCCGAACACTTGAATCGCAACGGTATTCAGGCCGAGGCCTATCACGCCGGCTTGCCCCACGAACAACGCGAAGCCATTCAGAAACGCTTCATGGGCGGCCAGTCCAATTGCATCGTCGCCACCATCGCCTTCGGCATGGGCATCGACAAGAGCGACATCCGCAATGTGGTGCATTTCGACCTGCCCAAATCCATCGAAAACTACAGCCAGGAAATCGGTCGCGCCGGGCGTGACGGGCAGCCATCGGACTGCCTGGTACTGGCCAACCGCGACAGCCTCAACGTGCTGGAAAATTTCGTCTACGGCGACACGCCGGAGCTGGAAGGCATTCGTCATGTGCTCGACGAATTGCAAGCCGCCGTGCCCGAGGGGCATTGGGAATTTCTGCTAGGGCCGTTGGCCGATCAGAGCAACATTCGCCAGTTGCCGCTCAAGACCTTGCTGGTGCAATTGGAGCTGCGCGGGATCATCGCCCCGCGTTACGCCTATTACGCTGAATATCGCTTCAAGTATTTGCTGGAGCCGGAAGACTTGCTCGCCCGCTTCGAGGGCGAGCGCAGGGATTTCGTCGCGGCCATCATCCAGACCTCCAACCGTGCGCGGACCTGGGCGACGGTGAACTTCGATGCGCTGTACGAGCAGCATCAAGCCGAGCGCAATCGGGTGGTCAAGGCGTTGGATTACTTCCAGGAAAAGGGTTGGGTCGAGCTGGAAAGCAAGCAGATGACCGAGGTCTACAGCCTGCTGCAAACGGAGTTCGATATTCAGGCGCTGAGTGCCGAACTGCATGATTGTTTCACCCGGCACGAACGCACCGAGATCGCGCGGATTCACGCCATGCTGGACCTGTTCGCCACTGACCACTGCCTGGGTAATCGCCTGGCCGAATACTTCGGTGACGAAAACTCGCCGCAGCAGTGCGGGCATTGTTCGGTGTGTCACGGGCACGTGGCGCGGCTGCCCGCACCGCCGGAGTTGCCGACGCTTGTGGATAAAAACTTCGAGGCCCTGTGTGGTGGTTTTATCCACAGGCACGAGCAGCACACCGGCAGCATTCCTCCCGCTGAGCGGGTGACACGGTTTCTGTGCGGGATCAGTGTGCCGCTGTTCACCAAGCTCAAGGCTCGGTCGATTCCGGGGTTTGCGGCGCTGGAAGAGTATCCGTATGGCGAAGTACGGACTTGGGTTGAGCAACACCTCTCAGGCTGAACCGTACCCCTGTAGGAGCCGGCTTGCTGGCGATTAGGCCATCAGCCATTGCGGTGACCTCGGGGACGCCTTCGCGGGCAAGTCGAATCGTCGCACCGCTCGCTCCTACAGGGATGTCAGTGTCTGGCGGACGTGCATCCATCCGCTGAATGTCCCCCATCACAGGAATAAATTTCAAAAAAGCCGGGTGGCTGACTATGGTGGGGTCTGTCTTTGGATCGCCAATAAGAGAACAACCATGAGCCAGACACCGTTCAACATTCAGCGCGCTGCCGTCATCGGTGCGGGTACCATGGGCCGTGGCATTGTCATGTGCCTGGCGAATGCCGGGGTGCCGGTGCAGTGGGTCGATAACAATCCGCAGATGCTTGAGCAGGCACTGGCCACCGTGGCTGAGACCTACGCGCACAACGTGCGGCAGGGACGGATTGATCAGGCTGAAGCGGATGCGCGCATTGCACGGGTCACGGCGGCTGCCGATTACGCAGCGATCCGCGAGGTCGATCTGGTGATCGAGGCGGTTTACGAAAACCTCGAGCTCAAGCAGAGAATCTTCCGCGAGCTGGATGGCCTGCTCAAGCCCGAAGCCATATTGGCCAGCAACACGTCGGCGCTGGATATCGACGCCATTGCCGCCGCCACCCGCCGCCCGAAACAAGTCCTGGGCCTGCACTTCTTCAGCCCGGCGCACATCATGAAACTGCTGGAAATCGTTCGTGGCGCACAGACTTCACCGGCGGTGCTGGAAGCTGCGCTGGACCTGGGCAAGCGCATGGGCAAGGTCAGCGTGGTGTCGGGCAACTGCGAGGGCTTCATTGGCAACCGCATGCTCAAAACCTACGTGCTGGAAGCACGCAAGATGCTGCTTGAAGGCGCTTATCCCTATCAGGTGGATGCGGCGTTGCAGGGGTTCGGTTTCGCCATGGGGCCGTTCCGCATGTACGACGTGGTTGGTATCGACCTCGAATGGCGGGCTCGGGAGCTGGCGGGCAAAGGGCAGGATGCGCCGCAGGTTCAAGTGGATAACCGTCTGTGCGAACTGGGCCGTTTCGGGCAGAAGAGTGGCAACGGTTATTACCATTACGAAGCGGGCAGTCGCCAGGCTGAGCACGATGTGCAGGTGGATGCGCTGGTGCTGAAGGTCAGCGAAGGATTGGGTTTCCAGCGTCGCGAGATCGGGCCTGAGGAGATTCTGGAGCGCTGCTTGCTGGCACTGGTCAACGAGGGGGCGAAGATTCTTCAGGAAGGGATTGCGGCGTCGGCGCATGACATCGATCTGGTGTACCTCAACGGTTATGGTTTTCCGGCGGACAAGGGCGGGCCGATGGCCTGGGCGGATCAGCAGGGGTTGACGGATATTCATCAGCGGCTACTGCAGCTGGAAACCAAACAGGGTGACCACTGGCAGCCGGCGCGGTTGATTGGGGAGTTGGCGGCGGTGGGCAAGGGGTTTTCCGACCGTTGATTGAAATAGTGCCTCTGATGGCCTCATCGCGAGCAAGCCCGCTCCCACACTGGATTTGCGTCGTGTACAAATTCTATGTGCGTGAAGATCAAATGTGGGAGCGGGCTTGCTCGCGAAGAACGATTACGCGGTTTTAACCTTAGACTGGCCATCCAGCTCAAGGAACCACCATTGATGTCCAACCCCATGCCCCAACGCACCGACTACCCGCACTTCCAGCCCATCACCACGCGCTGGCACGACAACGATGCCTACGGTCACGTCAACAACGTCACCTACTACAGCTTCTTCGACACGGCGGTGAACACCTACCTGATCGAAGTCGGCGGCCTGGATATTCATGACGGCGAAGTCGTGGGTTTTGTGGTGAGTTCGGCTTGCGATTATTTTGCTTCAATCGCTTTCCCCGACCGGATCGAGATCGGT
This sequence comes from Pseudomonas sp. IT-P44, assembly GCF_949768225.1. NCBI lineage: Bacteria > Pseudomonadati > Pseudomonadota > Gammaproteobacteria > Pseudomonadales > Pseudomonadaceae > Pseudomonas > Pseudomonas sp. IT-P44. Next base: position 58,763 of record NZ_CATKQM010000010.1, on the reverse strand, counting down.
TTGCGCGTGGGTAAGTTGGGCAACAGCTCGGTGCAATACGAATTGGCGGTGTTCAAGGCCGGTGAAGACGAAGCCTGCGCCGCGGGGCGTTTCGTGCATGTGTTTGTGGATCGGGTGTCGAATCAGCCCGTGGCGATTCCTGCCGGGTTGCGCGGTGCGCTGGAGCGATTGGTGGTTTGAGGGGCAAAAAAAATCGCAGCCCTTGGGCTGCGATTTTTTTGATCTACCGGTAAACGAGGCGATTCAAGCCTCAGTCGTGATAGCGATGTTTGTGCTTGCGGTGGCCATAAGCATGGCCGCGACCCGGATGGTCATCCCGGTAATAGCGACGATCACCATGACCGCGATAGGAACGACGATCATCGTCATCATCATCGCTTTTGTTGCCCATGTAGTTACCCAGCGCGCCACCGGCGCCGCCGCCTGCTGCGGAGCCGATCAGGCTGCCGGTGGTGCCGCCCATGCTGCGGCCGACCACGTTACCGCCTGCTGCGCCCAACGCACCGCCAATGGCCGCTTCGCCACGGCTGCGTTTGTCTGCGCCGACTGCGCTACCACCCGCGCCGCCCAGGGCCGCGCCAATGGTTGAACCTGTGTTGCCGCCTAGCGATTGACCGACGACCGAGCCCAAAACCCCGCCCAATGCGCCGCCCACACCTGCTTCGGTGGTGCCTCCGGCAGAAGCGAAGCCACTGACCAGGCCAAGGGACAACAAGAGAATCGAGGAGAACTTCATTTGAGGAACCTCAAGGGGATGACGGCGCGATCCTGAGGCTGTGTCGTAAGGCTGACAATCGAAATCCGACGAGTAACACGACTTCAGCACATTTCTATAAGTTACTGTTTTTTAGCTGGAACTTAAGTGTTTTTCGCCGGTCTTTAGCTACTTCGGAATGGCCGTTTTTGTGAAAAAACGGCCTTTTTTGTGGGCGATTGGAAAGTAATCGGGCGGTGCGGATACAGGTGTAGTCGTGTCGGATGCCTTCGCGGGCAAGCCTCGCTCCTACAGGTTTTGCCGTGACCGTGAGATCACTACTGATCTGTAGGAGCGAGGCTTGCCCGCGAAGAGGCCAGACCTGCTGCCGAGTTAAGCAGACTTCGCCAAAATCAACCCGATCTCACTCGCCGCTTCCAACCGGATCGCCACAAACTTCGACGTCGGCGTATGGCTGCCATCCCCAGTGCTCTCCAGCGGCACCAGCGGATTCACTTCCGGGTAGTACGCCGCCGCTTGCCCCGCAGGAATATCAAACGCCAGCAGTGTGAAGCCTTTCACCCGACGCTCACGGCCATCATCCCAGATCGAAACGATGTCAGCCTTCTGCCCCGGTTTGAACCCCAGTCGAATAATATCCGCCTCGTTCACAAACAACACATCACGCTGACCTTTCACGCCGCGATAACGGTCGTCGAGGCCATAAATGGTGGTGTTGTACTGATCGTGGGAACGCATCGACTGCATGATCAGGTCCGGCAACACGCCTGTGGAGCGCGTGCGCTCGTGCACCAGGTCCTTGGGCAGGACGTTCGCACGGAAATTCGCCCGGCCCGACGCGGTGTTCCAGCGACGGGAACCGGCACTGTTGCCGAGGTAGAAGCCGCCCGGATTCTTGATCTTCTCGTTGAAGTCCTTGAAGCCCGGAATCGTATCGGCAATCAGGTCACGGATGCGCGAGTAATCGGCCACCAGCCAGTTCCAGTCCACCGGTTTGCTGCCCAGGGTCGCGGCGGCGATACCGGCGATGATCGCAGGCTCGGAGCGCATCTGGTTCGACAACGCCTGCAACTGGCCGTTGGAGGCGTGGACCATGCTGAACGAATCTTCCACGGTCACCGCTTGCGGGCCTTCGGTCTGGATATCGATGTCGGTGCGGCCCAGGCACGGCAGGATCAGTGCTTCCTTGCCGTGAGCCAAATGGCTGCGGTTGAGCTTGGTGCTGATCTGTACGGTCAGGTCGCAGTTGCTCAGAGCCTGGAAGGTGCGCGTGCTGTCCGGAGTGGCCTGGGCGAAGTTACCGCCCAGAGCGATGAACACTTTTGCACGACCTTCGGCCATGGCATGAATCGCCTCGACCACGTTATGACCGTTTTCGCGCGGCACCTTGAACTGGAAGCGACGTTCCAGGGAGTCGAGGAACGCCACCGGCGGACGCTCGTTGATGCCCATCGTGCGGTCGCCCTGCACGTTACTGTGGCCACGCACCGGGCACAGGCCGGCACCGGGGCGGCCAATGTTGCCGCGCAGCAGCATCAGGTTGGCGATTTCCTGGATGGTCGCGACCGAATGGCGATGTTGGGTGATACCCATCGCCCAGCACATGATCACGTTCTTGCCTTTGGCATACATGCGCGCCGCTTGCTCGATTTCCACGAGGGTCAGGCCGGACTGCTCGACGATCTGCTCCCACGGCGTATCGTCGACGGTACCCAGGTACTCCAGCACGTTGACACTGTGTTCATTGAGGAAGTCGTGGTCGAACACGGCAGGCTCACCGGCTTTCTGCGCGTCGCGCTCCCATTGCAGCAGGAATTTCGCCATGCCGCGCAGTACCGCCATGTCGCCGCCCAAGGCCGGACGGAAATAGGCGGTGTTGGTCGGTTTGTCGCCGTTGGTGAGCATTTCGATCGGGTGTTGCGGGTGCTGGAAACGTTCCAGGCCGCGTTCTTTGAGCGGGTTGATGCACACCACTTGCGCGCCACGTTTCACGGCTTCACGCAGCGGCTCGAGCATCCGTGGGTGGTTGGTGCCGGGGTTCTGGCCCCAGACGAAAATCGCATCGGCGTGTTCGAAGTCGTCGAAGGTCACGGTGCCTTTACCGACGCCAACGCTCTGCGCCAACGCGACACCGCTGGCCTCGTGGCACATGTTCGAACAGTCGGGGAAATTATTGGTGCCGTAGGCGCGCACGAACAATTGATAGAGGAAAGCCGCTTCGTTGCTGGCACGTCCCGAGGTGTAGAACTCGGCTTGGTCCGGGCTCGACAAACCGCGCAGATGTTTGGCGATCAGGGTGAAGGCCTCATCCCAGCTGATCGGTTGGTAGCGATCGGTTTCGGCGTTGTAGCGCATCGGCTCGGTCAGGCGCCCCTGATATTCAAGCCAGTAATCGCTTTGCTCCAGCAGCGAGGTGACGCTGTGTTTGGCGAAGAATGCCGGGTTAACGGCCCGTTTGGTCGCTTCCCAGTTCACCGCTTTGGCGCCGTTCTCGCAGAACATCACCATGCCCTTTTCCGGCGAATCGCCCCAGGCGCAACCCGGGCAGTCGAAGCCGCCGTTCTGGTTGGTCTTGAGCATGATGCGCAGGTTTTTCAGCGCGTTGTCGCTGGTCAACCAGGCCTGGGCGACGCTGATCAGTGCGCCCCAGCCACCGGCTGGGCCCTTGTAGGGCTTGTAGCGGGGGACGGGTTTCTGGTCGGCTTGACGGTGTTGACTCACGCTTGATTCTCCAAAGCCGGGCTGTAGACCCGCGGCGCATTCTTCTGTGGCAGATGGATAAGGTTCAGGTTGTGACGACGGGCCCATTGCACGGCAAGGCCCGTGGGCGACGACAGGCTGACCAGGGTCTGGATGCCTGCGCGCAGTACTTTCTGGATCAATTCGAGGCTGCAACGACTGGTGACAATCGCCAGGCCGCCAGTGGTCGGGATCTTTTGCCGGATCAGCCCGCCAATCAGCTTGTCGAGCGCGTTGTGCCGGCCAATGTCCTCGCGGCCCAGCAGCAATTCGCCATGAGCGTTCATGAACACCGCCGCATGCACCGCGCCGCAATGCTGGCCGAGTGGCTGGAACGCGCCGATACGCTGGCGCAAACCGTCGAGCCATTCGGCGGGCGGCAATGGCGCACCGGGCAACACTTTGAGGTCCGGCAAGGCCTGCTCGACCGCTTCCACGCCGCAGAGCCCGCAACCGCTGGTGCCGGCCAGTTGCCGACGCTGTTGCTTGAGGTTCCAGAAGGCGCGGTTGGCGATGGTCACTTGCGCGTACTGCGCCGACCCCGAACCGCTCAGTTGCAGGTCATAAATGTCGGAGGCGTCTTCGATGATGCCGCTGCCGAGGCTGAAACCGACGATGAAGTCTTCCAGGTCCGTCGGCGTCACCAGCATCACTGCCTGACTGATACCGTTATAGGCAATCGCCAACGCAACTTCCTCGGCGAGCGCGGTGCTGGCCGATTCGGTGTATTGAAAATCGCTGTAACTGTACGTTTGGCTGGCGGCGGGCGCGGGCGCTTCGAGGGCTGGCGCCGCGCAAACAGGACGCTTGGCGTTCATGGGGGCATCACCGACGGTTTAGTCAGCTTTAAGCCTATGCGCGACAAGTTGTCGCGTCTAATCGCTATTACTGATCTGCCGATAGATGGCGTCGATCAAGAGCTTGTCATTGATTGTTGATAGATCGCGAAACAGGCCTCCGCCAACGCCGAGCGCGGTGCGCTGCGCCGCATGATCAGCCCCAGCCGGCCGAGGGTCTGGGCGTTTTCGATCGGTTGCAGGCGCAGATGGTCAGTCAGGTTTTCCAGGCCGCCTTCGAGCGGCATCACGGCGCAACACAACCCGCCATGAACAGCTTGTAACAGTTGATGCACGGCATCGGTTTGCAACAACGGCTGCGGAGTAAGGCCGCGGCTGTGGAAATTGTGGTCGATGGACTGGCGGAAATGCATGCCGCTGGTGAGCATGCCCAGTGGCAGTTCGATCAGCGACTCCCAGCTCAGCGGCGCCTCGCCGAACGTGAAGAAGCGCTGGTCGTAGAGCAGGCCCATGCGGGTTTCGCTGAACGCCAGGGAATCGAAACGTTCGGCGTCCAGACGCTCCAGGTACGACACGCCAAGATCCAGGCGATTGTTCGCCAGTTGTTCGAGGATCTGTTCGGAGCTCAGCGCCGAGAGTTCGAAGCGCAGGTTTGGGTGTTCGCCGTGCAAGCGTTGCAGCAGCGGCAGCGGGTCGAAACTCGACAACGGCACCACGCCCAGACGCAGCGTACCGACCAGGTTACCGCGACAGGCGGCGGCTTCGGCCTGCAAGCCGTCGTAGGCCGCGAGCACCGTGCGCGCCCACGCCAGCACCCGCTCGCCCGGCGCGGTGAAGCCTTCGAAGCGCTGGCCACGGTTGACCAACGGTAACTCGAGTTCTTCCTCAAGGCTGCGCAAGCGCATGGACAGGGTCGGCTGAGTGACGTGACAACGTGCAGCGGCCTGACCGAAATGCCGGGTTTCGTCGAGGGCGATGAGGAATTTCAGCTGCTTGATGTCCATCTTCGCTCCAGGGCGCGGGTAGGCCGGGATTCTAGCGCCTGGGGGCAAGCGGCGTCATTGGTCGGGTAGGAACCGGGTGTTGCAACCTTGGTCTAGGCTTTTGCGTCTGGAACCAAAAACCAAGGAGAGTGCACCATGAGTATTTTTAGCTTTGTGAAGGAAGCAGGCGAAAAGCTTATCGATTTGCTGACGCCGGGTAACGCCAATGCCAGCGAGCAGTTGAAGGAACACATCAGCAAGGTCGGCCTGGGCAATCCGAATGTGCAGGCGACGGTCGATGGCGACAAAGTCACGGTGACCGGTGAGGTGGCGACCCAGGAAGAGAAAGAAAAAATCCTGCTGGCCGTGGGCAATATCGCCGGTGTCGGCAGCGTGGATGATCAGATTACGGTGACCGGGCCTGTGGTCGTCGCCGCGAAATTTGTCACGGTTGTGAAGGGCGACACCCTTAGCGCGATTTCATTGCGCGTGTATGGCGATGCCAACAAGTATCAAAAAATCTTTGAGGCCAACAAGCCGATGCTCAAGGATGTGAACAAGATTTATCCGGGGCAGTCGTTGCGGATTCCTGAGTAGGGCGCAAGACCGCGTTATGGCCTTCGCGGGCAAGCCTCGCTCCTACAGGTTTTGTGTCGTTCACAAATAGTGTGTACGACTCAATCCTGTAGGAGCCGGCTTGCTGGCGATGCAGGCGACTCGGTCTAAAGCCCCGCAATCAACTCCCGATAATCAACCACCGCCGCAAACTCCGCCGTGTCCTTCGGCCCCTTGCGGCTGTCCGGCTCCTTCACCGCCAACAAATGCGCGACCCCAAAATCCCGCGCACTGCGCAGGATCGACAACGTATCGTCGATAAACAGACTGCGCGCCGGATCAAACCCGATATCCGTCTGCAATGCCTGCCAGAACTGCGGATTCTCTTTGGGAAAACCGTAATCATGCGAGCTGATCAACCGCTCGAAATACGGCGCCAGTTCAATTCGTTCCAGTTTCAGTGACAGCGAATCCCGATGTGCATTGGTGATCATCACCACCCGCTTGCCGGCCTGCTTGATCGCCGCAAGGAACGTATCCGCGTCCGGGCGCAACGCGATCAGGTGTGCGGTTTCAAGTTTCAGCTCGCGCACCGGCAGCTTCAGTTCGGCGCTCCAGAAATCCAGGCAATACCACTGCAACTGGCCGGCATGGCGTTCAAACAGCGGCTGCAATTCCATCTCGGCCATGGCCCGGCTCACCCCGTGCAATTCGGCGTAACGCTGGGGCAAGTGTTCCAGCCAGAAATGGTTGTCGAAGTGCAGGTCCAGCAGCGTGCCGTCCATATCGAGCAGAACGGTGTCGATGTCTCGCCAGGGCAGCAGGGACATAAAAAACTTCTCCAGCGGTAAAAGAGATATCCGAGGTCAACAATCAGGATAGGCCGGGTATAGTAACGCGTTCACGCCAAGGAGCTTTTCATGCGCCAGAAACCCACCATCCTCGCCCGCGAGATTGTCGCCACCAGCCGCTTGTTCTGCGTCGAAGAGCTGAAGTTGCGCTTTTCCAATGGCGTGGAGCGCACCTATGAGCGGCTGGTCGGCAAAGGCGCCGGGTATGGCGCGGTGATGATCGTGGCGATGCTCGACGCAGATCACGCGGTACTGGTCGAGGAATATTGCGGCGGCACCGATGAATACGAGATGTCGCTGCCCAAAGGCTTGATCGAGCCGGGTGAAGACGTGCTGGCGGCGGCCGAGCGTGAACTCAAGGAAGAAGCCGGGTATGGCGCGCGACAACTGGAACACCTCACCGAGCTGTCCTTGTCGCCGGGCTACATGAGCCAGAAAATTCAGGTGGTGCTGGCCACCGATCTGTACGAAGAACGGCTTGAAGGCGACGAGCCTGAACCGATGCGCGTGGACAAGATCAACCTGCGAGAGCTGTCGGCCCTGGCCCAGAACCCGAAATTCACCGAGGGCCGTGCCTTGGCGGCGCTGTACCTGACCCGAGATTTGCTGACTCAGCGCGGAGTGTTCCTGCCATGATTTTTCCTCATCCATTGATGGCGCCGGTGATTGAACTGGCATTGAAGGCTGGCGATGCGATCCTGCCGTTCTGGCGCACCGGCACGACCGTGACCGCCAAGGCCGACGATTCACCGGTCACCGCTGCCGACCTGGCCGCTCATCATCTGATTCTGGCCGGGCTGACCGCGCTGGACCCGAGCATCCCGGTGTTGTCCGAAGAAGATGCCAACATCCCGCAGAGCGTGCGCGCCGGCTGGCAGCGCTGGTGGCTGGTCGATCCGTTGGACGGCACCAAGGAGTTCATCTCCGGCAGCGAAGAATTCACCGTCAACATCGCGTTGATCGAGCAGGGGCGAGTGGTGTTTGGCGTGGTGTCGATGCCGACCAATGGACGCTTCTACGTCGGTGGTGCCGGTCTGGGCGCTTGGCGTGGTGATAAGGACGCCGAGCCGCTGCCGATTCAGGTTCGCACCGTGCCCGCCCCGGGCGAGGCCTTCACGGTCGTCGCCAGCCGTCGGCATTCGAGCCCTGAGCAAGAGCGCTTGCTCGCCGGATTGAGCGACAGCCTGGGTGAGCTGCAACTGGCCAACATCGGCAGTTCGCTGAAGTTTTGTTTGTTGGCGGAAGGGGCGGCGGATTGTTACCCGCGTCTGGCGCCGACTTCTCAGTGGGATACGGCGGCGGCCCAGGGTGTGCTGGAAGGGGCGGGCGGTGAAGTGCTGGAGTTGAGTGGCGTGCCGTTCAGCTATCCGGCGCGGGAGTCTTTGCGGAACGCGTTTTTCCTGGCGCTGCCAGCGAAAGCCGCCTGGCGCGAAAAACTTCTGAAGCTCGCCACCTTGTAGGAGCCGGCTTGCTGGCGATCCAGGCGATGCGGTGGAACAGATACACCGCGTTGATTGGATCGCCAGCAAGCCGGCTCCTACAAAGATGAGATCGTCCCACGCAGAGTGTGGGAACGATCAGCCGCTGAGATTTACCGATGCAGGACGTACTGCCCGGTAAACCTCACGGCGTCATCATCGCTATCGGCATTCACAATCCGCGAATGCAGCGTCAACCGCGCTCTTCCATAGCGCTGATACATCGCCAAAAACTTCTTCCATACCGCCGCACTCGGCGCCTGGCAAATCGCGGTCGCGTCCATGGTCACCGGCAGTGGATAGCTGATTTGCCCTTCGTGAATCACGATGTGCCCGTCTTCAATGCCTTCTTCGCGCAAACGCAAATGCAGCCAGCCCCAACCCGCCAGTACCGCGCCGCAGTACAGGCTGCCGCCGAACATGGTGCTCTTGTGATTGACGTTGGCTTCCAGCGGCAAGTGCAGGCGCAGTTGCTGGTCGTGCCAGTCGAGCACTTTGATGCCCATGGCTTGCGTCAGGGGAATGTCGCGATGGAGGACTGATTCCAGGTGACGACTGTCGCGGTTCATGCAGGGCCCCTTGTTTGAAGTGATGACGGATTCAATCGAGTTCGTCGGTGTGGCTACTGGCGCCGCTGTCGGCGAAGTTGAGGCCGTGCTTGCGCAGTTTGTCGTGCAAGGTTTTGCGCGGAATGCCGAGGGCTTCGGCGAGGCTGCGCACCGAGCTGTGAGAGCGCGCCAGTTCGGCGGCAATCAGCGTTTTCTCGAAGTTTTCCACCTGCTCGCTCAAGCCACCGCTGACCGCTTCAACCGTTGTGCCCGCCGTGCCATCCGGCGCACTGTTGTCCAGCGCCAGTTCCAGGCCCAGGGCAAAACGCTCGGCGGCGTTTTGCAATTCCCGCACGTTGCCCGGCCAGGTGTGACGCAGCAGCAGCGCCCGTTGCCCCGGTTGCAGTTCGTGGGGCGGCAAGCCATGGCGAGCACTGGCCTCATCGGCAAAGTGCTGGAACAGCATCAGCGCATCTTCACCGCGTTCGCGCAGCGGCGGAATGCGCAGCGGGGCGACGTTCAGGCGGTAATACAAGTCGGCGCGGAAGCGGCCCTGATCGGCAGCCTGGCGCAGGTCTTCCTTGGTCGCGGCGATGATGCGGATGTCCAGTGGGATCAACTGATTGCCGCCCAGACGCTCGACTACACGTTCTTGCAGCAAGCGCAGCAATTTCACCTGCACGTCCAGGCTCATGCTTTCGATTTCATCGAGGAAAACCGTGCCGCCGCTGGCGAATTCGAACTTGCCGATACGGCGCTTCTGCGCACCGGTAAACGCGCCCGGCTCGTGACCGAACAACTCGCTTTCCACCACGGATTCGGCCAGAGCCCCGGCGTTGATCGCCACGAACGGGCCGTTACGCCGGTTCGATAAATCGTGCAGCGCCCGCGCCACGACTTCTTTGCCGGCGCCGGTTTCGCCGAGGATCAGTACATCGGCCTTGGTCGCCGCCAGTGCGCCGATCTGCTCGCGCAGACGCAGCATTGGCGCCGATTGCCCGACCAGCCTTGTGCTCAGTTCATTGCGGTCGCTGAGGGCCAGACGCAAGCTGCGGTTGTCCAGCACCAGTCGACGCAGGGCCAACGCGCGGCGCACGCTGTCGAGCAAGGCGTCGCTGGCGAAGGGTTTTTCCAGAAAGTCGTAAGCGCCAGCGCGCATGGCTTGCACCGCCAGCGGCACATCGCCGTGACCGGTGATCAGCAGCACCGGCAGTTCCGGGTCCTGGGCGTGCAGTTCAGTCAGCAGTTCGAGACCGTCCATGCCGGGCATGCGGATATCGCTGACCACCACGCCCGGCCAGTCGCGCTCCAGTTGCCCGGCCAGGCCCTTGGCTTCGGCGAGCGGCAGGATTTTCAGGCCGGCCAGATCCAGCGTCTGGCTCAGGGCCTGGCGCAGATGGGGATCATCGTCGATCAGCACGACCTGGATGCGGTTGTCGATGGTCATGCACTTCGGTCCTCGGACGGTTGCAGGCTCACGCCCGGTGCGCCTGCGCGCAGTTTCAGGGTAATCAGGGCGCCGCCTTCCTTGTGGTTGGCGAACGACAGTTCACCGCCGAAGGCGCGCATCAGGGTTTCGCAAATCGCCAGCCCCAGACCGAGCCCCTGCGTGCGGGTCTTGGTGGTGTAGAAGGGCTCGCTGGCGCGGCCAAGGGCCTCCATGCAAAAGCCGGGGCCGTTGTCGCGAATGTACAGATTGACGCCGTCGGCGGTGGATTGGGCACTCAACCAGAGTTTACGCGGCGGGCCTTTTTCCGTCAGCGCATCCAGTGCGTTGGCCAGCAGGTTGCCGAGCACCTGGCGCAGACGGGTTTCCCCGGCCTCGACCCACAGCGTGGCGGCGGGCAAATCGCGGATCAGCTCGACTTCCATGCTCCGCCGACGCTTGGCCAACAGCGCCAGCGCGTCGTCGAGCGCCGGTTGCAACGCGACGCTTTCCGGCGCGTGGCGATCACGTCGTGCAAAGGCGCGCAGGTGCGCGATGATCGAGGCCATGCGCCCGGTCAGTTCGCTGATCAGTTTGAGGTTGCCGCGCGCATCGTCGGTGCGCTGATGATCGAGCAGCACTTCGGCGTTTTCCGCGTAGCTGCGGATGGCGGCCAGCGGTTGATTCAGTTCATGGCTGATGCTTGCCGACATGGTCCCGAGCGCCGACAACTTGCCGGCCTGCACCAGGTCATCCTGGGCGCGTACCAGTTCCTGCTGGGCGTGTTCGCGCTCCAGCACTTCCTGTTTCAGTCGGCGGTTCAGGCCTTCAAGGTCGCTGGTTCGTTCAGCGACCCGGCCTTCCAGTTCGCGCCGGGCCTTGGCTTCGAAGGCGATCCGTTCAAGGTAGTGACGGCGCCGTTGCATCATCAGGCCGAGCAGCAGCATCAACACCAGCAGCGTCGCGCCGCCGATGGCGACCACCGTGCGCACCGGGCGATCAATCAAAGTGCGCGGTGCAAGAATGCTGACGCTCCAGCCGGTTTCGTCGATCTGCCGGGTCTGGGTCAGCCAGGCGTCAGGATTGAGATTCAACGGTTTCGGGTCGCGGGTTGGATAGGGTTGAATCGCGGTGATTGCCTCGCGCTCGCCCTCGCCCAGTGGCCGGGTCGCGCGGAATCGCCACTCTGGCCGCGAGGTGAGGATGACCACGCCGTTGTGGTCGGTGACCAGCAGTTGTTCCGGGGTTTTACCCCAAAGGCTTTCGGTGTGGTCCAGGTCGACCTTGACCACCAGCACGCCGAGGATTTTTTCGCCGTCGCGCACGGCCGCCGCAAAGAAGTAACCGCGTTTGGCCGAGGTGGTGCCCAGCCCGAAAAACCGCCCGAGACGCCCGGCCATGGCTTCGCTGAAGTAGGGGCGAAACGAAAAATTCCGGCCGACGAAGCTGTCATGTTTGTCCCAGTTGGACGCCGCAAGGGTCTTGCCGGTGGTGTCCATCAGGTACATGACTTCGGCACCGGTCTGCGCGCTGATGTTCTTCAGCAGGCGGTTGGCATTGCCTTGGGTCACACCGTCGTCGGGGGCCCCGAGCGTGGCGCGCAGGGCCGGCAGGTCGCCGAGGATCTGCGGCAGCACTTCATAACGGTGCAGGGTGCCCAGCAGGTTGGCGACGTACAAGTCGAGGGTCTGCCGGTTCTGCCCGGCCAGTTCGCTGCGGTAATAACGCTCGGCCAGATGCTCCAGCGGCCACAGCAACGGCGCCAGGCACAGCGCCAGCAGGGCGAGGCTACGCCAACGGGGTCTGCGGGGGAGGGTCGGAGTCATGAGCATCAGGCGCCTGAGGGTACAGGCGCATTATGCCTAGGCTTGCCCGGCAAGACACTCGCGCAGCGCGGTTTGCCAGTCTGGCTGACTGACGCCCCATTCGCGGAGCAGCCGACTGCAATCGAGGCGCGAGTTCAACGGTCGGGCGGCAGGCGTCGGGTATTCGCTGGAAGGGATGGGCAACAGGTGTGCGCAAGGCTTGCCCTGTTTGCGCAGCGCTTCTCCGATGGCCTGGGCGAAACCGAACCATGAGGTTTCACCTTGAGCGGTCAGGTGATAAGTGCCCCAGGCGCCCCGCTCACCGGCCTGCCAGCGCTCGATCAGCGCGAGGGTGCTGTTGGCGATCGTGCCGGCCCAGGTGGGCGCGCCGATCTGATCGGCAACGATGCGCAACTCGGGTTTTTCTTGCAGCAGACGCTGCATCGTCAGCAGGAAATTGCTGCCACTGGCCGAGTAGACCCAACTGGTCCGCAGAATCAGATGCATGCCCCCCACCGCCGTGATGGCTTGTTCGCCAGCCAGTTTGCTCTGGCCGTAGACCCCCAGCGGCTTGGGCGCGTCGGCTTCGTTGTAAGGCTCGCCCTTGCTGCCGTCGAACACATAATCGGTGGAGTAGTGAATCAGCGGGATGCCCAGCGCCAGTGCTTCTTCGGCCAGAATTCCCGGGCCCGTCGCGTTGATGGCGAACGCCAGCTCAGGTTCGCTTTCTGCCCGATCGACCGCCGTGTGAGCGGCGGCGTTGATGATCAGGTCGGGACGAACGCGCCGGACCTGCTGACGAATCTGCTCCGGTTGAGCCAGATCGAGTTGATCGCGCCCCAGCACCATGAGTTCATCAGCCGCGCTCAAGCGACGCTGCAGTTCGCGTGCGACCTGGCCGTGCTGGCCAATGATGAGAATTCGCAAAGGGATTTTCATGGAAGCAGTTCAGATTCCTGCCAGCTTTTACCGTGTTGGTCCTTTTCTGACAGTTGAGGCGCTTCTTCCAGTTCCCAGTCGATGGCCAGTGTCGGATCGTCCCAGCGAATGCAGCGATCTGACGCCGGGTCGTAATAGTCGGTGGTTTTGTAGAGAAACTCGGCGTACTCACTGAGTACCAGGAAGCCATGGGCGAAGCCTTCCGGTATCCACAACTGACGATTGTTCTGTGCGGACAAACGCACACTGGCCCAGCGTCCGAAGTTTGGCGAACTGCGGCGGACATCAAGGGCCACATCGAGTACTTCCCCCGCAGTCACCCGAACCAGCTTGCCCTGGGTGTGTTGCACCTGATAGTGCATGCCACGCAGCACGCCTTTTCGCGAACGCGAGTGGTTGTCTTGAACGAACGCTTTCTTGAGGCCGGTGGCGTTTTCAAACTCACGGACATTGAAGCTTTCATAGAAAAACCCACGTTCGTCACCAAAGACCTTCGGCTCGATAATCAGCACACCTGGTAACTGGGTGGGGGTGACTTTCATTACGCTTCTCCGGCAATCGTATAGAGATACTGGCCATAACCGGTCTTGCCGAAATACTTCGCTCGCTCAAGCAAGTGCTCGCGATCGATCCAGCCATTCATGTAGGCAATTTCTTCGAGACAGGCCACTTTCAGTCCCTGGCGGTGCTCGATGGTTTGCACGTATTGCGACGCTTCAAGCAGGCTGTCGTGAGTGCCGGTGTCGAGCCAGGCGAAACCGCGGGTAAAGCGCTCGACCTGAAGTTTGCCGCGTTGCAGATAGGCGTTGTTCACATCGGTGATTTCCAGCTCGCCGCGCGGTGACGGTTTGACGGCCTTGGCAATGCGGATAACGTCGTTATCGTAGAAATACAGCCCGGTGACCGCATAGCTGGACTTTGGCTTGAGCGGTTTTTCTTCGATCGAGATGGCGCGGCCTTCTGCGTCGAAGTCGATCACGCCAAAGCGCTCCGGGTCCTTGACCCAATAGCCGAATACCGTCGCGCCGCTGGTTTGCTGCGCCGCTCTTTGCAACTGGCCACCGAAGTGCTGACCGTGGAAGATGTTGTCACCGAGGATCAGGCACACCGGGTCGTCGCCGATGAATTCCTCACCAATCAGAAACGCCTGGGCCAGGCCATCCGGCGTAGGCTGTTCGGCGTAGCTGAAATGGACGCCGAACTGACTGCCGTCACCCAGCAGGTTGCGGTACTGCGGCAGATCCTGCGGGGTGGAAATCACCAGGATTTCCTTGATGCCAGCCAGCATCAACACCGAGATCGGGTAGTAGATCATCGGCTTGTCGTAGATCGGCAACAGCTGTTTGGAAACGCCTAGCGTGATCGGGTGCAGGCGCGTGCCCGACCCTCCAGCCAACACAATTCCTTTCATCATGCGAGTAACTCCTTGATATCGGTGGAGCCTAGTCGTTCACCCTGATAACTGCCATCTTGAACGCGGCGGCACCATTCCAGGTTTTCCAGATACCACTGAACGGTTTTGCGCAGGCCGGTTTCGAAGGTCTCTTCCGGCACCCAACCCAGGTCGCGCTCGATTTTTCCGGCATCGATCGCGTAACGCAGATCGTGCCCGGGGCGGTCCTGGACGAAGGTGATCAAGTCGGCATATCGGGTAACACCGGCTGGTTTGACCGGGGCAAGTTCTTCGAGCAGGGCACAGATGCTGCGCACCACGTCGATGTTCGTTTGTTCGTTGTGTCCGCCAATGTTGTACGTCTCGCCGACGACACCTTCGGTGACTACTTTGAGCAACGCTCGTGCGTGATCCTCGACGAACAGCCAGTCGCGGATCTGCAGGCCGTTTCCGTAGACCGGCAGCGGTTTGCCGGCCAGCGCGTTGAGAATCACCAGCGGAATCAATTTTTCGGGGAAGTGGAACGGGCCATAGTTGTTCGAGCAGTTGGTCAGCAATACCGGCAGCCCGTAGGTGCGCTGCCATGCGCGGACAAGGTGGTCCGAGGCCGCTTTGCTGGCGGAGTACGGCGAGCTTGGCGCGTACGAAGTCGTTTCGGTGAACAGATCATCGACACCGTGCAGGTCGCCGTAGACTTCATCGGTGGAGATATGGTGGAAGCGGAAGGCGCTTTTTTCCGGCTCGGCCAGCGTGTGCCAGTAGGCGCGAGTGGCCTCCAGCAGGCTGTAGGTGCCGACGATATTGGTTTGAATGAAGTCCGAAGGCCCATCGATGGAGCGGTCGACATGGGACTCAGCCGCCAGGTGCATGATGGCGTGTGGCTGGAAACGTGTCAGTACGGCGCTCACGGTGGCTTGGTCGACAATATCGGCCTGCACGAACTCGTAGCGAGTGTCGGTGGCAATGCTGGTCAGCGATTCGAGATTGCCCGCATAGGTCAGTTTGTCCAGGTTGAGCACTTCATGCTCGGTGTGCCGAATCAGCTGGCGAACCAGGGCAGAGCCGATGAAACCGGCGCCGCCGGTGATAAGAATACGCATGTGGGCCAGCCTTTTTTTCCGTCAGACGATATAGCGAAGATCATAGCTTGTCGGCAGGAGAGTGGTGGTGCAAGAGGGTTGTGTCTGCAATTTGGGTTTTGTGGCGTAAACAGGGGGTTGATTATCGACCGATGCGGTGGCGATATAAGCGCCTAATAAAATTTCAGGGGTTGTTGTATGCCGCTCGCCACGTTGATTCATCGCGCCAGTTTGCCCAGCCCGCAAGTGTCTGCGGAGCAAGCGCTTGAGCTGCTCGAGGGGCATTACGGGCTGAGCGCAAAGCTGCAGGCGCTCGGCAGCCAGCAAGACCTCAACTTCCGCGTTGACAGTAAGCATGGGCGTTTCGTCCTGAAAATCTGCCGGGGCGACTATTCGGTGCTGGAGCTGCAAGCCCAGCATGCCGGGCTCAAGCATCTGGCCGAACACTCCGGTGTGCCGGTGCCGCGAGTGATTGCCGCGCAAAGCGGCGCCGACCTGCTGTCACTGGAAATCGACGGGCAAGCGGTGCACGTACGCCTGCTCGAATACATCGAGGGCCAGTCATTAACACATCTCGATCATCTGCCCGGATCCGTGGTGGCCGGTTTCGGCCGGCTCTGCGGCGAAATGGACCTGGCGCTGGCCGCTTTCGATCATGCGGGCCTTGAGCGCACCCTTCAGTGGGACGCCCGCCACGCGAATGCGTTGATCGCGCATTTGCTGCCGGTGATTGAAGATGACCGACAACGCGCGTTGATCGCCGAAGTGGCCGAACAGGCCGAGCGGCATTTGCAGCCGCTGGTGGACAAGTTGCCGGTACAGGCCATTCACATGGATATCACCGACGACAACGCGGTCTGGCAGCGCGATGCACAACGCCAGTGGCAATTGCAGGGCGTGATCGATTTCGGCGATCTGGTCCGCACGTGGCGCATTACCGACCTGTCGGTGACCTGCGCGGCGCTGCTGCACCATGCCGGTGGCGATCCGTTCTACATTTTGCCGGCGGTTCAGGCTTATCACGCGGTCAATCCGTTGCAACACGAAGAGCTGCTGGCGCTGTGGCCATTGATCGTTGCGCGGGCGGCGGTGCTGGTGCTCAGCGGCGAGCAGCAGGTCAGCATCGACCCGGGTAATGCCTACAGTCGCGACAACCTGACCCATGAGTGGGAGATTTTCCGCGTGGCCACGTCGGTGCCGTTGGCGTTGATGGAAGCGGCGATCCTCACCTCGGTCGGCCACAGCCTGCCGGACATCGGCAGCGAAGGTTTCGCACCGCTGCTGCCGAGCCTGGTCGGGCGTGAATTTGCCTTGATCGATCTGGGTGTATTGAGCCCGCATTTCGAGGCCGGTAACTGGGAACAGGAGGGGATCGATCAGCGTCTGTTGAGCGAAGCGGCTGCGGCCCACCGCTTGGCAGCGAGCCGTTACGGACAATACCGTTTGTCCCGCACCCGCCCGGACAGTGCGACGGAACCAGACACCTGCCCGTTGCACGTCGAGCTGCGGGTGCCTCATGGCACTGCGGTCGAATCGCCGTTTGCCGGGGTTGTGCATCAACCGGCGTCGGGTGTGCTGCAACTGGACGGCCCGCAGTTGAGCGTGCGGTTGTGGGGCGTGACACCGTCGCTGCACACTGGTGCGGCACTGGTCAAAGGCCAGGTGTTGGGTTCGGTCAGCGGCCCGTTGCGGGTGCAGTTGTGCCGAGGCGCGGCGCTCGATGCGCCGTTGTTTTGCACGCCTTCGCGCGCGGCCGCCTGGCAAGCGTTGTGCCCGTCGCCGGCAGCGTTGTTGGGGCTGGCGTGCGATGCCGAGGCAGAGCTCGATGCGCAGACTTTGCTGGCGCGCCGCGACGCCAGTTTCGCCCGAACGCAGAAGCACTATTACGTCGACCCGCCGCGCATCGAGCGTGGCTGGCGCAATCACTTGATCGACATGCAGGGTCGCTCCTACCTCGACATGCTCAACAACGTCGCGGTGCTTGGCCACGGTCATCCGCGCATGGCCGCGGTCGCCAGTCGTCAATGGTCGCTGCTCAACACCAACTCGCGGTTCAACTACGCAGCGGTTGCCGAGTTTTCCGAGCGCTTGCTGAAACTGTCGCCGGAGGGCATGGACCGGGTGTTCCTGGTCAACAGCGGCAGCGAGGCCAACGACCTGGCGATCCGTCTGGCGTGGGCCTACAGCGGTGGTCGCGACATCATCAGCGTGCTGGAGGCGTATCACGGCTGGACCGTGGGCGCGGACGCGGTCTCGACCTCGATCGCCGACAACCCCAAGGCCTTGAGCAGCCGTCCCGACTGGGTGCACCCGGTGACAGCGCCGAACACCTATCGCGGCGAATTCCGTGGCCCGGACAGTGCGCCGGATTATGTGCGCAGCGTCGAACACAACCTGGCGAAAATCGCCGAGCAAGGTCG
This sequence comes from Pseudomonas sp. IT-P44, assembly GCF_949768225.1. Lineage (NCBI taxonomy): Bacteria > Pseudomonadati > Pseudomonadota > Gammaproteobacteria > Pseudomonadales > Pseudomonadaceae > Pseudomonas > Pseudomonas sp. IT-P44. Next base: position 41,035 of record NZ_CATKQM010000010.1, on the reverse strand, counting down.
CCCGCTGGCCGGTTTCATCTGCGAGCCGGTGTATGGCAATGCCGGTGGTATTTCGCTGCCGCCGGGTTACCTGAAACAGGTCTATGCAATGGTTCGTGCGCAGGGCGGCGTGTGCATCGCCGACGAAGTGCAGGTGGGTTACGGACGCATGGGCCATTTCTTCTGGGGCTTCGAAGAACAGGGCGTGGTGCCGGACATCATCACCATGGCCAAAGGCATGGGTAACGGCCAACCGCTGGGCGCGGTGATCACCCGTCGGGAAATCGCCGAAGCGCTGGAGGCCGAGGGCTACTTCTTCTCGTCGGCGGGTGGCAGCCCGGTCAGTTGCCAGATCGGCATGGCCGTTCTGGATGTGATGGAAGAGGAAAAACTCTGGGAAAACGCCCAGGTGGTGGGCGGGTATTTCAAGGAGCGTCTTGAGGCGCTGATCGACAGTCATCCGCTGGTGGGCGCGGTGCACGGTTCCGGTTTTTATCTGGGCGTCGAGTTGATCCGCAACCGTGAGACTCTGGAACCGGCAACCGAGGAAACGACGGCGCTGTGTGACCGGTTGCGGGAGCTGGGGATTTTCATGCAGCCGACCGGTGATTTCCTGAACGTCCTCAAGATCAAACCGCCGATGGTTACGTCGCGCCAGAGTGTGGATTTCTTTGTCGACATGCTGGCGAAGGTGCTCGCCGAGGGGTTGTAAACGCATAACCCCTGTGGGAGCGGGCTTGCTCGCGAATGCGGTGGATCAGCTGACATTTTTGTTGATTGATACACCGCATTCGCGAGCAAGCCCGCTCCCACAGGGGGATAATGATTAGTCGATTGTTATCGGGTTTAAGCGCTGTTGTTTTCGACAGAAGGAAGATTAATCGCTTTTAAAGCCGATTTTTATCGGCTATAAAGTCGCCATTGCCGCGGCGTGTCTCTTCACGTCCGGCGCTTCCCTTTCTGTCATCGGTCGATGCCAAACTCGACCCACAGCACTTGCCCGGAGATGATTCATGAGCCGTATCGTTACCGTCGCCGCCACCCAGATGGCCTGTTCCTGGGACCTTGAAGCCAACCTCGAAACCGCTGAAAGGCTGGTCCGTGAGGCTGCGGCCAAAGGCGCGCAGATCATCCTGATCCAGGAACTGTTCGAGGCGCCGTACTTCTGCCAGAAGCCGAACCCGGATTACCTGCAACTGGCCACGACGGTTGAAGACAACGTCGCCATCAAGCATTTCCAGAAAGTCGCCAAAGAACTGCAAGTAGTGCTGCCGATCAGCTTCTACGAACTGGCCGGCCGCGCACGTTTCAACAGCATTGCGATCATCGATGCCGACGGCTCCAACCTCGGGATTTATCGTAAAAGCCACATCCCGGACGGCCCTGGCTATCACGAAAAGTATTACTTCAACCCGGGCGATACCGGCTTCAAAGTCTGGAACACCCGCTACGCGAAAATCGGCGTAGGCATCTGCTGGGATCAGTGGTTCCCGGAATGCGCGCGCAGCATGGCGTTGCTGGGTGCGGAAATTCTGTTCTACCCGACCGCCATCGGCAGCGAGCCGCACGACAAGACCATCTCGTCCCGCGACCATTGGCAGCGTGTGCAACAGGGCCATGCCGGTGCCAACCTGATGCCGCTGATCGCCAGTAACCGCATCGGCAATGAGGAGCAGGACGGGTACGACATCACCTTCTACGGCTCGTCGTTCATCGCCAACCAGTTTGGCGAGAAGGTTCAGGAACTCAACAAAACCGAAGAAGGCGTATTGGTTCATCGTTTCGACCTCGACGAACTGGAGCACATTCGCAGCGCGTGGGGCTCGTTCCGTGATCGCCGCCCGAACCTATACAATGCGCTCAAAACCCTCGACGGTTCCCTGGAGTCCTGACCGCATGACCACTTTAAACAGCACCCCGCGCGCCGACGGCTTCTACATGCCCGCCGAGTGGGCGGCACAAACCCAAACCTGGATGATCTGGCCCGAGCGTCCAGACAACTGGCGCCTGGGCGGCAAACCGGCGCAAGCCGCACACGTGGCGGTGGCCAAGGCCATCGCGCGTTTCGAACCGGTGACCGTGGCGGTGTCCGCCGGCCAATACGAAAACGCTCGGGCGCGTCTCGATGTGCCGAATATTCGTGTGGTCGAGATGTCCAGCGACGACGCCTGGGTCCGCGACACCGGCCCGACATTCGTCATCAATAACAGCGGTGAAGTCCGCGGCGTGAACTGGGATTTCAACTCCTGGGGCGGTTTTGACGGCGGGTTGTATTCGCCTTGGAACCGCGACTCGCAGGTCGGCGGCAAGATCCTCGAGATCGAGCGCAGCCCGCGTTATCGCACCGAGGGATTTGTGCTCGAGGGCGGTTCGATTCACGTGGATGGCGAAGGCACGCTGATCACCACTGAAGAATGCCTGCTCAACCGCAATCGCAACCCGCACATGAACCGCGTGGAAATTGAAGCGATGCTCAGCGCGAATCTGGCTGTGGATAAAATCATCTGGCTGCCGGACGGTTTGTTCAACGACGAAACCGACGGCCATGTGGATAACTTCTGCTGCTACGTGCGACCGGGCGAAGTGTTGCTGGCCTGGACCGACGACCCGCAAGACCCGAATTACCCGCGCTGCCAGGCGGCGATGAAAGTGCTGGAAAGCAGCACCGACGCCAAGGGTCGCCCATTCAAGGTGCACAAGATGCCGATTCCGGGGCCGCTGTATGCGACCGAAGAAGAGTGCGCCGGTGTCGACCCGGTGGACGGAACTCAGGAGCGCAATCCGACCGTGCGTCTGGCCGGTTCCTACGTGAACTTTCTCATCGTCAACGGCGGCATCATCGCGCCAAGTTTCGACGACCCGCTGGATGGTCCGGCCAAAGAGATTTTGCAGAGCCTGTTCCCGCAACACGAAGTGGTGATGGTGCCGGGCCGCGAACTGTTACTGGGAGGCGGTAACATCCACTGCCTTACCCAACAACAGCCCGCGCCGCACAAGGAGTGAGTGGGGTTGTAACAGCTTGAGTTGATTGCTAAATCGCTCAGGCAAACGTTTTCCCCGTACGCCTCGCAGAAAGCCCGCAGCCCGTCAGGACTGCGGGCTTTTTTTGTATCCGCTCGTCGACCATCCAGACACATTGGCACAGCTCTTGTATCTCACCAGGTGTAGACAGGGAGGGGGAGGACTTCGATGTTCTGTCATAAACCTTGGATAAGTTAGCCGCTCACAAACCAGGAGAGAGCGCGGAAATGAACGCCGAAATGAATGTGGTGAGCGAGCGGGCATTGCATCCCCTGGCAGTAAAGAACAGCGATTCGCTCCAGATTCTGGCGCACTGGTTGAAGTCCAATGGAACGCGTCAGATCAGGGAACCTGATCCGCGCCGGATGATGATCGAGCGTTACCCCGCTGGTTTATTCAGCGAAGCGGAACTGGAAGCGTTGTGGGATGTGATGGAAGGATAAGAAGAAAAACAACGGATTGATAAAAGCGCTGCCGGGAGGGCGGCGCTTTTTTATGGGTGATGGTTTTGTGGGAATTACGCAGACCCCCGTGTAGGAGCCGGCTTGCTGGCGATAGCGGTCGTCCGGCCAGCAAATACGTTGACTGTTACACCGCTATCGTCGGAACGCCGCCCGCAACAAGCCGGCTCCTACACGGGGCGGCGTGATGTCGGAGTCCGGGGTGTTTAGAAGCTGTAAGTCCCGGTTACCACCACGCTGCGCGGTTCACCCGGCTGAATCTGCGCCGCGCTGGTGGCCGACGAGTAATAGGTTTTGTCGCTGATGTTGTTCAGCGCCGCACGCAAATCCCAATCCTTCTGACGGAACCCGGCCAACGCATCCCAACGGCCATAACCCGGTAGCACGGTGGTGTTGAGGTTGTCGGCGTAGCGCTGGCCGACCAGGGTCAAACCGGTTTCGGCGTACCAGCCCATTTCCGGTTTCCAGGTCAGGAACAGGCTGCCGTTGTGCTTGGCCACGTTGCTGATGCGCTTGCCTTCAAAGCCGTTGTTGTCCTTCTCGACCGTCGCGTCCTGAACGCCCACGCCACCGCGCACGTACCAGTTGCCGACAATCTTGCCGGTGCCGGTCAGCTCGATCCCGCGGGAACGTTGTTTACCGGTAAGCAAGGTAATGGTCGGGTTGAGCGGATCGCTGGTGCGACGGTTGTAGAGCTCCAGTTCGTAGATCGCCAGTGTGGTGCTCAGGCGATCGTCGAGCCAGTCGCTCTTCACGCCGATTTCCTTCTGCTTGGTCAGCTCGGGGCTCAGGTCGTTGGTGTTGCCGGCAGCGCCAGGCGTGATGCCGATCAAGCCACCGCCCACCGGGGAAAAGGTCTTGGTCCATGACGCATAGAAGGAGTGATTCTGCAGTGGCGTCCAGACCAGTCCTACACGTGGGCTGGTGCTGTGGCTGTCGCGGTCCTCGGAAATGTCCCGCAGGTTGTTGGTCGATTCGATGTCGAAGGTGTCGTAACGCAGACCGCCCAACAGTTGCCATTCATCGTTCAGGCGCAGTTGGTCCTGCACGTACACCGCACGGCTTTCGACTTCAGTGTGGTTGTCGCTGGACACCTGCATGCGTCCGGTGTGACGCAAATTGCGATTAGGGTTGTTCAGGTTCAGCGCCGGAACGGGCCGACTGCCGGGGCCGGTCGTGGCGGCGGTGTACAGGATCGGGTCGCGGCGCTGGCTGCCGATTTCGATGCCGGTCAGCAATCGATGCTCAAGGCCAAAGGTATCGAAACCACCCTCCAGCTCAACGTTGTTAAACACGTTGCGGGTATTCAGGTCCTGCTGCCAGTGCTGGCGCGTGACCGAATTGGTCGCCGGGGTGTAGCCGATCAGGTAGGTGTTGTCGAAATCGCTGTTGAGCTTGAACACACCCAAGGTCTGACGCAGTTGCCAGTTCTCGTTGATGTCATAGCTGAGTTTTGAGCGCAGGGATTGCGACTTGTCATCGATGAAATCGTTATCGCTGCCGTAGGTCGTATCCCGTCCGACATCGGCCGGGCGTCCGTTGACACCGGGAATTCCGCGATCCGGCGTACGGTTGTAGCGGCTGTATTCGTACTGCACCAACCAGTTGAGGTCGGGTGTCAGTTGCCAGCTCATCGACGGCGCGAACAACTGACGATTGCCGCTGACGCCATCGCGGAAACTGTTCTGATCCATGTTGCCCATGTTCAGACGCAGGCTGATGTTCTCGCTGGGGTCAGTGCTCAGGTCCGCGTAAAGGCTGCGCAGATCGTTGCTGCCGCCCTGGGCTTCGATGGTCGAACGGCGGCCGAACTCCGGCAGCTTGCTGACCCGGTTGACGATCCCGCCCTGACTGCCACGGCCGTACAACACCGCCGCCGGCCCCTTGAGGACTTCGATGCGCTCGATGTTGTGCAGGTCGCGCACGTACTGGCTGTCGTCCCGAATACCGTCCAGGTAAAAGTCGTTGCTGGCGTCGAAACCGCGAATGCGCAAGCTGTCGAAGCGGGTGTCGGCGCCGCTGCTGACGTTGGGCATTCCGCTCAGCGCCGTGCCCAGATCGTTGGTCCCGTAATCGACGACGTTCGAGGTTTTTATCGAGTCGATGGCTTGTGGCACGTAGCGTACCGGCGTGGCCGTGCGGGTCGCTGTGCTGGTTTCTTTCACACGTGGATCGTCAGCCTCTGCTTCGGCGCTGATCGAAGTAGCCGGCAGGGTTGTAGGCGCGGCGTAGGTAAAACCGGCAGATAGCAAGGCAGAGAGCCCAAGACTGAAGGGCGTAAGACGAAAAGGGGCAGGCATTAAGGACGCATCCGTAGGATTTTGGGTAGTATCGTGAAGGGTGCGAATGGTAATGCTTGCTATTTACTTCCGTGAATTATTCCTGAGAAGTTCCTTTGTTTGATTGTTTCAATTTGTGTCGTAGTTGTTACAGAAAGGATTTTCAGCATTCGACCGATTCATGAAACAGACTGAAAGCCATTCCGGCGTTTTTCAGAAACTGTCGCAGGGCTAACCTGCCGGCATTGATTTTTCCTGACTTTTCGCCGGAGCCTTCCCATGATCCTTCACTACATTTACGACCCGTTGTGCGGCTGGTGCTACGGCGCAAAACCACTGGTGCAAGCCGCTCAGGCCGTTCTGCCGGTGATTGCCCATGGCGGCGGCATGATGACCGGCGCCAACCGCCAGAGGGTCTCGCCACGTTTGCGTGACTACGTGATGCCCCACGACCGGCGCATCGCCGAGTACACCGGTCAGCCATTCGGCGAAGCGTATTTCGAAGGGTTGCTGCGCGATGAAACGGCGGTGTTCGATTCCGCTCCGCCGATTGCCGCCGTGCTCGCGGCGCAGCAGGTCGCTGGCCGTGGACTGGAGTTGTTGGGCCGTTTGCAGAGCGCGCATTACGTGGAAGGGCGGCGTATCGCCGATGAAGCCGTATTGATCGAACTCGCCAATGACATCGGCCTGGAAGCCGAAGCCTTTCAGTCAGCGTTTGAAAACGCCGATACCGATCGCCACATCAAAGCCAGTCGCGCCTTGTTGGCCAACGTCGGCGGCCATGGTTTCCCGACCTTCGCCCTGGAGCAGGATGGCCAGTTCACGTTGATCGACATCAGCCCGTGGCTGGGCAAGCCGCAAGCCTTCGCGGCATGGCTGAGTCAATCGCTTCCCGCAGACGCCGCGACATCCGAGTTTCAAGCCTGCGGCCTCAACGGCTGCGCCCACTGAATTCTCCCGGAGCCTCTCATGGATAACCTGAGCCTGATCAAAAGCACCTACGAAGGCGCCAACTCCCAGGAAAATGCGCGCAACACTGCCGCAGCCCTGGCCGATGACGTTCGCTGGACCGAAGCCGCAGGCTTTCCCTACGCCGGCACCTACGTTGGTTTTGACGCCATCGTCGAGAATGTCTTCAAGCGTTTGGCCACCGAATGGGAAGGTTTTCAGCTGAAGATCGAGGACTACGTCGCACAGGGAGACAAGGTGTTTGCCTACGGCAATTACAGCGGAATCTACAAAGCCACCGGCCGGTCAATGAATGCTCGCGTCGCCCATTTGTGGACCATCGCCAATGGCAAAGTTACCCATTTTGAACAATTCGTCGACAGCCACACCGTGCAGCTGGCAATCGCGGACAAGTAATTTCTTAGACGATTTTCACCTAATCACAGACGATTCATGAAATTGACACATGGTTAAGGGCGCGGATAGGATTCGCCCCAACGCCTGTGGCTAACCGCCATGACTCAAAAAAATAAAAAGGCCCGCTCCGCGATTTATCGTGGGCGGGCCTTTTTGTTTTCGGGTGAAAAAAGAGTGCGATAGCGCCGTTTCAGCCGTTCGACACAGCGCGTATCAACCCGAAATAAGGAAAAGAACAAAATGTTGAATAAGCGAATCAGCCTGATCGCTCTGGGGATGTTGAGTGCGACACAGGCCATGGCTAACGACCAGGCCGAATCCAAGGGTTTTGTTGAAGACAGCAGCCTAAAAGTGCTGCTGCGCAACGCCTACATCAATCGTGACTACAAAGACGGTCGTGCGGACAAAGCCGAGTGGGGCCAAGCGGCCATCGGCACGTTCTCGTCCGGTTTCACCCAAGGCACCGTCGGTGTGGGTGTGGACGCGTTCGGTCTGTACGCACTGCGTCTGGATGGCGGCAAGGGTCGCACCGGCGCGCAAGGCATCGACTTCTTCAAGAAGGGCGACAGCGGCAACGCGGCTGACGACCTGTCGAAGGGCGGCGCAGCGGTCAAATTCCGTCTCTCCAGCACCACGCTGACTTACGGTGACCAGATGCCGGCCCTGCCGGTGTTGAGCTACGACAACGTGCGCCTGCTGCCGGAAAGCTATACCGGCACGCTGATCACCTCCAAGGAGATCAAAGGCCTGGAACTGAACGCCGGTCGCTTCACCGCCGAATCGCGCAAAAGCGCGGAAGGCCGTGACAGCGGTGGCTTGAAGTCGATCAACGTATTGGGCGGTAGCTACCAGTTCACCGAGCAGTTCAAGGCGGCGGTGTACGCGTCCGACGTTGAAGACGTGTTGAAGAAGCAATACGTGAACGCCAACTACGTGTTCCCGATCGACAAGGATCAGTCCCTGACCCTCGACTTCAACGGCTACCGCACCAAGCTGGACGATTCCTACGTCCGCGAAAGCGGCGCCACCGGCGACGACAACAAGATCTGGAGCCTGGCAGCTACCTTCGCCACCGGCCCGCACTCGTTCACCGTCGCTCACCAGCGCAGCACCGGCGACAGCAACCTGGGCTACGCCTACGGCGGCTATCAGAAGGATCAAGGTCGCGTCGGTGACGGTGGCAACACCATCTACCTGGCGAACTCCTACTGGTCCGACTTCAACGCTGAAGACGAGCGCAGCTGGCAGGTCGGCTACGGTCTGGACTTCAGCACGTTCGGCGTTCCGGGCCTGAGCTACAACGTGGCTTACGTGCGCGGCGACAACATCACCACTTCCACCAGCGAAGGCGGTACCGAGCGCGAAATCTTCAACCAGTTCAAATACGTCGTGCAAAGCGGCCCGGCCAAAGACCTGAGCGTGAAACTGCGCAGCTCGATCCTGCGTGTTTCGCAGAAGTCGAGTGAGTACAACGTCAGCGGCAACGAAGTCCGTGTGTTCGTCGACTACCCGATCAACATTTTCTGATGATCGGTTGCAGTATCGAGGCCTGATTAGAGGCTGAGAACGAAGAAGCCCCGACTGGTTCGGGGCTTTTTTGTGGGCGGCGCGAGGCTCTAGGTCGTGGCAAGTGCGTCAGGTGCTCAACGACTACCGACGCAAAATGATCAAAACGAGCATCCATAATGATTGATTTGCGCAATCTGTAAGGGTGGCATAAGATTATTTTGACTGAATCAATCACTGCTGTGATCGGTTCAGTCAGTTTCGAGGTGAAACACGTCTTACCCCACAATTATAAAAGGAGACCCTCGTGGCCCAATTTCCTATCAAGCGCACCATAGAACGCATTCCGGGCGGCATGATGATCGTGCCCCTGCTGATCGGTTCGCTGGTCGCCACCTTCATGCCTGATACGCCCAAGTTTTTCGGCTCCTTCACCAACGCGCTGTTCACCGGGGCCTTGCCGATTCTCGCGGTGTTCTATGTGTGCATGGGCGCGAGCATCAACATCAAGGCCACGCCTTACCTGCTCAAGAAGGGCGGCACGCTGCTGATTACCAAAGTCGGCATCGCCGTGCTCATCGGTATCGTGCTCGGGCATTTCCTGGGTGAACAGCCGATTTCGTCGGGCCTGTTCGCCGGCATCTCGACGCTGGCGGTGGTCGCCGCGATGAACGACACCAACGGCGGCTTGTACATGGCGCTGATGGGGCAGTACGGTCGCTCCGAAGATGTCGGTGCCTACTCGGTCATGTCCCTGGAATCCGGCCCGTTTCTGACCATGGTTACCCTCGGCATCGCCGGCCTGTCGGCGTTCCCGTGGCCGACACTGGTGGGCAGCATCCTGCCGCTGGCGCTGGGCATGTTGCTGGGCAATCTCGACCGCGACATGCGCGACTTCCTGGCCAAGGCCGTTCCGGTGATGATCCCGTTTTTCGCTTTGGCGCTGGGCGCAAGTCTGGATCTGCACAACGTCTGGCAGGCTGGCTTGCTCGGTCTCGGCATGGGTGTTGCGGTGGTCGTGTTGACCGGTATTCCGCTGTTTTTCGCTGATCGTTTGACCGGTGGCACGGGCGTCGCCGGTGTCGCTGCGGCTACCACCGCCGGGAACGCCGCAGCCGTTCCTGCGCTGATCGCGGCGGCTAATCCGGTGTACGCCGAAGCGGCCAAGAGCGCGACCATATTGGTAGCCGCCTGCGTGGTGGTCACCGCGATTCTTGCGCCGATACTCACTGCCGCCGTCGCCAAGCGCGTACAAAAGCGCAACCCTGTCGTCGTCTCTGAGCAGGAGATCGAACCTCAAAAGCAGGAGGCGTTGCGATGAGGATTCTGATCATCGCCGATGATCTGTCCGGCGCGGCGGATTGCGCCATTGGTTTCGCGAGTGTGGGGCTGCAAACGGTGGTCACGCTCGATCCGCTGAACGACTCGGCCGATGCTCAGGTGATCGCTGCTGATACGGACACTCGCCGCCTCTCTGCGGCGCAGGCTGCCGAGCGCACCGTTGCCGCGTTCAAGGCGCTGCATCAGCCTGGGCAGCGGTTGTACAAGAAAATCGATTCGACCTTGCGCGGTAACTGGGCAGCGGAAGTCGCTGCCCTGCAACCCTTGGCCGGCCTGGCGATCGTCGCCCCGGCATTCCCTGCTACGGGGCGCACGTTGCGCGGCGGTCGGGTCTTCGTGAACGGTCAACCGCTGGAAACCACCGATACCTGGAAGCTCGAAAACGCTGATCGCCCAGCTGATGTAGAAGCGATGCTCATCGCCGCCGGCCTAAGCACCGCGAAGCTGGACCTCGACACTTTGCGCGGCAACGAAAATGCGCTCGCGCAGCACATCACCGAAGTCGCCCGTAGCGGCACGCAAGCGCTGATTGTCGATGCACAAATCGAAGACGATCTGCTGACCCTCGCTCGCCTGACCGCGTCGATGGATCAGCCGCTGTTCTGGATCGGTTCGGGAGGCCTGGCGCGGGAAATCGCCAGCCTTCCGGATTTTTCAGAAACACGGTTCACGGCCATCGAACCGACTGCGCAGGAAAAAAACCAGGCGCCGATTCTGATCCTCGTCGGCAGCCTGTCCGGCGTCTGCGAGCGGCAATGCGCACTGCTCAAGGAGCGCGGCGGTGTCAGCGAACTGGTTGTCCCGCCTGAGGTCCTTCGCCAAGGTAAAACCCATGGCGACTGGGCGATGTGGCAAGCACGCATTGGCGAGCAACTCGACGGCTGGAGTGACCTGCTGCTGCGCATCGGCCGCGATGACGCGTTCGATCCGCAAGAGGGCGCGCAACTTTCAAGCATGCTGGCTGTGCTGGTCGAACCGCACTTCGCCAAGGTCGGCGGCCTGATCGCCACCGGCGGCGAGACGGCCCGGGCCATATTGACCACTGTCGGCATCGACAGCCTGCAACTCATCACCGAAATCGAGGCCGGCGTTGCCTTCGCCCGCCCGACTGTTTCCCGGCAAGGCCATCGTCCCGGCATCGTGACCAAGGCCGGCGCGTTCGGCACCGATCACGCTTTGTATGCGGCATGGCAACACCTGAGCGACAGCGCCGATCGCTCCTCGCCCCAACGCACACGAATCCAAGGACTCGAATGAACACTATGAGCAATTACCTCCCTATCATCGGCATCACCATGGGCGACGCCTCGGGTGTCGGTCCGGAAATCGTGGTCAAGAGCCTGACTCACGACATCGTCTATCAACAATGCCGACCGCTGGTGATTGGTGATGCACGCCGTCTCGAACAAGCCAATGTGATCGTCGGCGGCAGCGCCAAAGTGCGCCGCATCAAGGACGCTTCCGAGGCACGCTACGAGACCGGCGTGATCGACTGCATCGACCTCGACCTGATCCCCGACGACCTGCCATTCGGCGAACTCTCGCCCATCGCCGGTGACGCCGCTTACCAATACATCGCCCGTGCCGTGGAGCTGGCGCAGGCCAATCAGATTGACGCGATCTGCACCGCGCCACTGAACAAGGAAGCGCTGCACGCCGGTGGCCACAAATACCCTGGCCACACCGAAATGCTCGCGCACCTGACCAACGTCGATGAAGTTTCCATGATGCTGGTGGCACCGCAGCTGCGGGTAATTCACGTCACGACGCACATCGGCATCATCGATGCGATCCGCAAGATCGAGCCGGGCCTGGTCCAGCGCACCATCGAGCGCGGCAACGCGACGCTGATCAAGGCCGGCATCGCCCGCCCGCGCATCGGCGTGTGCGGGATCAACCCGCATGCCGGTGAAAACGGCCTGTTCGGTTATGGCGAAGAAGAAGAAAAAATCATCCCTGCGGTGAAGCTGTTGCAGGAACGCGGCCTCGACGTCACTGGCCCGCTGCCGGCCGACACCCTGTTCTTCCGCGCCGGGCGCGGCGACTTCGATCTGGTGGTCGCGATGTATCACGACCAGGGCCACGGCCCGGTCAAGGTGCTCGGCCTGGAAGCAGGCGTGAACGTCACCGTCGGCCTCGACGTGATCCGCACTTCGGTCGACCACGGCACCGCATTCGACATCGCCGGCAAAGGCATCGCCGATGAGCGCAGCCTGCTCGAAGCGCTGCGCCAGGGCGCGGAACTGGCTACGCGACGAGGATGAGTCGCAGGGGCGCTGTCGTGTAAGATCGACCACCGTCCACCGTGCGAGACCCGCCATGAAAGCCTCCGAACGCCACCGCGCCATCCTCGACCTCGTACGCATCGGCGATGCCAACGTCGAGCAATTGAGCGCGGCCCTCGGCGTTTCCGAAGCCACGGTGCGACGCGACCTGACCATGCTCGCCAAACAACGGCACCTGGTGCGCACCTACGGCGGCGCCACCGCCGTGGTCGGCGTGCATGAACCGGAAGCCTCCCTCGAAGAACGCAAAACCAGCCAGTGGGAACAGAAAGACGCCATCGCCCAAGCGGCGGCGGCGCATGTCCAGGACGGCGACACCGTCCTGCTCGACGGCGGCACCACCTGTGCCGCGCTGGCCCATCACCTGTGCTCGCGACAAGACGTGCACGTGGTCACCAACAACCTGCTGGCAGTGATGACCCTGGCCAATGCGCCGGGCATTCGCCTGACCCTGATCGGCGGTGACTTGCGCGGGTCGAGCATGAGCACATTGGGGCCGTTGGCGGAGTTGACCTTGAGCCGGTTGAGCGTCGACAAAGCCTTCCTCGGCGCGGACGGCGTGGTCGCGGAATTTGGCTTGTGCGAAGCGAGTGCGCAGCAAGCGTATCTCAAGGAATGCATCATCAAACGGGCTGCGCAGATTGTGGTGCTCGCCGACACCGACAAACTCGGCCGTGCGCGGCAACAGCACTGGACGCCGATTGAGCGGGAGTGGCGGTTGATTACCGGGGCTACCGCCGATGAAGCTGCTCTCGCACCGTTTCACGCCCTCAAGCAAATCACCGTCGAAACCGTGATCGTCGATTAAACCCCGAACGTGTAGGAGCCGGCTTGCTGGCGATGGCGTCTTCGTAATCGCCATCGCCGGCAAGCCGGCTCCTACAAAAAGCGATTCCCAAGACGTGTCGCAAAAAGTGAAAAATTGCGCCACGTAACAAGGCGGACTACTTCAAAAGAGGCTGAGTCCTACTGCGGAAACAGCCAGCGATAACTACTAAACAGCGCCCATCAATCGTCTACTGAGACGTTCGGAAAGCAGCGCCTGTTGCAGGTAGGAATCCACTTTTGAAGAGATTTGCTTTTGTAAATGAAGCGGCAACTCGTGAGTACAAAGACTTGCCGAGCTGGGTACAGGATGAGTTCGGGAAAGACCTGATGCGCGTGCAACACAGCGCAGATCCAGAACTGGCAATCAAGCAGCTCAGTTCGGTTGGAGCGGGCGCCATTGAGTTGATCATCAACGGTAGCCCTGCATACCGCTGCATTTACATCGCAAAGTATGCGGACACCATTTTCGTCCTTCATTCGTTCGTGAAAACCACGAACAGAACAGATCGTCACGCAATGGCCGTCGCGCAAGATCGGTTGAAAGAACTGAAAAGAGAGCTTCGGAAAATGGGGTTCAACGTCTAGCCAGCGTGAGCTTGTGAAATGACGATTTGTGGCAAGGCTCCGGGCTCGTTGGACGGCAATGTAAACGTGGTGCGCAAGCCCAGTTTATCCAGCATGTCCATCATTGCATCGATGGTGAATTTCTCGATTTTGCCAGTGGCTAGTTCTGAAATGCGTGATTGGGTAACGCCGAGCCTGGCTGCGGCCTCGCTCTGTTTGAGCCCTAGTTTTTTGATGCAGTCAGTGATGAACATCGACAACTCCATTTTCAAGGCCATTTTGCTGGCGACTTCCTCGTCATGCGTGACGTGGAATGGGCTGTCGAAGAATTGAATTGTCATGAAGCTCCACCTCTTCCCAAGTGATATCTAAAATTTTCGATAAAGAGAGGTTAGCCGATTGACGATTTTTGATCCAAGCATTTTTTCTGGCTGCGCAGCACTACCCATTACACCACGTAACTAATGATGTTCCCGCCCCCACCTTTATCCCCACCCCCCAACCTCCTACATTGAGCTCCAACACCTACCCATCATCCCGATGAGCAGGTCACTGGAGATCTTCCTCATGCCTTTTGTAAGCGTACGCATTACCCGCGATGGCGTTACCTCTGAGCAGAAAGCTCAGGTGATCGCTGAAATCACTGAAACACTGGAACGCGTCCTCAAGAAGGACCCGCACCTGACCCACATCGTGATCGAAGAAGTCGACACCGATAACTGGGGCTATGCCGGGATCACTACCACCCAGTACCGCAAGCAACTGGCTGAGAAGGAGGGCAAGTCGTGACTGCGTCGGTCTCCATCGATTTCGTCTCCGACGTGGTGTGCCCTTGGTGTGCATTGGGCGCGACGGCGTTAGAGCAGGCGATTGAGAACGTGGCGGGTGAAGTTTCGGTGGAGCTGACCTACAAGCCGTTTGAGTTGAACCCGAACATGCCGCCTGAAGGCGAGAAAGCCGTCGAGCACTTGATGCGCAAATACGGGCGCACCGCTGAAGACGTCGCCTCCGGCAAAGCGATGCAGATCGCTCGTGGTGAAGCACTCGGTTTCAAGTTTGACCTGGAGAAGCGCACCCACTTCTACAACACCTTCGATGCTCACCGCCTGCTGTTGTGGGCGTTACAGGAAGGGCGGCAAGTTGCGCTGAAGAAGATCCTGCTACGCGGTTACTTCACCGACGGCCAGAACCCGAGTGATCGCGAGACGCTGGTTCGACTGGCAGCCGAAGCGGGTCTGGATGCAGCGGCGGCGCAAGAGGTGTTGGCGTCCGGAGCGTTCGCCAAAGAAGTGCGTGAGCTGGAAGCTTTTTACCAGCAGCACGGCATCAATTCGGTACCGGCCATGATCCTCAACGGTCGGCACCTGGTGTCCGGTTCGCAGTCGGTCGAGTACTACGAGCAAATGTTGAGACAAATGGCGAAGGAACCCGCCGAAGCCTGATTCATTACTTTTCAAACCATCATTTATTAGTAGAGGTTCGTCATGAGCAATTCGAAAAAAGTCATCGTAATTACTGGCGCTTCCCAAGGTCTCGGCGCCGGCATGGTTAAAGCGTTCCGTGATCTGGATTACAAAGTTGTCGCCACTTCGCGTTCGATCAAGCCATCCACCGATCCGGACATCCTCACCGTGGCCGGCGACATCGGCAACCCGGAAGTCGCTCAACAAGTGATCCGCGAAGCCATCGCACGTTTCGGCCGCGTCGACACCCTGGTCAACAACGCCGGTATTTTCGTCGCCAAACCGTTCACCCAGTACACCGCTGAAGACTACGCCAATGTGCTGTCGGTGAACCTGAACGGCTTCTTCTACATCACCCAACTCGCGATCACCGAGATGGAAAAACAAGGCAGCGGCCACGTCGTCAACATCACCACCAGCCTGGTCGACCACGCTATCGACGGCGTGCCATCGGTACTGGCTTCGCTGACCAAAGGTGGTTTGAACGCGGCGACCAAATCCCTGGCCATCGAATACGCCAAGCGCGGGATCCGGGTGAACGCGGTCTCCCCAGGCATCATCAAGACGCCGATGCACGGTGAAGAAACCCACGCAGCGCTGGGCGCTCTGCACCCGGTCGGGCACATGGGCGAGATCAGCGACATTGCTCAGGCGGTTGTTTATCTGGATAGCGCCAACTTTGTTACTGGTGAAATCCTGCATGTGGATGGTGGGCAGAGCGCGGGTCACTAAGGCCGGCTTTTCCAAACTGTGGAAACAACAAAGCCCTCGTATGAGGGCTTTGTTTTGCAGAGTCGAAAATAAATCCGACTCCTGTTTGTTGTTTTTTATGTGCCGCGTTCTAATCAATCGGGTCGAGTTGGTCTAGTGCCCGGTTCACCGAGATCTCCGCCAGCATGATGATTTGGTGAATACCCAGCAGGGAGTTGCGACTAGTGCCCGTCTCTCGGTCTGCCACATCCATGGTGATAACACTGGCGGATGCCAGTGACTCGCTTACACAACCCAGCAGGGTTTGAACGTCGACTTCCGGGTTGACGGTGTACATCGTGCAAGGCGTGCGCGGGGTGGCTTTGATGTCCGCGAAGGAGCTGTGGCGATCATCGTCGTCGCGGTTGGTCGCTTCGTCGGGCTTTTGTGTACTGGGGCTTTCGTTCGGAGATGCGTTATCAGCATCCGGGGGATCAGGGGTCACTTTACGCATGCGATTATTCCCTATTGGTTGCCAACCCCTTCCGCTGCTAAACGCAAAGGGTGGCAGCTGCACGCAGGTTAGCAGACCGGGGAATATCGCAAAGCCGGCGCGCCCGAAGGCGCCCTACGTACAGCCACCATCAAACCGTAGGCATGGAAAACACCTGTGGGATGGATGCACGTGCAAGCGATAAACCGCGAGCTGCTAAACCCGACCACTGATGAGCAGTGGCAGGTCAACGATAGAGCCCGGGCAATACCCGCACAAGCCGGCGGAGTCTGGCGTACCTGTAGGCAATGCCGCAAGGTTTTGTAGCTTTCAGGAAGTGACGCGAATCGGCGTTAAACAAGCACCTCTAAACAAGCTCTACATCCCACGTACAAGCCTTTCAAGGGAGTATTTCCACCGAGCGATTAGGAAATCTCCGACGACTTTCCACCGATTGAACTGTATCGGTGTGCTCGGGCGACGACGGTATGATGCCCAACCAACGTTCACTATCAAGGCAACCGTGACCGAAGTATCCCTGAACCTGCTGGAAGACCTTTCAAACGCTCTCGCCGATCTGGCCAGGATGAATGGCCAAAGTGTGAGCCACTTGACGATGGACGTTCTTCGCGACTACATCGAGCACGAGAGGACACTGACTGCACAGATCGAACTGGCGGTAGAGGAGGCAGATCAGGGTAAGTTCGCTTCCGATGATCAGGTAGCGGCGATGCGCGCCCGACGCTGGAGCAGGAATGCAGGTTGAGTAGCTGGAAAAAGCCCTCAAAAACCTGAAAGACGAAGCGAGCAACATTGCTCTTGAAAACCCCAAGGCGGCTGACGACCTCTCCGATGCGATCTTTGCCAGCGTAGACAAGCTGGCCGAATTTCCAGCCATGGGCCGTGAAGGTCAAGTCAAAAATACGCGCGAATGGGCCGTGCCCAACTGCTCCTATCTCATTCCTTAGCGACTGCGCGGTGATCGCCTCCAAATCCTTGGGATGTTTCACACGCAGCAACGTCCGCGTACCAAGTGGTGAGAGCTATCCCCAGAAAAAACAAAGCCCTCGTATTTCTCGAAGGCTTCGTTTTATATGGTGGCACCAGACGAACGGTATGCATCGGGGAGGCCAGGTATTCCGGGCGTCTGGATTTCGGTGGAGAATTCGGCGTACCCCAACTAGTAACTATAAATAAATCAGCTAGTTATGGCGTTCGGTGGAATCGAATCGGGATTTTTGAAATGTCAGTACGTTGTCGGTCTGCAAGTAGTTCAGAGCCGCATACGGAATGATAAACCTTTTGAATTCGAACGTTGTCGATCATCCCCTCCGTAGAGAATAGGCAGGAATCCGCCAAAAGCTGCGGTGGCGACAGGCAACAGACGGCAAGAAGCGGGCGTTGACTTCAGCGCTACATTTGATTCTCCGCAGCGGCAAACCAGCATCACTTTTTTCGATTAGCTCTTCTAGCTTGCTTCTGGTTTTTGTTTCTGGACTTCTTGGCCTTCCCTTGTTTTTTTAGAGCAAGCTCAGAAACGATGTTGGTGTCGGATTGGTTTTCGCGCGCAACAGGAAATTGATAGCTCCTGCTTTCGGCTGGATTTGAGGACTCAGCATAGATCCTAAGCTCAGCTCGCAGCCTCTCTACCTGGACTCGCTCATCCTCTGTGTACTCATCGTGCATGTATACACACAGATCCTCAGAGCCACCCTGGTAATCCTTCAATGGATGATCGAACCCGAGAGCGACGATGATTTTAGCTTGAGTAAATTTCAGCTTCGCGCATTGTGCATACGACAGCAGCATGCTGCACCGATATCTTCTGTACTCCTCATATGTCTGCCCTTCAAGCTTGGGGCATACCAAGAAAATATAGAGGAGACTTGGGGCTTGCCGGGTAGTCAGGGTACGAGCTCTTCGCACGTAATGCCCAGCCTTCGCCAGATCAATCATCTCGAAGAAGTTGCGGACAAGCTCGCGCCTCATGAACCTGGTTTCCGAGGCCATCAGCCGAAGAGCAAGCTCTGTTTCGTGGTTCTTCTGATCGGTACCCAGTTCAGTGAGCGCTGGATCTCCAATGGCGATAAATTTTTCGATTAATGCATCCCAAAAACCACTTTTCCTATTCTGGGCATGCATCTCCCTATACTCTGGCCGCGTTCGTAAGCCTGAGTATAGGGTCTCGTCGAAGGTAATGAGCTGGGGCAAACTTTCGGTGCGAGGGATGAATGAACTTTCATTCTCATCCGAATGCATGAGGTAAGCTGCTATGAGCTGCTCTTCCCCTGCACTGAATACAGTCGTGTTCGGATTGAGTAGAAAGGCCTTGCGCGCGCTTATGTAATCGATGAAGTCCTTCACCGTACTCATCTCGCTCATCAACACTTCAAGCGAGAGCTCGTCAAATACGTGGACAAATTCTTTATTCGGATCTAAAGGTCCAGTGGTAAACGGGATATCAGAGTAGGCATTGTGATCCTCCCCCGTTTTGATCATGAGTGACCCAACACTACCTGGAAAATGCTTCGCACAAGTCTCGGCACTCCCGCGAGTGATAGCAACAAGATGAAAGTGCACCCTCGAAATGTCGGGAATCTGCACAGGAAGAGGCCGGGTGCATTTTGAGTCCAAAAAGATCCTTTGAGGAAACCTCTCAAGCCAGCTTTTTGCACCGTACAACTGTTTCGCAGAGCTCGATACAGCACGTTTGTACCACCGTTTCCACGCAACGGAGGTGTCGACTTCGGATTGGTAGATAATGTGCTTGTCTGAAAAAATTACAACATCATCTCCAAACACCACCATTACGTCTGCGAATTCCTTCGCGCTACCTTTTCCATCGCGCATATCTTGGTCGGTGTGCAGGTTGGCATGGGCCCACAAACTCAAGAATGACTTCCGACACAGTCTCATCAGCAACCGTTCGGACTCGTTGACCCCTTCTGCATCCGATATATCGAAAACACCTAATCTTTCCGAGCTAGACATTGCCATCCTCCTTACCTGTTAAGAAAAATCTAACAGAATTAGCGACGTGGAGTAATGGCAATTTGTCGCACCGACGAAACTGAAGACAGCCCGTTGAGGGTGGTCTTCGACAAAACCAAGGGAGACTCAGCTAGTAGAGAGTAATCATTCGTAGAAGGCGATCATCAGGCTTGTATTCAAGAGCAACATTCATGCGGGCCGGTTGACCTGGAACGGACCGCGGAACCTCAAGCACGACATTGAATGTCTTCACATCGTGATCCTTCATGTAGCGAAGATTGTAAATGTAACTAGCTTCAATTTTTGATCGAATTAAATTTACCAATTGTTCTTTTTCGGCCCCAACGAGTCCTCCCTTAATTAGCTTACCTGCTTTTAGTAAGTAATCGTACTTGGCGTCCTCTATGAGGATGTCCATGCCAGCCAGCGGTGATACCGTACTCGCAATTGCATTAAGAGAAAAATGCGTATCTGTCTCAAATTCAGGAAAAGTTGGTCGTTCGATTTTGTAGCTAAGGAAGTGGCTAAAATCATGTAATTGGATACTTCGTATCCGAAAACCAAGGTCCTCAAATGGATATAAGGTTATGTTGATGTCCTCATCATTGGACCGATCATCCTCATGAGCGAGAAGTATCACGCTCTCACGCTTTATACAAAGATTGACTAAAATAGTAGAAAGGTAAGACTTTGCTGTTGAGGTATAAGTGGTCGGAATAAAACCTAAATACGCAGGAAACGATTTAAGCCCTTCATGGATTCGCTTTAGAGAAGTGTCGGTGATATTCGTTAAATATACGCAAAAGAGAAGATTGCTATGTTGATACTCAAATGATCTGACTAGAATTAAATTCTCTTGAAGAAGATTGAAGACGAACTCTTGCTTTTCATTGTCCGCAACTAGATCTCCAGCGAGGATACTTTGAGTGCTTTTAGGATCCAGCAAAGGTAGAATTTGATGCATTACCTCACGACCATAGCTGCTAGATTCTATCGTAGTTGAATTGAAGATAAAACCTGCTTCGTTGCGATCCAGCGATGGAACCAGTGCAGTTTTTAGTTTTGTATAGTCTACCCCGCTCTTGCCAAGATCACGAACGGTACTACGAAACATTGACTGAATTTCAGCCATCATTCTTGGCTGAGAAATATTAAAGCTTTCGCTAACCACCTCAAGAAAAACATTACCTCTAGCATTCAGCGTGAAAATAGTGTCCATATAATAAAGACTCGTTGAAAGCGGGATTGACGCTCGTACCTTAAAGGCAGAGTAATTTCAGTAACGACCTATCGCTCCTGATACTATCATAGGCAACGATATCTAACTCTGGCTGGAAACGGACTTTTCACGAGCACAATAATAGTATTGTGGACGTCGGCAGGACATGTCGTGGGTATTTTCTCACGATCCAAATTGCATTTTTTGGAATTTTAGATTTTTCGCACCAACAACACTCGTTGCGACGTAAACTCATATGAAGTTAATCTGTATATTTTTTAGAGGTGTTTTTTTCAATATGATATTTTAATCACTCCCAGTTTCGTAGATGTCTCTAATAGTAGTTTCTGGATCTGGCCGCGTGAGTTTCCTCGTTAGCTACATAGGTATTGGTAATTCTGTTTAGGTCGCGTAGGCATATAAATACCTGGGAAGAGCAAGCTCTTCCGGTATATGCTCCAGAGCAGGTTTAATTCACCCTCACGGAATAAATAGCGCCTTATTTCTTACTGGCTCCTAAGGTTGGGATTACCAATTCTTTTATGATTTTCTCGGCCTGATCAATCTGGCCGGTGGAGGGTAATGGATCAA
This sequence comes from Pseudomonas sp. IT-P44, assembly GCF_949768225.1. Taxonomy (NCBI): domain Bacteria; kingdom Pseudomonadati; phylum Pseudomonadota; class Gammaproteobacteria; order Pseudomonadales; family Pseudomonadaceae; genus Pseudomonas; species Pseudomonas sp. IT-P44. Next base: position 19,959 of record NZ_CATKQM010000010.1, on the reverse strand, counting down.
GTCCATTTTCAGCGGCGTCTATCTTATTCATCCAATCGGAATACTCTTCGTCAGTAAAATCCTTGGCGAGTTTACCTTGGTGTTTTTCAATAAAAACTATGAGTTTTTTGGTTAGTGCCTTCACTTCCTCACCAAGCTCTGCTTGTGGATAATCGTCAAAAATATCTTTTTGATAGTCATCATGTACAGCTTGCTTTAAGTATCGGCTCAAATAATAAAATGCCGATCGAGCTTCAGGTAAGGGAGTATTTAAAACTAACGACTTAAGCTCATTCATTTTAGCCAATCCTGATTATGTCAAATGCTGACTGAGGGAGATCTGAAAGTATATATTCATATGATAGTGGGTTTGCACGCTCTTTAACATCGACCTTTTTGTAGAATGGTACCGCTTCTAAACGCGATATTACGCAGAGCAATGGCTTGAACTGTTGATCTGTCGCCCTCTTAGAGATAGTAACAATTTCATCGTGAACCTCCTGTGTTATCTTTCCTAACCTTAGCATAATGCCCGCGCCATTTCTGATACCACGACGGTTTAGCTTTATTTTGGTATTGTGCAAATCTGCCCCGGCAATCTCTTTTTGCAACGTGTTGTAGATCTCAAGAGGAGACGAGCTTGGAGGAACAGTGAAGTGTGGAGACTGAAAATCCGAGCCGAAATAAGGCGTGCACCACATGTAATGTTTATCATCGTAGTATTTTTTATTAATATTGTACGCTAGCGCAGTCATGGTTGAATACAATATTGGATTTTGTATGTTGCTAAGTGACATGAGCTCTCCATAATAATTGTTTTGATAACAAGTCGTGCGCTTGAGCTAAGCTTTTCGGTTAAACGTAGATAGCGAAAATTGTTTCGTCTTGGCTATCTCCATAGAGCCCGGCAGCTAGCTCTTGACGACGTCAAGGGTAGCGTGGCACTCAGCAAAGATTCAATCGAGATAGTATTTTAGTCCAATGGTCTGGGGGACACTGCGGCCCGCTTCGGAGCGAAGGCGAGCCGTCTCGAACGCCAGCGTCCGGCCGGAAGTGACCTGGTGCGAACGCCCACAGCCGTTTTCTGACCTTCGTTTAGCGGTTGAACTGCCAGGGTTTTCCTAGACGATGAGTGAGTAATTGCATGGTCAGCAAATAGTAATAGCGCGTCGATTCGGTGCGCTGGTTTAGATGGTGATTCAAAAACCACGCAAGGTGTTTTCTCTGCCAAGTCCATGGATTGTCGCGTTGCCAGCGCTCAGCGATTGCTGTTTGGATAGCTTTCGCCTGACGAAGGTGGCGCTGGCGGGTGGTATGCGACCCCGTCAGGACGCCTGACAGGAACAGCTCCATATCGAATGCCTTGCTCATGTTCGACCGCCAATGTAAGCCGACACCACGACGATACGACCGTGCCCCAGCTCGCAGCTGACTTGGACTCGGGCCTCCTGATCAAGGCGTCGGTCGAACTGGTAGCAGTTGCCGCCATTGATGGGTGCGAGATGTCGAGTGATTTGCTCATAGCGTTCGCATGCATAGGCAGCCCGCAATTCGTGGAAACTTTTGAGGTTGTGCATATGGAGGATGTCCCGTGCGGGACGGACGATTCCCTGCACAAAATCGAGGTAGCTTTCGTTCGGTGCAAGCAGGTTGCGGCTACCGTCGGGCGAGACCTTTTCGGCAAACCTTAGGGCGTCACGAATATGATCATCTACCCTGATCCAGCGAGGTGCCGACGCACCTGAGCGGCCCCCTTTGGTGCCATCCTGGATGTTGATCTTGCCGTAGTGTTCGGCCTCACGTTTTAGACGCGGTAGGTCGGCCAAAATGGCCTCGCGTAAGCGCATACCGGTGGCTTGCGTCAAATGCGCGATGGCGGCGGCGCGCGCCTGCTGGTGTTCGCAAAGCACCTCTACGATCCGTTTCACCTGTTCGCGGTCTTGGCCTTGCGGAACTGAACGACGAACACTGGTGCGCCGCATTCCCAATGCCTTGCTCGGACTCACGACCTTCACATGCAGATCACCGCGAAGCGCAGCCATGGTCCGATTCACGCTGGACAACCGGTTTTGCGCGGTGGCGATGGCGAGCTCACCTTGTTCAACTTGCTCGCGCAGATGTCCGGCGTAGTCCAGCAAGGTCTGCCGATCAATTTTTCGCGCATCGTTAAACCCCGGCCCAGCCTCCGACCGACACCAGCGTACAAACGCCAGCCAGCGATCACTGTGTGCCTTGACCGTGCCGTAATGCCCGCCGCCAAACCGATCACGTAGCGCCTGTGGCCCGGCATAACTCAGTTGCCGTCCATAGCCAAAATTGCGCCCGTCACGTTTACCTACCAGTGCCATGATCAAACTCCTCTCGAAGCTAACCCTTAAAACCCTCCCCACGTCATCCCGCCAAGAATGTTGAGTGTTATCAGGGATCAAGGCCCCTGCGACCTGTGAGGGTTGTCCATTAACGCGGGACTGACGGCTCCTTACGACCGGGAGCTTGGGCATCTCATGATCTGGCCTCCTGAACACTTCCAAGAAAGTGGGCGGGTGGAGGCTGCGCTGGCTGACGAGACCGGCGCCGCGAGATCCTGAGTCGGGTGAAGGCAGTGATGCGATGACCGGGGCGTGCCTGACTGTCAGTCAGGTGCAGTCCATTCCCTGGGCTGCGGCACCATCATCTGCATCGCTGTTGCCGGTGACTTCGGTGTTTGTCACGCCGATTGTCACGAGGGGGAATGCCGCAAAGCCTTGTACGAGGAGGGCTGCAGCAGCGGTAGGAGCGCCCGTCTCTTTCCGGGAGAAAGAGACGGGCGCAGGTTGGCGCAGTGAAATGGCCAAGCGAATAGATTGCTGCAGGGCAGCTATAAAAGGGTATGAGTTGCCGCAGTGGGCACTCGGGTAGAAGTAGGCATCCATCACATCGCTGTGACCGTGCGAGCCGCCGGACGCTAATCGCACTTTGGGAGAACCACCACGGTGTGGCGTAGCCTTAAAGGTTCTGGCTACCTCGGTTGCTGTCAACGACAGCGCTTTGCCCGATCTTTTCTACGCCTGTGGATAATTTGGGTCAAGGCTCGAATTTTCGGGAATTCTGCGGCTGTGGATGAAATTATCCACCGGTGGAAATCTATGGTTTTCCACAGACAATTCGCGTGGGCTTTAGATTTTTTAAATGAGGTCCATCCAAGCAGGGCGGCTTTGCAGCCCCGCTTGGATGGACCCGCGTGGAAGGGCAGACTGCGGTGATCTCATTGGCTTACTCACGTTTGGATGCGCCACGTCTATGTTGCAGGGCGGTAATGTTGTCGCCGACCGGGTGAGCGAATTCGTGCGGCGTCACATGCCCATGGCGGTTGGCGTCGATGTAGTTGCTCCACCACGCCATGATCAACCTGCGCTGTTCGAGGAATTCGGCCTTGTGGATATACGCGGCGCGCACGCGGTTGCGTTCCTTGTGGCTCATTTGTCTTTCGATGGCTGCGTCGGTCCATAACCCGGACTCCAGCAGGGCGCTACAGGCCATGGTCCTGAAGCCGTGGCCGCACACGTCCTTGCTGGTGTCATAGCCGACGTTGCGGAGCATGGTGTTCACCGTGTTCTCGGACATGGGCTTCCAGTACTTGTGGTCTCCCGGGAGCACTAACTCTGAAAAGCGACTGAGGCTGCGCAGGCGCTCCAGTATTTCGATGACCTGCGGCGAGAGCGGGACCATTTGAATGTCTCCGTTCATCTTGGTCCCCCGTGTGGAGTTGCGTACACCTTCAATCGGTGCGCGCGTATCGGGGATTTCCCACATGGCGCGTTGGAGGTCGAATTCACTCCATCGAGCAAAGCGCAGTTCGCTGGAGCGGACGAACACATGCAGAGTCAGCAGCACGGCAAGGCGCGTCAGCTCGCGGCCGTTGTAGTTGTCGATACGGTGTAGCAGTTCGGGTAGGCGGTTGAGGGAGAGGGCCGGGCGATGGACTGTACGCGGCGCGTGAATCGAGCCTGCCAGATCCAGTGCAGGATTCATGGTGATCTGCCGAGCCCTTTTGGCCCCGCGCATGATGGTGGATAAGTAGTTCTGTACCCGTAACGCCACATCCATGGTGCCGCGTTCCTTGATGCGCTGGGTGATCTCTAGCAGGTCGTGGGTATCGAGTTCAGCGATGGGTCGTTGGCCGATCAGCGGGAAGACGTGGGTGCGCAGTCGGCTCATTACGGTTTTCGCGTGTCCTTCGGTCCAGCGGCGGGACATGTCGGCGTGCCACTCCAGGGCGACGGTTTCGAAAAGCAGTGCCGCCCGCAGGGCTACGATTTTGGCCTTCTTCTTTTCTTCCATTGGGTCGAGGTTGTCGAGCAGCAACGCCTTGGCTTCGTCTCGCTTACGTCGTGCGACGGAAAGGGTAACGATGGGGTAATTGCCGATGATGAGCGTACCTTCCTTGCCGTTGGGCTTGGTGTACTTCAAGCGCCAGGTCTTCACGCCATTGGGTTTGACGAAAAGGTACATGCCGCCACCGTCGAACAGTTTGTAGGCGCGCTCGCGGGTTTTGGCCGTGCGGCATTGCAGGTCGCTGAGAGGGATCGCTAGACGTGGCATAGGGGTACGCGCTCCTGACCGGAAAATCGCAGTACCCCTAACATACCCTCGGGGAAGGGGGATTTTGTTGGATCCCGACAGAGGGTCCTGGAACGAAAAAACCCGCCAAATGGCGGGTTTTCGGGGCTTCCAGAGCATTCAGTAGAATGCAATGGAGCCTAATGTGGTGCCGGCACCAGGAGTCGAACCCGGGACCTACTGATTACAAGGCAGGTGCTTCAAACATAAGAATCAATGACTTACGAGATTCCTTGTTACGTGCAGATGCGCCAGAGCCCGCATAGACGGCGGGCTCTGGGACGCTTGTTACGTGGGTTTTGCTCAATCTGCGGAGGGGGAAACGGTCGGTATGCTGTGATCGTAGACGTCCATCATCTTCGGGTCTCGGTGGCCACTGGCTTCCTGCTTATCCGCTCGCGTGCCGACGGTGTCAGTGATGCCGCGCCGTTTCAGATCGTGAAGGGCGAACCGCTGCTCCGCCGTGATGATGTCATCGGCGATCGCCAGGGTGATGAAGCGTTGCCAGGCCGTATCCAGGCTCGACTTGCGAAGTGGACCACCATGGCTGGCTACAATGATGTTTCTGCGTGATGGCGCGATCGGTATCGCGGTTTTGCGTTTGGCCCACACTTTGGTTCGGTAGGCCTTTGCGTAGTCCCATGCTTTGCGCAGGCGTGGCGTCCAGCGAACAATGTTGTCCCGGCTTCCTTTCCGGCGATTGGTCAGAATTCCGCTCTCCAACTCGTTGGCGTCGGTCAGGGTAACGACTTCAATACCTCGCAGCCTGCAGAGATAGGCCAACTCCATGACGTAGCCGAGGTATTCAGGGCAGCCACCCTTCTCGCCGCGTATAAGCAGTCCGCGCGCAATTGCCCGATCAATAAGGGTGTCCATAACGTCGTGGTTCGGTAGGCGGCGCTGCTTGCGCTCTACCGGAGCCTCAATGCCCAGGGCTGGGTTCACTTCCAGGAAGCCACGATTGCGACCCCACTGCAGTACGCGACGCAAGTAGCGCAGAGCGTGAGCAGCCTTGGATGGCGTGCCTTCGTCCGCGAGCCGATCAACGATCCGTTGCACCAGGGCAGAAGTGAATTTCCGAACAGCCAGATCCCCCAGCGGTTTGCCCAACTTGGTGGGAATGTTCAGGAGAACGTCGCGGGAGTAGCAGTAATCGTCATGAGTTTTTGAACTGAGCTTCTTATACCTATCGCTTTCGTGAAACTGCGTACAAACATAGCGCAGCGTTCCTCGGTCGACATTGGCAGTCTCGTCCATGATCTGGTGCAGCTCTGCCAGCGACACGCTAGCCGGCGCAATGTTGCGCCGGCGCTGTGTACCCGTCTCGTCACGATGAAGGGTGTACCAAACCCCTTCATTTCGCTGGTCAAAGTAAACGGCCGCTGGGAGAGCGGCCTGGTCGATATGGGTGGGGAGGTGCGGATTGTGCTTCCGCTTCCGGGCTTTCCTCATAGGATGTCGGCGTCGTATCGCTCTGCTGCTGCGGGCTTCATGCCTGCAGCCTGGTTGATGAGGTCCAGCGTTGTCCAAGGCCCGGTGCGGCCACGGAACAAGCGAACGCCCTGGTCGATCAGCGTTCTCTCGACGTCGGAGCGGCGCTGGTAGCCCGTGATGCGCTGCAGGTCTTCAAATATCAAGACATTGCTCGACATGGTATTCCTCTGCGGTATTGCGCCCCAGGCAGTGTAGTACTTGCACTGGGGCATTGTTGTTAGAACGTGGTGGACGGCTTACTGGCTGGCCGGCGTGGTCGAGCTGGTCATTGGCGTGTCACTCGAAGGTGGTTCGGCAGTTCCTTTTCAGACTCGATGAAGCCGGTGCTTTTGACGTCGCCGTCCATTGCCTTGATGAACATGACTTCCACCTTCGCGGAGTCCACCAGAACTTTCCCGACTTCGGCGATCGCCTTCGCACGCTCAATGTCCATCGGCTTGTCCTGGTCCTGAAGAGCTTCCAAGGTGGCAAACAGGTGGTTCCGAAGATCCGTCATTTTGTTATTCATGGGCAGCCTCGATTGCGCGCTTAAGTTTGCCGAGCTGGCGAATAGTGTTTTTGAGTTCTTCCGGGTAACGGTGAATGGTATTTCGCCGCATGAGTTCGCCCCGGGTGATCAGTTCAAGGTTCTCGATGGTGCAGTTGTTATGGTCCCCGTCTCTGAAAACCAGCAGGAAACCCGTCGCGATTGGCCCGTGGACCGCCTCCCAATTGCGTCGGTGTGTCCATTCCCAGGCATTCGGCTCGGCAACTTTGATTTTCAGGTATCCGTCTGTGGCCATGACTTCTGTTCCGATCGGGACATGGTTGTGCGGCAGCCGGCCTGTGGCGAATTGTGTTTCTGCAGATCTGCCACCGGCGGCGAATGGCTTACCCTTGTTCCAGGTCCCGTGTCCTTTTTGAAAGCGAGTGGCCACGCCCGGGTTGTTACTCCTGCGAAGACGACCGGAATGCTCGCTGGCCAGAAACTCGGCGCTGCGCTTCAATCCGAGCTCTTTCGCTTTGCCATAGATCGCTGACTTTGGACGGCCAAACGTTTTCTGGAGCTGAGTCATTGGCGTTTCGGAATACAGGGCGGCCAGGCGCGCCACCTCGGCCGTTGTCCAGAACCGCCGGCGGGTGGTCGACCGGCCTTGTTTCACATCAGCAGTGCTGGCTCTGGCACGCTCTAGTGCTTGTTGTGCAATCGGGTTCATACGTAAGTTCCAAACAGAGTGGGCTTGGCCAACAGCTGGGCCACCACAGCAGCCTCGGTTGCAGTGAGGTCACCGAGCAGGTGGGCCATGGTGGTTAGGGATTCGAGGCGGATCCGAGCGTCGGGCGTCTTGCGCACCTGGTAGTCAAAAAGTGCGGTACCGACGATGCGGATAGCCATCAAATGACGAGCCTGCTGCCCGTCGTCGGCCGGTGATGTGATAGCCTTCGGGGCGCTGCTGCTTTGGTGCTGTGCTTGCATGGTGTTGCCCTCAGTGGTGGTTGGTGTCGGGGAGGTGCGAACTCCTCGACACCGTTCATTGACCGGCACGTGCCGGCATCAATAACTGGTGGATCGGCTCATGCCTTACGCACCAGGTGAATTACCAAATCTTCAAACTCCCCCTCGTCATCACATGAATTCCACTCCAGGACTGCTTGCACTTGGTCCCGTGAACAGTCCATGACGAGAATTTCGCACTCACCGCGAGCGGCGCGCACTTCCAGAATCCCCAGTAGGCCGTCGACGGCATAGGCCTCGGCGTAGATGATCGGAAGGCCATCGGGCGTCTGCCTCAGTCCCGCTATCACGAACCCAATCAAGTCCGGTGAATCGACCGTCCAGGAACTGTTGATCACTTGAATCTGCATGGCGGTTACTCCCGGAAAATGAAGCACCGCATGGTGGAAGGGATGTGGGTGGTTGGTGCCATGTCCTGCTGCCGCGAGCGGATCACGCTTTCCACTCGTTTCTGAGTGTCCAGGCATTGGTGAGCACGGCAGTCTTTGAGCAGGCGTCGCAGCACGGCCAGGTCCGGAATGCGCTGGCGGTGTTCCAGGGCGACCTCGGCGAACTGGTTGAGGTTGATGGCAATCACGCCTGCCTTTTTGCTGTGGTTGACCATCGGAGCAGAAGGCAGCGATTCCAGGTAATCAAACACCTGCCAGAACTCGTTCACTTCCTTCGGATCGGTGCTGATCGCGGCCTGGCGCTCGTTGGCCGCTTTCAGGAGGTATTTGCGGCAGGCCTGGACCATGTGGTCTGGGATGGCGATGACAAGCTGCAGGCAGTCCAGCAGGGCCAGCATCATGCTGTGGTTCTTGATGACACGGTCGGAGGCCAGGTTACGGCTTGCCCAAAGCTCGGCGCGGTACTTGGGATAGAGTTCGGCGAAGCGCTTGAGCACCAGAGGTTCGGCGCGCATTGCCTTCACCATGAAGTGACTGACGTGTTCCAGTTCGGTCTGGACGATTGCATCAGCGGCTTTGCGGCTCTCATCGGTGATCACCGGCTTGAGAAACGGTAACCGGACGATTCGGCTGATGATTGCTTCGTGGCCGGTAACGATGGCGTTCTGAGCGATCACGATGGAAGCGCGAAACGGTGGCTCGTAGGTGTCGTTGCTGTTGGACTTAACGCCCCGGGTACGCAGGGTGCCGCCGCCATAGAAGTCCTTGAACTGGTCCCACTCGAAGGCCTTGGTATTGTCCTCGTTGGTGTTTCGGTCCGCCTCGAGGAGCACCAATGGCAGGTTGGCGACCTGGCCCATCGCCCGGCTCAAGCCCGAGAACGAGCTTTTGGCCGGGTCGAAGCCCTCATAGCTCCGGCCGAACAGCTTCCAGATGAATTTGATCAGCGTAGTTTTGCCCGAATCGGGCTCGCCCGACATTTCCAGGAACGGGAAGCTTTCATGCTCTGCCCTGATTTGCTCCGCGAACAGCGAGCCAAACCAGTAGGTGAGGGCCAGAATGCCGTTCTCGCCGAAGACGGTCCAAAGGTTCGGCAGCCAGTCTTCGCGATAGCCCTTGCTGTCCAATGCCATCTTGAGCTTCACCGACTTCATGAGGCACTTGACGCGCTGTTTGCCGAATTCGAAATACTCCTCGTCGTTGGCTTTGTAGATTGAACCGCCTTGAATGGCGACATCGTTGAAGATGTACGCCTTGTGATCGCGGCTGTAGCCCAGAAAGTCGATGGTTTCGACGGTTTTCAGGCCTTGGGTCTGCCGGATGACGATCTGATCAAGGTGTTTCTGAGTGCCCATCCATGTCCCACCAGAGAACATGAGTCGTGTCTTGAATTCACTGCTCGACGAAAGTTGTTTGGGCGTGAATGTCCAGTTTTCACCATCATCCTGATCGACGCCGGTAACGTGAATGTAGAACCATGCTTCGTTGGTAACGTCGTTCACCTGTTTGTAAAGCGCTTCAAACCGGCAGTTGGCGAGCAACTTAAGGCTGCAAACGTTCTGCAGCGCCTTGCGACGGGCTGCTTTGTCGTTGAGCTGCTGGTCTTCATGGTCCTCGCTGGTGGCCAGTGATTTCTGTTCCTCCTCAAGCTTCGACAGATCGAACTTTGCCCAGTAAGTCTGGTTGCCGAAGTTGAAGGCGAATTCTGGGAAACCTTCCTCCCAGGTGTAGATCAGCAACGCCTTCTCTTTCGGAGAGGGAGCCAGCAGCAATTCGCCCTCATGGCGCGCAGCATCCAAATCACGCTTACGCTTGTCGGTGCGGGCCTTTCCTTCTTCTTCGAACTGCCAGCGCTGGTGCAGGTCGTTCCAGTCGACTTTCTTATCCCGCTGCGGAATGAGCGCAGCCTTACACGTGAAGCCCATCTCTCGTGCCTGTTTCACCCAGCGCAACAGATAGCCGCGTGCAGTTGGTTCGTTGTCCAGGCCCCAGACCAGAGTGGGCAGATTTCCCGGACGCTGCTCGAGCAGCTGCTTCAACGCTTCGATCGGGAAGTTCACACTCGACATGGCTGACACCGCATCGACGGAGTTTTGCACCAGGGCAATTGCGTCAAAGATGCCCTCGACGATCCACAGTTCTTTGACGGTGGCCAGGTCTACACTCGGTGGGCACCACCATTCGCCCTGGGCGCTGTATTTGGGCTTGAAACGGGCCTTCATCTTGCCGAAGCGAGAAGGGCGATCGATCAGGCGTTCCCAATAGCCACCGTTCGGCAGGGTGAATCGAATCGTGGCGCTGGACTCGCTCGTTTCGTGGTTTACGTAGTTCTCTTGGGTGAACCAACCGGTCATATTTCCGGTGTTCAAGCCCCGGGCAAATTCCAAGTACGCACGGGCTGTTACGGTCGGGTCGTTGTCCGTTGCCGGCGCTCGCTTGCTCCAATCCTCGAACAGGTCCTCATAGATTTCTTTGACGTGCTCGATATGACCGCAGCGCTCAGGGCGACCACAGCGGATCTGCCAGGGCTTGTCGTGACGGGCATACAGTTCTTTCTTGTTGCAGGCAGGGCAAACGCCGCCTCGCATGTAGTTCGTGCCTACACGTAACTTCAGGCCGAAGTCGTCTTCCAGCCGCTGAAGTACTTGAGTTCGGATGTCTTCGTTCATCATGATTTTTTCGCTGCTTTAAGGCTGAGGCCGAGGCTTTGGGTGAGGGCGCCGATCAGGTGTTTCTGAGCGGCCATCACAGGACTGTTGGCAAGGATCGATCCGTGGCGCAGGCCATCGGGAATCATGCGGTACTGGTCTGCGTACCAGAGGTCATTGAGGCTGAGACGGTATTGTTCGCGCAGGTTGGCCAGGAGCGCTTGAGCCTGATCGGGCGTCAGTTTTGCGTTGATGTTCATGGCGTTTTCCATCGTCAAACCTCAATTTCGGGCGCAGCTCACCCAAACCCACGGCAGTGGGACAGGCGGATTTATTGGTTGGGAGTTACGGCGCGGCTACGCGGAAACGACCGTTGTCCGGTGCGTTGAGAATGCGTTCGTAGATCAAGCTGACTGGGACGGCCCACGCGTTGCCGGTGGCCGGGTCGATGATGACGGTGTGAGTCGACGTGCTGCTGACGATGTCCAGGCGCTGCCGATCGCAAACGGCGGTCATGTCACTGCAGGCCAAATGCACCAGTTTTTCAGCAGTCTGTGTGAGCACGTCATAATCGCTGACCAAGTGCTGCACGGCGCGGTCGAACAACTGTTGATCGTCGCCCAGGTGTTCGCAGTGGTGACGCTCCAAAAACACAAGCGCTGCTGCTTTGAGCACGTCCTGATATTCCTGTACTGCAGGCAACTGAGTCATTTCGATTTCCCCGCTTTCGACGCATGCAGTTGGATGACGGCCAGAACCTCGGCATGCCTGGCTGCCAGATGTAGCGTGTCGGCATGAAGGATTGCTTCAGCCTCGGCTTCGTTGATGGTCCCGTCTTTCAGTGCTTCGGCAATGAGGTGGTCGACGGTTCCCTTCTTCGCGGCGGCTTGGACGCACCGAGCGTACATTTCGACGTTGTCCAGCGAGTCAGGCTCAGCTACGGGAACAAACATGCCGCCAAACATGGCCGCAATGTATTCGGGTAAAAAGGTCGTACCGGCCCCGAGCTCGAGCTGATAGATCTGATCGTCTGTCAGTGGACGGCTGCTGTTGTTCTCATAGGCGTGGTTATCGAACTTCTTGAGTGACAGACCGATGCGAGCTGCTGCGCATTCGCGTCCGCCTGGGTAGGCGCAGATGATTGCGCTGACTACCTGACGCCGAGTCTTTAGAACTGAGCTTTTCATGTTCTGCTTTTCCCTGTGGCCCGGTGCCATTACTGTTCGATCACGCCGTCTTTGATGCCGAGTAATACGGCGGCGCGATGTGCCTCCCCCCGGCGACCTTTTTTACGACCGTTCAAAAGGTCGCTGACCAAATTCTTATTCAGTGAGTGGATCCGACAAAACTCCGCAATGCTCATTCCTTTGTGATCCAGGGCCTCACGGGCTTGCTCGGGTGTAAGGGTGGCGGGCATAGTGTTCGCTCGTGTGCGTTTGTGTGGGTTCGTGTTCGTACGGCGCTGATTATGACCAGTTTATTTGTCCTGTAAAGGGGCTAAAGTTTGAAAAAGTTGTCATCGAGTGAGATCTCGGAGTTGAGTGCGGGCGAGTGCTTGCGTGAAGAAAGGGTTCGATTGGGGCTTAAACAAGAGGAAATGGCTCAGATCGGGGGCGTAACCCGGAATACTCAAGGGAGCTACGAACGAGACGAGCGCCGCCCAGACACTGGCTATTTGAAAGCATTGAATGCCGTGGGTCTCGACATCCTCTACGTCGTCACCGGCGTCCGAACACCAGCTCCAGTTGGAGGGTTGAGCGAGGATGAGGAGGTGATGGTTAAGCGCTATCGCAGTATGCCGCCCGATGACCAAAAATCTGTGCGTCGCTTCTTGCAGGCGATCGCTGATGACGTAGCGAAAAACTCGAATTAACTTGTAACAAAGTATGTAGCACATTCGTCACCCCCTCGGTTTTAAAGCCGTTTCCCGTCCCGATAACGTCGATTCAGCAATGCACTTATATGGAGTAGTGAGCATGTTGGATCGCGGGAAAATTGATAACGGTCATGTCCAAACAGTTGAGTTTGAGTGGCACACCCTTTCAAAAATCGAACGTCGTCTGGTCGGGCTTTACCGTCAGTTGACCGAAGAGGACCGAAAACAACTACGGCGACTTACCGAGGCACTGGCGACGATTCCAGAGGAACCGGCAGTTGCTTGATCGCTCACTGATGTAACCGATCGCCGACCATACTGAGTCGGCGGTTTGCGCGTTACGCCACCGCCTGTGATCCCAGTTGCTCAAACAGCTCCCGCTGTTTTGTCCTGGGCATCTCCTTCAACCGGTCGAGCAGCATCCTTTCGAACGATTGAGCCGACGGGCTAAGCGTGTGAGAAAACGTTAACTCTGCAACCCATGTGTGCCCGCACTTTGCATCCAGGCACTGGCAGTAAAGCTTCACGAAATCCACGGAAAACTTCTCTCTTGAAGCGATTCGTCCTCTGTGTCCGCATTTGCATTCAACTCGCATTGTGTCCCTCCCCAGGGCAGCCAATCGCCACTATATTGCCACAATATGTAGTGGCAATCTCTTCGCTATGTACTGGATGTGGTGGAATCAACTGGTTCTTTCTGTTCCTTCCAGCTAATTCTCCTGTCTTGTCGCAGCGAGTCGTTGACCTGGTTGAACAGTTGACAGATCGGCCGGATCTCGTTGCTTGTGTAGACCCGATCGATCTTCTCGATATCGCCAAAGCCGGCGCTGTTTTCCGGGATGATGCCGGCCAGCGCGGGGTTCATGCGCCAAGCGGCGATCACGTCGTTGCGGGTGATGTTCTTGACCTTCTCCAGTTCGTCTTTCGCCTGGAAATCCCCGACCGGGATGATCTGCACCGCCTTTTCGGCGCCGCCTGGGATGTTCAGAAACAGCGAGCGGAAGTTACCCACGCCTTTGCTACCGGAGATCTGCTCGCGCAGGTTCTCTTCGTCCTTTTCCGTCAGGTTTGGATCGTTGGTGTAGAAGACGTAGCCAGCATGGGCACCGTTGGCGTAGTAGCGCCGGCGGAAGAGGGTGGCGGCTTCGTTGAGCAATAGCGCCTGCATGCCGCCGAGGTAGTCGGGAACGCCATAGATGTCCTGCTCGACGTCGTAATCCATGACGTGCTCGATTTCGTCCCGGTCAAACTCCATCTCTTTGCCGTCCGGCAACAACATCACATACCCGCCGTCGACCTTGACCCGCATGTTGATCGCGGGCAGGTGCTCCAGCTCCAGGATCTGGCCTAGCATGTTGGGTTTGCGATACAGGTACGCCTCGCCAAACACCACAAAATCCAGTCCAGCGCGGCCCATGGTGGCCACGCTGCAGCCCGGGGAAGGAATGAACTCGCGCAGCAGCAGGTTGCGTTTGAATTTTGGAATTGCACCATGGTGCGCATTGGCCCGCAGCAGCTTGGCCAGCCCCTGACGCGACACCGGTGGCTTGTACAGGCGGCCATCCTCCGACGCGAATACGCCCAGGTAGTTGCCCATGCTGCCGACCAGAACCTGTTCGGGATCCCCGAACGCGAATGCCCGCGTCGGTTGTTGGGGTTGAGTCGGTTGGTCTTTGACTGTTCGCTTCGTCATGGGGGCCTTTAGTTGCTGAACACGTAGCGGCTACGTTGTTTTTTGTCGGTGTTGAGGGGTTCGTTTGCCAGGGCGTGCATGATTGCCCAGGCCACGTCGGCGTGACCGGTGGCGTCGGTGCGCGATGCGCTGTAGGTGATCTGGCCGCTGCCGGTGGTGCCGCGCTTGATTGTCAGGAAGGCCTGGGCGATGTCATTCCAGCCGGCATCCCACTCGATCCGGCTGCCCACTATGGTGTCCTGCGCCTTGAGCACCAGGATGTTTTTGGTTTCCAGGCTGTAATGGATCGAGGTCGCACGCGGGTAGAAGTCGCGCACCAGGTCGAATACACCGTGTCCAATGCCGGTGGTGTCGATGCCGATGTGCTGGACGTTGAAACGCTCCGTGAGCCGCTTGATCTGCTCGGCCTGGTACTTGAAGGACTGCCCCCGCCAGCTGTGCTTTTCGAGGATCCGAAACTTACCTCCAGGCTCGAGTGGCGGCGCGATGACCACGCAGGTCGAATCGTCTCTGGTGCGGCTAGGGTCGTAACCGATCCAGACCGGGCTGTTGCCGAAAGGGCGCGGATCGTCAGGGTCGTAGTCGGTCCACAACGACAGGTCGGAGTAGCAGCGTTCGAGGTCGCTCAGGGCAAACACGCTCTGGGTGCTGTCGATGAATTTGCACATGAACAGCTGTTCAAAACGGTCGTCGTCGTACTCCAGCTGCAGCTGCTCGAGGTCGAATAGATCACAGCCGCCGGCGATCGCATCCTGGATGGTAATGACCTTGCGCCATTGGCCGTCAGGAGAGAGCGAACCGGCAGACGTTTGTTTGTCACTGGGCCACGGCTCTTTGGCTGCCTTGCGTTTGCTGTTGCGGAATTTTTCGCCGGTCCAGAACGGATAGGCCTGGTGCGACACCGCGCTGGGCGTCGAGAAGTAGGTTTTGCGCCACTTCTTATGGGTCGCCATGGCGCTGGCCACGGTGTTCAATTTTTCGAAGTCGCGGATCCAGAAATATTCGTCAACGTAAACGTGGCCATGGTGGCCCTGGGCGGTGCTGCTGTTGGTGCTGAGAAAGCGCAACTCGGCCCACGGCTTGCCGTCTTTGCTGAGCACGATCGGGTTGCCGGTCAGCTCCAGGCCAAACCATGCCTGAGCAAACGAGATGATGTAGCTACGGAAAATCTCGGACTGGGCGCGGCTGGCCGACAGGAAGATCTGGTTGTCACCGGTCAGCACGGCGTCCATGAATGCTTCGCCGGCGAAGTAGTAGGTCAGACCCACCTGGCGACTCTTGAGGATGTTCCGGATCCGACTCGTCAGCGGGTTGATTTTGGCGGCGTACAGCTCCTTCTGGTAGCCGTACATCTTGCTGATGAACTTGTCGAGAAAGTCCACTTCGGTCAGGCCGCTGACGTCGTTTTTAACCTTTTTCTCGCGCTTCTTCCCGCCCTTGTCGCCGCGATCACCTCGGTCCCGTCGCTCGCTGCGCTGCTCGTCACGACGGTGGCCACCGTCCTCCTGTGGATCATTTGCCGGCATCGGCGCGGGCTTGGCGCATTGCTTGGCCAGGCGTTCGCGGATGGTGGTCAGCCGGTCCAGTTCGTCCAGTTCACCTTTGGTAAGGGTGACCTGCTTTTCCAGCAGCAGGGTGATACGCCGACTCACGGCGATCAGCGGTTCTTCATCCGTCAGCATGTCCTCCCAACAGCCCTGGCGGATCCAGTAATAGACGATCCGAATGTTGGGCAGGTTGAGTTGCGCCTGAATTTCCTTGGCCTTACAGCGGCGCAGAAACAGGCGTTTGGCGGCTTCTTTAACTTCGGTCGAGTAGTACATGGGCCGCAGTCTATGCGGCGAAAACAGCGATAACGCGGGGTTAAATTCCGCGTTTCTCCTATATCGCGAAAATAGGAGAAACGCGCAATTGAACCGTTTGTTTAGGGCGGATGGGCTCCCTATCGTGGCGGCTCAAATCACCGATTGAGCGCAGTTAACGCCCATGCCCCGTTCCCTTGTTTCGTTCTGGAAACGTGTCGCCACCAGCGGCCCGACCGTTGATGGTCGCGTAATCCTTCCCCAGGAACTGCGCGATATCGCTGAGACCTACAGCACCGCGATCTATACGGCGACGATCTGGTGCGAGCACGAACGCTGGCCAGGTGCTCACGGCACTGTATTTGCCGTGCGCTTGGTTGAGGACGCCGCCGATTTGCAGCCTGGCCAAGTAGCGCTGGAAGCCCAGTTGAAGCCAAACGACAAACTGCTGTGGCTCAACGACCAGGGCGAAAAACTGTTCAGCAGCATCGAGATCACCCCGGACTTTGCCAACACCGGCAAGGCGTATTTGACCGGCTTGGCCGTGACCGATTCGCCGGCAAGCCTTGGCACTCAAGAACTCTACTTTTCCCGCAAGACTGGCCAGCCGGTGCATTTCGCGGCGGCTGTGCCCTTGGGGCAGCTGACGGAGGACGAGCCAGCGGGCGAGATCGGCAAGCTGACCAGCCTACTGACCCGGTTGTTCAGCCGCTTTGCTGTAGAGCCTTCCACCGAAACGACCCCCACCACCCCCACTGAGAATCCCCCTCCAATGGATGAAGCTACAGCCAAGGCTTTGAAGGCCTTGAACGAGCAGTTGGCGCTCGTCGTCGCCGGTATCGCCGCTGTGATCGAACCCGCCACCGTCGACGTCGTCGAGCCGGTTGTGACTGAAGTCGATGATGTCGCGACCGCTGTTGACGCCATCGTTGCCGAAGCCGAAGCGGATCGTGAATTCGCTCGCAAAGGCAACGAGAACAAACGTCTGGACCGCCTCGAAGCACTGCTTGAGAAAGCGTTCAGCACCACTACTGGTCGTGTTGTTCCGCGCACTACCGGCTCTTCCACCGAAACCAAAAAGCGGGTGCTCTGACATGGCTCAGTCCCTTAGCGCTCATGGCGCAAAGATGTATGCGCAACTGCAACTCGACATCGCCGAAACCTACGGTGTCGCGTTGTCCCGAAAGATGTTCAGCGTTGAGCCCACGATTGCTCAGGAGCTGAACGACGCGATCACTGCCAAGTCGGACTTCCTGCAGCGCATCAACGTCATTGGCGTGTCCGAGATCAAAGGTCAGAAGGTATTCCTGGGCGTATCTGGCCCGGTGACTGGCCGTACCAATACCGGCACGAAGGATCGCGAAGCCAGGGATGTGTCGGCGCTGAATGACAGCACTTATGAGCTGTCGTCAACAGAGTCTGATGTCAGCCTGTCTTACGCGAAAATTGACGCCTGGGCCAAGTTCCCGGAGTTCCATCAGAAATATTCTGCGGCCGTGCAAAAACAAATTGCGTTGGATCGCATCATGGTCGGCTTCCACGGCACGCATGCTGCCCCGCAGACCGATATCGTCGCCTTCCCGATGCTCCAGGACGTGAACAAGGGCTGGTTGCAGATCGCTCGAGACAAGATCCCCGAGCAGGTTCTGACCCAAGGCTTGGAGGCCGGCAAGGTGACCCTCGGTGAAGGCGGCGATTACGCAAACCTCGACGCCCTGGTACACGACACCAAGCAAATGGTTGACGAGCGTTTGCGTGATGGTGGTGACCTGATCGCGATTATCGGTTCTGACCTGTTGGCAGCCGATAAGGCGAAGTTGTACGCCAAGCAAGGCGACGTGCCGACCGAGAAAGAACGCATTGAAGAGGCTCAGGTCATTGCGACGTATGGCGGTCTGCCGAGCTTCAGCTTCCCATTCTTCCCAGTCGACACCGTGGTGGTCACCAGCTTTGACAACCTGTCGATCTATTTCCAGGACACGAGCTGGCGCAAACAGACCATCGACAATCCGAAGCGCTCCCGCGTCGAGGATTACAACAGCCGTAATGAAGGCTACGTGATCGAGCAGCTCGAGAAGTTCGCGATGACTGAAAACGTCGAGCTGGTGACTGCGTGAGCCTGGCACTGGAGCACAAGCGCCGCTTAATGGCCCAAGGGCCAACGGCTGTCGGAGTCAGTGCCGAGGTGGTCGTCTATTCGGCTGCCACCGCACTCAACAGCCCAGCCAACGCCAAGAAGCACCTGCAGCTGATGGTCGACGCGCTGAACATCGATCTGGAACGTGTCAGTTCCATCGACAACCACGAACTGCGTCGTCAGCTCAAGCGGGACGAGCTGCTGCCCAAGTACCTGGCCTATGTACAGCGTTACCGTGATTCCGAATTGAGTTTTCCGAACCCGGTAATGATGCAGGTCCTGGTCTGGCTGTTCGACACCACCCAGTTCGGCGCCGGTCTGGAGCTGGCCAACTTCGCTATGTCCCAGGGGCAGGAACTGCCGGAGCGCTTCAAGCGAAACGTGCAGACCTTCGTGGCGGATGAGGTGATCGACTGGGCCGAGTCTGAGTACAAGGCCAAGCGTAGCCCGGAACCGTACCTGTCCGACTTGCTGCCTTTGGTGGACGGTGAATGGAAGCTCTTTGAGCGCATTCCGGCCCGTTACCACAAGCAGATCGGGATTCTGGCCCTGGATCAGCGCGACTTTGCCAAAGCCATCACCCACTTCGAACGTGCCGAGGCGCTGTACGAAGGCATTGGCGTGGGCACGCGATTGGATGGGGCCCGCAAGGCGCTGGCAAAAGAACAGGCCGGCAACGGCACCGAATAACCGACTACCCCCCCCAGCGGGAAACTGTGGAAGTGAGTCAGCCATTTATGGCCGTCGATTCACCACCACCAGTTTTCCCGCCCTATTCGAGCGACCAGCAATGGGCTTTTCAGGTAACCCCACCAAGTTTGTGGAACAGCAGATCGAGAACGACGGCTTCTGGCCCGACCTTTCCCTGGCTGAGTTCCAGAAGGCCTATCGCCTTCCAGGGGAATACCTGGTCGAGACGCTGGTCGATGGTTTGATCACAGCTGTGGTCGAGGTCAATGCGGACCTGGCCGAACTCAAAGCCAGATGGCAGTCCGTAGGCGTGTCCAGCGTGGAATCTGCTGACCCAATGGTGCTGCCGGAGCGCACATTTCAAGCAGCGACGTATAAGCGCGCTGTGTATTGCCGCGCCAAGGCGAGTCTGCTGCCCCAGTTCGCGAGCGTGACCCGCCGCGAAAGCGCCGAGAACACTGGGAAAGAAGCCCCGGAACGATCGGAAACCTTTCTCGCCTTCAGCCAGGCCGCTGTGCGTTCGCTGCAAGGCCGTGGCCGTATTACGGCGGCGCTGTTATGAGCCAGCCAGTGAAAATCGCGTACCTGGAAATCTCGCCACGGATGACTGGCAAAACCACCCGGCTCTGCAAGCTCGCCAACGACCTTGCTGCGAGTGGG
Source organism: Pseudomonas sp. IT-P44 (assembly GCF_949768225.1). Classification (NCBI taxonomy): domain Bacteria; kingdom Pseudomonadati; phylum Pseudomonadota; class Gammaproteobacteria; order Pseudomonadales; family Pseudomonadaceae; genus Pseudomonas; species Pseudomonas sp. IT-P44. The sequence goes on along the minus strand of NZ_CATKQM010000010.1, from coordinate 497 downwards.
CAATCGGTCATTTATGTCTGCCTTCCACAACTGGCCCCAAGGCTTTGCCTAGACATGCCCAACGTTAACGTTGTGGCTGATGGTCAACCGGTGCCGGAGACGGTCGATCAGGAAAGCGCGATCTGGGTGTACGACGAATTCGACTGGCTTAAGTCCACCGTTGTGCGCTCAGGTGGTTACTACGCCACCACCGTGGCACGCCTGCGTGATCTCGATAACTACGCGCCTGACGACGTGCTGATGCAGTTGGTAGAGGCCAACGGCAATCGCGTGGAGCGACATCTGTGGCAGATCGACTATCGAGATTTTGTCAGTGCACACCGGGCGACCATGGCGCCTGATTCCTTTCGCATGAGCATGTTGGGGGAGTTTTTGTCGTGATCAAACTCCGCGCCCTGACCACCTACCTGATCGAGCGCCGCCTGGTCGAGCCTGAACAGCTCGACAGCTGGACCGACCAGGTGAACCTGGAACTGATCTGGAAGCCCGACGTCGGT
>NZ_CATKQM010000009.1:0-136410 GCF_949768225.1 Pseudomonas sp. IT-P44 | reverse complement strand
CAGCAGCTACAGAGGGCGCTATCCAAAACCTTGCGCAACTCCAGCGGATGATCGACCACCACATCCGCACCCCAATGCCGCGGGTTATCGTCCGGGTGAATGTAGCCAAAGGTCACGGCGGCGGTCTTGGTGCCGGCGTCACGACCGGATTCGATATCGCGCAGGTCATCACCGACAAACAGCACGCTGGCCGGATCGAGGTCGAGCATCTTGCACGCGAGGATCAACGGCTCCGGGTCCGGTTTGCTGTTCTTCACGTGATCCGGGCAAATCAGCAGCGCCGAACGCTCGGCCAGCCCGAGCTGCTGCATGATCGGCTCGGCAAACCGCAGAGGCTTGTTGGTGACCACGCCCCAGATCAGGTTGGCTTTTTCGATGTCGGCCAGCAGCTCGCCCATGCCGTCGAACAGCTTGCTGTGCACCGCGCAGCCCACGAGGTAGCGCTCCAGGAACTCCAGGCGCAGCTCTTCAAAGCCTGGTGATTCCGGGTCCATGCTGAACGTCACCGCGACCATCGCCTTGGCGCCGCCGGAGATCTCGTCGCGGATGTGCTTGTCGTTCATCGGCGGCAAGCCACGGTCGGCGCGCATAGCCTGACAGATCGCAATGAAGTCCGGCGCGGTGTCGAGCAGCGTGCCGTCCATGTCAAAAAGGACTGCTCTGATACGCATCGACTTATTCCTCGCGCAGGGTCTGGATCATGTAGTTGACGTCCACGTCGGCCGCCAGTTTGTAGTGCTTGGTCAGCGGGTTGTACGTCAGGCCGATGATGTCCTTGACGGTCAGGCCCGCCATGCGGCTCCAGGCACCCAGCTCGGAAGGGCGGATGAATTTCTTGAAGTCATGCGTGCCGCGCGGCAGCAGCTTCATGATGTATTCGGCGCCGACGATGGCGAACAGGTACGCCTTCGGGTTGCGGTTGATCGTGGAGAGGAACACCTGGCCACCCGGCTTGACCATTTTGAAGCAGGCGCGGATCACCGAGGACGGATCCGGTACGTGCTCAAGCATTTCCAGGCACGTGACCACGTCGAACTGTTCCGGCATTTCTTCAGCCAGGGCCTCGGCGGTGATCTGCCGGTATTCGACGTTCACGCCCGACTCAAGCTGGTGCAGTTGAGCGACGGCCAGCGGCGCTTCGCCCATGTCGATGCCCATCACGGTCGCACCGCGTTGCGCCATGGCTTCGCTGAGGATGCCGCCGCCGCAACCGATGTCGAGAACTTTCTTGCCCGCCAGATTGACCCGTTCGTCAATCCAGTTGACCCGCAGCGGGTTGATGTCGTGCAGCGGTTTGAACTCGCTTTCGCGGTCCCACCAGCGATGGGCCAGGGCTTCGAATTTGGCGATTTCGGCGTAGTCGACGTTACTCATGGTTCATCCTCTAAAACTTGAAAAATCCTGTTGCCCCGGCGGTGAGTCCGGGGTGCTTACAATTCGGTGTGGCCGCTGATGCGCTGGCCCCAGGCCTTGGCGGTGGCGCACAGCTGTTCTTCATCCAGGCGGGTCAGGCGGCGGTCGTCGAGCAATTGCTTGCCGCCCACCCACAGGTGTTTCACGCAGTCGCGACCGGTGGCATATATAAGCTGCGAAACCGGATCGTAGACCGGTTGCTGCGCCAGGCCCGAGAGGTCGAACGCGACGATGTCCGCCGCTTTGCCGACTTCCAGCGAGCCGACGTCGGCCTCGATGCCCATGGCGCGTGCGCCGTTCAGCGTGGCCATGCGCAGCGCGCGATGAGCGTCCAGCGCGGTGGCCGAACCAGCGACGGCTTTGGCCAGCAACGCGGCGGTGCGGGTTTCGCCGAGCAGGTCGAGGTCGTTGTTGCTGGCCGCACCGTCGGTGCCGACAGCCACATTGACGCCAGCCTGCCACAAACGTTCTACCGGGCAGAAACCGCTGGCCAGCTTCAGGTTCGACTCCGGGCAATGAATCACATTGGTGTTGCTTTCTACCAGCATCACCAGGTCTTCATCGCTGATCTGCGTCATGTGAACGGCCTGGAAGCGCGGCCCCAGCAGGCCCAGGCGTGCCAGTCGGGCCAACGGCCGCTCGCCACGCTGCTCGACGGCTTGCTGTACTTCGAACGCAGTTTCGTGGACGTGCATGTGAATCGGCGCGTCCAGTTCTTCGGCGATCACCCGGATTTTCTCCAGGGTTTCGTCGCCCAAGGTGTAGGGCGCGTGGGGGCCGAAGGTGACTTTGATGCGCTCGTGGTGCTTGAGATCGTTGAACAGTTCGACGCCCTGACGAATGGCGTCATCCGCCGTGCCGGCGCCCGGGATCGGGAAATCGAGGATCGGAATCGCGATTTGTGCGCGTATGCCGCTGTTATGCACTCGTTCGCTGGCAACCTTCGGGAAGAAATACATGTCAGAGAAGCAGGTAATGCCACCTTTTATCTGTTCGGCGATGGCAATGTCGGTGCCATCGCGTACAAAAGCCTCATCGACCCATTTGGCTTCGGCGGGCCAGATGTGGTTTTCCAGCCAGGTCATCAGCGGCAGGTCATCGGCCAGGCCGCGGAACAGTGTCATCGCCGCGTGCCCGTGAGCATTGATCAGGCCGGGGCTGAGCAACATGCCCGGCAGTTCGCGGACTTCGGTTGCGTTAAGCTTCAGCGCGGCGGACCGCGGGCCGATAAACACGATGCGCCCGTCGCGGATGCCCAGGCCATGCTCTTTGAGGACAACGCCAGCGGGTTCGACGGGTACCAGCCAGGTCGGCAGCAATAACAGGTCGAGCGCAGCGGCAGTGTTCGGCATCGAGGGTCGGTTCCAGTGCTTTTGTAAAGGATGGCGAAGTATACCCGAGCGTCTTCGCGGGGGGATCGCTATAATCGGCGGCTTTTGTTCATGAGTGCGGGGTGAAGGATGCGCGATCGACTGTTGGCTGCGGAGAAGGTGAAGGCCATCGATTGGCGTGATGGCGCCCTGTACCTGCTGGATCAGCGTATTTTGCCGTTCGAGGAAACCTGGATTGCCTACACCAGCGCGGCTGGCGTGGCCGAGGCTATTCGTTCGATGGTGGTGCGCGGCGCGCCGGCGATTGGCATCAGTGCCGCCTATGCCATGGTGCTTTCAGCCCGTGCCCGAATTCTCGAGGGCGGTGACTGGCAGGCTGCATGGGAAGAGGATTACGCGTTACTGGCCGATTCCCGTCCAACGGCGGTGAACCTGTTCTGGGCCTTGAGTCGCATGCGTGACCGCCTTGATCGTATCAAGGGCGATGCCGACCCTCTCGCGGCGCTGGAGGCGGAAGCCATCGCCATTCATGAAAGTGATCGCGAAGCCAATCTGACCATGGCGCAACTGGGTGTGGACTTGATCCGCAAGCACCAGGGCAACGCCCAGGCGATCCTGACCCACTGCAACACTGGCGCACTGGCCACTGGCGGCTTTGGTACGGCTTTGGGTGTCATTCGCGGGGCGTTCATCGAAGGCATGGTCGAGCGCGTTTATGCCGACGAAACCCGTCCATGGCTGCAAGGTTCGCGACTGACGGCGTGGGAGCTGGCCAACGAAGGCATCCCCGTGACCCTCAATGCCGACTCCGCCGCGGCCCACATCATGAAGACCAAAGGCATCACCTGGGTCATCGTCGGTGCCGACCGGATCACCGCCAACGGCGACGTGGCCAACAAGATCGGCACTTATCAGCTGGCGGTCAACGCCATGCACCACGGCGTGCGTTTCATGGTGGTGGCGCCGAGTTCGACCATCGACATGAACCTGGCCAGCGGCGATGACATTCCGATTGAAGAGCGAGACGGGCGCGAGTTGCTGGAAGTCGGCGGCAAGCGGGTCGGGGCGGATGTGGATGCGTTCAATCCGGTATTCGACGTCACCCCGGCGGACTTGATTGACGCGATCGTCACGGAAAAAGGCATCGTCGAACGCCCGGATACCGCGAAAATGGCGCAGTTGATGTGCCGCAAGCGGTTGCATTGATTGGCCGTGGCGTTCGAAAGGACGCCATCGCCAGCAGGCTGGCTCCCACAGGGTTTGTGATCGACACGGATCAAATGTGGGAGCCAGCCTGCTGGCGATTAGGGTCTGAAAGTCAATAAACATCTGTAATTCAGCCCCGGATTCTGCATTCGCAGCAGCTCTAAGCCCCTCTCGTCTCCTTCAAGCCTGCCATCAGTCAACTAACTACACTCCATGCGCATCTGGGGGATAGGTGCGTGGCGGCTCTTGTGATAACATCCGGCGTTTTCCGAGGCAGTCCCACGGGGTTGTCTTTACTGCGCAAATCCATGGCATAACTCGTTGATTTGTCGTAAGTCGGTGCATGGCACTCAGCCTGCAGCGGCGAGCTTCGTTCGTCCCATATGGATGTGACGAGGTTTCACCAGAAAAAGGAATCGAGCTTCTCATGGGCGAACTGGCCAAAGAAATCCTCCCGGTCAATATCGAAGACGAGCTGAAGCAGTCCTACCTCGACTACGCAATGAGCGTAATTGTCGGGCGGGCACTGCCGGATGCGCGCGATGGCTTGAAGCCCGTGCACCGGCGCGTGCTGTTCGCGATGAGCGAGCTGGGCAACGACTTCAACAAGCCGTACAAGAAATCTGCCCGTGTTGTCGGTGACGTGATCGGTAAGTATCACCCGCACGGTGATACCGCGGTGTACGACACCATCGTTCGGATGGCGCAGCCATTCTCGCTGCGCTACCTGCTGGTAGACGGTCAGGGCAACTTCGGTTCGGTGGACGGCGACAACGCCGCGGCCATGCGATACACCGAAGTGCGCATGACCAAGCTGGCGCACGAGCTGCTGGCTGACCTGCATAAAGAAACCGTGGACTGGGTGCCGAACTACGACGGCACCGAAATGATCCCGGCGGTCATGCCGACCCGTATTCCCAACCTGCTGGTCAACGGCTCCAGCGGTATCGCCGTGGGCATGGCGACCAACATCCCGCCGCACAACCTCGGTGAAGTCATCGACGGTTGCCTGGCGCTCATCGACAACCCTGAGTTGACCATCGATGAGCTGATGCAATACATCCCCGGTCCGGACTTCCCGACCGCCGCGATCATCAACGGTCGCGCCGGCATCATCGAAGCCTACCGCACCGGTCGCGGCCGCATTTACATGCGCGCCCGCTCGATCATCGAAGACATCGACAAGGTCGGTGGCCGCCAGCAGATCGTCATCACCGAACTCCCTTACCAGCTGAACAAGGCCCGTCTGATCGAGAAGATCGCCGAGCTGGTTAAAGAGAAGAAGCTCGAAGGCATCACCGAACTGCGCGACGAGTCCGACAAGGACGGTATGCGCGTTGTGATCGAGCTGCGTCGCGGCGAAGTGCCTGAGGTGATCCTCAACAACCTCTACGCCCAGACCCAGCTGCAAGCGGTATTCGGTATCAACATCGTTGCGCTGATCGACGGCCGTCCGCGGATCCTGAACCTCAAGGACCTGCTGGAAGCCTTCGTTCGTCACCGTCGCGAAGTCGTTACCCGTCGCACCGTGTTCGAGCTGCGTAAAGCGCGCGAACGTGGCCACATTCTCGAAGGCCAAGCGGTTGCCCTGTCGAACATCGACCCGGTCATTGCGCTGATCAAGGCCTCGCCAACGCCGTCGGAAGCCAAGGAAGCGCTGATCAGCACGCCTTGGGAATCCTCTGCCGTGGTGGCGATGGTTGAACGTGCCGGTGCCGACTCTTGCCGTCCAGAGACCCTGGATCCGCAATACGGTCTGCGTGAAGGCAAGTACTTCCTTTCGCCGGAACAGGCGCAAGCCATTCTGGAACTGCGTCTGCATCGCCTGACCGGTCTGGAACACGAAAAACTGCTGGCCGAGTATCAAGAGATCCTCAACCAGATCGGCGAGCTGATCCGCATCCTCAACAGCGCCACGCGCCTGATGGAAGTGATCCGCGAAGAGCTGGAAGTGATCCGCGCCGAATACGGCGACGTGCGCCGCACCGAAATCCTCGATGCCCGTCTCGACCTGACCCTGGGTGACATGATCCCGGAAGAAGATCGCGTCGTGACCATTTCCCACGGTGGCTACGCCAAGACCCAGCCATTGGCTGCGTACCAGGCCCAGCGTCGTGGCGGTAAAGGCAAATCGGCGACCGGCGTCAAGGATGAGGACTACATCGCTCACCTGCTGGTCGCCAACAGCCACACCACGCTGCTGCTGTTCTCCAGCAAGGGCAAGGTGTACTGGCTGAAAACCTACGAAATCCCGGAAGCATCCCGCGCTGCCCGTGGTCGTCCGCTGGTCAACCTGCTGCCGCTGGACAGTGATGAATACATCACCACCATGCTGCCGGTCGAGGAATACACCGAAGGTCACTTCATCTTCATGGCGACTGCCAAAGGCACCGTGAAGAAGACCCCGCTGGAATCCTTCAGCCGTCAACGCAGCGTCGGTCTGATCGCGCTGGAACTGGACGAAGGTGACGTACTGATCTCTGCCGCCATTACCGATGGCGAGCGCGAAGTCATGCTGTTCTCCGACGGCGGCAAGGTCACTCGCTTCAAGGAAACCGACGTTCGTGCCATGGGCCGTACCGCTCGCGGTGTCCGCGGTATGCGTCTGCCGGAAGGCCAGAAGCTGATTTCCATGCTGATCCCGGAAGAAGGCAGCCAGATCCTCACCGCTTCGGCGCGTGGTTTCGGCAAGCGTACGGCGATCACCGAGTTCCCTGAGTACAAGCGTGGCGGCCAGGGCGTTATCGCCATGGTCAGCAACGACCGTAACGGCCGTCTGGTCGGCGCGGTTCAGGTGCTCGATGGCGAGGAGATCATGCTGATTTCCGACCAGGGCACGTTGGTTCGTACCCGTGTCGACGAAGTCTCCAGCCTGGGTCGTAACACCCAGGGCGTGACCCTGATCAAACTGGCCAGCGATGAAACGCTGGTCGGTCTGGAGCGGGTACAGGAGCCGTCGGAAGTCGAAGGCGAAGAGCTGGAAGGCGAAGAGGGTGCGGTGTTCGACGGCGAAGTCGTGATCGACGACGTTGTTGAAGACCAGCAACTCGACGCTGCCGCTGACGAAGAACCGCAAGAGTAAGCGGACAAACAGGGGGCGGATGAAAATTCGCCCCCTTGTTGTTTGTCCGAATGGAAAATTTCGATATCCAGGGACATCCCATGTGGGAGCGAGCCTGCTCGCGATGCAGGCGCCGCGGTACCTCTGAAGCACCGCGGTGATGCATTCGCGAGCAGGCTCGCTCCCACAGGTTTTCTGCTTCGGCAGGGACCCTGTGTCGATTGATGTTGTGATTTATTGCGTGATTACCACCAAATCAGAGCGAGATTGGATGTGAGCAAGAGAGCCTATAACTTCTGTGCCGGTCCTGCGGCACTTCCCGAAGCTGTCCTGCAGCGCGCCCAGGGTGAACTCCTTGATTGGCACGGCAAGGGTCTGTCGGTCATGGAAATGAGCCATCGCAGTGATGAGTTCGTGTCCATCGCTAACAAGGCCGAGCAGGATCTGCGTGATCTGCTGAATATCCCCTCGAACTATAAAGTGCTGTTCCTGCAAGGTGGCGCCAGCCAGCAGTTTGCTCAGATCCCTCTGAACCTGTTGCCGGAAAGCGGCACTGCCGACTATATCGACACCGGTATCTGGTCGCAGAAAGCCATCGAAGAAGCGTCGCGCTACGGCCACGTCAATGTTGCCGCCACCGCCAAGCCTTATGACTATTTCGCGATTCCCGGCCAGAACGAATGGAAGCTGTCGAAAGACGCGGCCTACGTTCACTACGCGCCGAACGAAACCATTGGTGGTCTGGAATTCAACTGGGTCCCGGAAACCGGTGACGTTCCGCTGGTCGCCGACATGTCTTCGGACATCTTGTCGCGCCCGATTGATGTTTCGCGTTTCGGCATGATCTACGCCGGCGCCCAGAAAAACATCGGCCCGAGCGGCATCGTCGTCAACATCGTTCGCGAAGACCTGCTGGGTCACGCCCGTTCCCTGTGCCCGACCATGCTCAACTACAAGGTCGCGGCCGATAACGGCTCGATGTACAACACCCCGCCAACATTGGCCTGGTACCTGTCTGGCCTGGTGTTCGAGTGGCTGAAAGAGCAGGGTGGCGTCGAAGCCATCGGCAAGCTCAACGAAGTGAAACAGCGCACGCTGTACGACTTCATTGATGCCAGCGGCCTGTACAGCAACCCGATCAACAAGTCCGATCGTTCGTGGATGAACGTGCCGTTCCGCCTGGCTGACGATCGTCTGGACAAGCCATTCCTGGCCGGTGCCGACGAGCGTGGCCTGCTGAACCTCAAGGGTCACCGTTCCGTGGGCGGCATGCGCGCCTCCATCTATAACGCCGTCGATATCGTTGCGGTCAACGCACTGGTTTCGTACATGGCAGAGTTCGAGAAGGAACACGGCTAATGTCTGAGCAAGAACTCAAGGCACTGCGCCTGCGCATTGATGCCCTGGACGAAAAAGTCCTGGAGCTGATCAGTGAGCGCGCACGCTGCGCCCAGGAAGTTGCGCGAGTAAAGATGGCCTCGCTGGCCGAAGGCGAAGTGCCGGTGTTCTATCGTCCTGAGCGTGAAGCTCAGGTGCTCAAGCGCGTGATGGAGCGCAATCAGGGCCCGCTGGGCAACGAAGAAATGGCGCGGTTGTTCCGCGAGATCATGTCTTCGTGCCTGGCCCTCGAGCAGCCGCTGAAAGTGGCTTACCTCGGTCCTGAAGGCACCTTCACTCAAGCGGCGGCCATGAAGCACTTCGGCCACGCGGTGATCAGCAAGCCGATGGCGGCCATCGACGAAGTGTTCCGCGAAGTGGCGGCCGGTGCGGTGAACTTTGGCGTGGTCCCGGTGGAAAACTCCACCGAGGGCGCGGTCAACCACACGCTCGACAGCTTCCTCGAACACGACATGGTCATCTGTGGCGAAGTCGAGTTGCGGATTCACCACCATCTGTTGGTCGGTGAAAACACCAAGACCGACAGCATCAGCCGCATCTATTCCCACGCCCAGTCGCTGGCGCAGTGCCGCAAGTGGCTGGATGCACACTACCCGAACGTCGAGCGCGTCGCGGTTTCCAGCAACGCCGAAGCGGCGAAGCGGGTCAAGGGTGAGTGGAACTCGGCAGCGATTGCCGGCGACATGGCCGCAGGCTTGTACGGGCTGACCCGTCTGGCCGAGAAAATCGAGGATCGCCCGGACAACTCCACGCGATTCCTGATGATCGGCAGCCAGGAAGTGCCGCCAACCGGCGACGACAAGACGTCGATCATCGTCTCCATGAGCAACAAGCCGGGCGCGCTTCACGAGTTGCTGGTGCCGTTCCACGACAATGGCATCGACCTGACACGCATCGAGACACGTCCTTCGCGTAGCGGTAAATGGACCTATGTGTTCTTCATCGACTTCGTCGGCCATCACCGCGATCCGCTGGTAAAAGGTGTGCTGGAAAAGATCAGTCAGGAAGCAGTGGCACTTAAAGTGTTGGGTTCCTACCCGAAAGCCGTTCTCTAAGGGGTAGCAAATGAGTGGCAACTTCCTCGCTCTGGCACAGCCGGGCGTGCAACAACTGTCGCCTTACGTTCCGGGCAAACCCGTGGACGAACTGGCACGCGAGCTGGACATCGATCCGGCCAGCATCGTCAAACTGGCGAGCAACGAAAACCCGTTGGGCGCCAGTCCAAAGGCTTTGGCGGCCATTCGCGAAGAATTGACCGAGCTGACCCGTTATCCGGATGGCAACGGTTTTGCGCTCAAGACCCTGCTGGCCGATCAGTGCCGCGTCGAACTGAATCAGGTGACGCTGGGCAACGGTTCCAACGACATCCTGGAACTGGTCGCGCGTGCCTATCTGGCGCCGGGCCTGAATGCGGTGTTCAGCGAGCATGCGTTCGCGGTCTATCCGATCGTCACCCAGGCCGTCGGTGCGACGGCCAAAGTGATCCCGGCCAAAGACTGGGGCCATGATCTGTCGGCCATGTTGGCCGCGATCGATGCCGATACCCGTGTGGTCTTCATCGCCAACCCGAACAACCCGACCGGAACCTGGTTTGGCGCCGAAGCGCTGGACGAGTTCCTGCAGGATGTGCCGGAGCACGTGCTGGTGGTGCTGGACGAGGCCTACATCGAATACGCCGAAGGCAGCGACTTGCCGGATGGCCTGGATTTCCTGGCGGCGTACCCGAACCTGCTGGTTTCGCGCACCTTCTCCAAGGCCTATGGCCTGGCGGCGTTGCGCGTTGGTTACGGCTTGTCCACGGCGGTGGTTGCCGACGTGTTGAACCGTGTGCGTCAGCCGTTCAACGTCAACAGCCTGGCCTTGGCCGCTGCGTGCGCTGCGCTGCAGGACGCCGAGTACCTGGCTGAAAGTCGCCGCTTGAACGAAGCCGGCATGCTGCAGCTGGAAGCGGGTTTCCGTGAGCTGGGGCTGAGCTGGATCCCGTCCAAGGGCAACTTCATCTGCGTCGATCTCGGCCGTGTTGCCTTGCCGGTCTTCCAGGGCTTGCTGCGTGAAGGCGTGATCGTGCGTCCGGTGGCCAACTATGGCATGCCGAACCACTTGCGCATCACCATCGGCCTGCCGGCGGAAAACAGCCGCTTCCTTGAGGCGCTGACCAAGGTTCTGGCTCGTGGTTGATGTCACTGCTCTGCAATCTGCTGAACCTATGATCGGTCGCCTGGTGGTGGTCGGTCTCGGGTTGATCGGCGGTTCGTTTGCCAAGGGCCTGCGTGAAAGCGGCCTGTGCCGCGAAGTGGTGGGCGTCGATCTCGATCCGCAGTCGCGCAAGCTTGCGGTCGAGTTGGGCGTGGTGGATCGTTGCGAAGAAGACCTGGCCGTTGCCTGCCAGGGCGCCGACGTGATTCAACTCGCGGTGCCGATCCTGGCCATGGAAAAGATGCTCGGCCGGTTGGCCGGCATGGACCTTGGGCAAGCGATCCTGACGGATGTCGGCAGTGCCAAGGGCAACGTCGTGCGCGCCGCGACCGAGGCGTTTGGCGGCATGCCGGCGCGTTTCGTGCCGGGCCATCCGATTGCCGGTTCCGAGCAGAGCGGGGTGGAAGCCTCCAATGCCGAACTGTTCCGTCGCCATAAAGTGATTCTGACGCCGCTGGACCAAACCGATCCGGCGGCGCTGGCCGTGGTCGACCGGTTGTGGCGTGAGCTGGGCGCCGATGTCGAGCACATGCAGGTCGAGCGTCACGACGAAGTGTTGGCGGCGACCAGCCATTTGCCGCACTTGCTGGCGTTCGGTTTGGTCGATTCGTTGGCCAAGCGCAATGAAAACCTTGAGATCTTCCGTTACGCTGCCGGCGGTTTCCGCGATTTCACAAGAATCGCGGGAAGTGACCCGGTCATGTGGCACGACATCTTCCTCGCCAACCGCGAAGCTGTCCTGCGCACGCTTGATACATTTCGCAGCGACCTCGACGCCTTGCGCGACGCGGTCGATGCAGGGGATGGGCACCAATTGTTGGGCGTGTTCACGCGCGCCCGGGTTGCCCGCGAACATTTCAGTAAAATCCTGGCTCGCCGGGCTTATGTGGACGCTATGAACTCCAACGACCTGATTTTCCTGGGACAACCTGGTGGCCGCCTGACTGGGCGGATTCGTGTACCGGGCGATAAATCGATTTCCCACCGTTCGATCATGCTCGGCTCCCTGGCCGAAGGCGTCACCGAAGTCGAAGGCTTCCTCGAGGGCGAAGACGCTCTGGCGACCTTGCAGGCCTTCCGCGACATGGGTGTCGTGATCGAAGGTCCGCACCACGGTCGCGTGACCATCCACGGCGTCGGCCTGCATGGCCTGAAGCCTGCGCCGGGCCCGATCTATCTGGGCAACTCCGGCACTTCGATGCGTCTGCTGTCCGGCCTGCTGGCTGCGCAGAACTTCGACAGCACCTTGACCGGTGATGCCTCGCTGTCCAAGCGTCCGATGAATCGCGTGGCCAATCCGCTGCGTGAAATGGGCGCCGTGATCGAGACCGCCGCTGAAGGTCGTCCACCGATGATCATTCGTGGCGGTAACAAGCTCAAAGGCCTGACCTACACCATGCCGATGGCCAGTGCCCAGGTTAAATCCTGCCTGCTGTTGGCCGGCCTGTACGCTGATGGCAAAACCACCGTCACCGAGCCTGCACCGACGCGCGACCACACCGAGCGCATGCTGCGCGGCTTCGGCTACCCGGTCAGCGTCAACGGCGCTACGGCGTCGGTCGAATCCGGGCACAAGCTGACCGCGACCCACATTGAAGTGCCGGGCGATATTTCGTCGTCGGCGTTCTTCCTGGTGGCGGCGTCCATTGCCGAAGGTTCCGAACTGGTGCTCGAGCATGTCGGCATCAACCCGACCCGTACCGGCGTGATCGACATTCTGCGTCTGATGGGCGCTGACATCACCCTGGAAAACCAGCGTGAAGTCGGCGGCGAACCCGTAGCGGACCTGCGCGTGCGTGCAGCTAAACTCAAAGGTATCGAGATTCCCGAAGCGCTGGTTCCATTGGCCATCGACGAATTCCCGGTGCTGTTCGTGGCAGCGGCCTGTGCCGAAGGGCGCACCATCCTGCGTGGCGCCGAAGAATTGCGCGTCAAGGAATCGGACCGGATCCAGGTCATGGCCGATGGCTTGCTGGCACTGGGCGTCAAATGCGAACCGACCCCGGACGGCATCATCATCGACGGCGGCCTGATCGGCGGCGGCGAAGTGCATGGTCACGGCGATCACCGGATTGCCATGGCTTTCAGCGTGGCATCGCTGCGTGCCACTGCGCCAATTCGCATCCATGACTGTGCCAACGTCGCAACGTCGTTCCCGAACTTCCTGGCGCTGTGCGCGCAGGTCGGTATCCGTGTTGCACAAGAGGCTCAGTCGTGAAAAACATCGCACCGGTCATCACCATCGATGGGCCAAGCGGCTCCGGCAAGGGCACGGTAGCTGGCATTCTGGCCAAGCGTCTGGGCTGGAACCTGCTGGATTCCGGTGCGCTTTATCGGTTGCTGGCCTTCGCTGCGCATAATCACGGCGTCGACCTCACCAATGAAGAATTGCTGAAAAAACTTGCCGCTCATCTGGATGTGCAGTTCATCGCGGCGACCGACGGTCAGTTGCAGCGCATCATTCTCGAGGGCGATGAAGTCAGCGATGTGATTCGCACCGAAAGCATCGGCTCCGGCGCCTCGCAAGTCGCGGCGTTGCCCGCAGTGCGCGAGGCGCTGCTGCAGCGCCAGCGTGCATTCCAGGAAGCGCCGGGCCTGGTGGCCGATGGTCGCGACATGGGTACGGTGGTTTTTCCGGATGCACCGTTGAAGATTTTCCTTACCGCCAGTGCCGAGGAGCGTGCGCGCCGTCGATACTTGCAGTTGAAGGGCAAAGTCGATGGTGTTAGTCTGTCGAGTCTGCTAGATGAGATACGTGCACGCGATGAGCGTGACACCCAGCGAGCGGTAGCCCCGCTCAAACCGGCGGCTGACGCCATACAGCTGGATTCCACGGAATTATCCATCGACCAGGTGCTGGAACGCATCATGAGCGAGATCGCCATTCGCGATATCGCCGGGTGACCAAGAAGGCCGCAGGGGACCAGTCATAGTCCTGTGGCGCTTCTTTTAAATGAAACTAACCCACACCGTCTGGGGTGTGGAGATGGGCGTATTCTTCGCCCTCATCAACAGGAATTAAAATGAGCGAAAGCTTTGCGGAACTCTTTGAAGAAAGCCTAAAAACCCTGAACCTTCAGGCAGGCTCCATCATCACCGGTGTTATCGTTGATATCGATTACCAAGCTCGCTGGGTAACCGTTCACGCTGGCCTGAAGTCTGAAGCACTCATCCCGCTTGAGCAGTTCTACAACGACGCTGGCGACCTGACTATCAACGTCGGTGACGAAGTTCACGTTGCGCTGGACTCGGTTGAAGACGGCTTTGGTGAAACCAAGCTGTCCCGTGAAAAAGCCAAGCGCGCTGAATGCTGGATTGTTCTGGAAGCTGCCTTCGCAGCCGAGGAAGTGGTCAAGGGCGTTATCAACGGTAAGGTTAAAGGCGGCTTCACTGTCGACGTTAACGGCATCCGTGCGTTCCTGCCAGGTTCCCTGGTTGACGTCCGTCCTGTGCGCGATACCACGCACCTGGAAGGCAAAGAGCTGGAATTCAAGGTCATCAAACTCGACCAGAAACGCAACAACGTTGTCGTTTCCCGTCGCAGCGTCCTCGAAGCCGAGAACTCCGCCGAGCGTGAAGCTCTGCTGGAATCCCTGCAGGAAGGTCAGCAAGTCAAAGGTATCGTCAAAAACCTCACCGATTACGGCGCATTCGTCGATCTGGGTGGCGTGGACGGCCTGCTGCACATCACCGACATGGCTTGGAAGCGCATCAAGCATCCTTCCGAGATCGTCAACGTTGGTGACGAAATCGACGTTAAGGTTCTGAAATACGATCGCGAACGCAACCGTGTTTCCCTGGGCCTGAAGCAACTGGGCGAAGATCCATGGGTTGCTATCAAAGCCCGTTACCCAGAAAGCACTCGCGTTACCGCTCGTGTAACCAACCTGACCGACTACGGCTGCTTCGCTGAGCTGGAAGAAGGCGTTGAAGGTCTGGTACACGTTTCCGAAATGGACTGGACCAACAAGAACATCCACCCTTCGAAAGTCGTACAAGTCGGCGACGAAGTGGAAGTTATGGTTCTGGACATCGACGAAGAGCGTCGTCGTATCTCCCTCGGCATCAAGCAGTGCAAATCTAACCCATGGGAAGATTTCTCTGGCCAGTTCAACAAGGGCGATAAAATCTCCGGCACCATCAAGTCGATCACCGATTTCGGTATCTTCATTGGTCTGGACGGCGGCATCGACGGTCTGGTTCACCTGTCCGACATCTCCTGGAACGAAGTGGGCGAAGAAGCCGTTCGCCGCTTCAAGAAGGGCGACGAGCTGGACACCGTTATCCTGTCGGTTGACCCAGAGCGCGAGCGTATCTCCCTGGGTATCAAGCAACTGGAAAGCGATCCGTTCTCCGAGTACGTTCAAGAGAACGACAAAGGCGCAATCGTTAAAGGCATCGTGAAAGAAGTTGACGCTAAAGGCGCCATCATCACTCTGGCCGACGATATCGAAGCGACTCTGAAAGCCTCCGAAATCAGCCGTGACCGCGTTGAAGACGCGCGCAACGTTCTGAAAGAAGGCCAGGAAGTAGAAGCCAAGATCATCAGCGTTGATCGTAAGAGCCGCGTAATTCAGCTGTCGATCAAATCGAAAGACGATGCTGAAGAGAAAGAAGCCATCCAGAGCCTGAAAACTGCTCCGGAAGGTGAAGCTGCTGCTGACACCACCATGGCGGCACTGCTGCGCCAGGCAATGGCCAAACAGAACTAAGTTCTGCTTGATCATTAAAAAGGGCGACTTCGGTCGCCCTTTTTTGTGCCTGCGATTTGGTGTGTGCGGTAACCACATCACACGACATTGTTCGCCGGTGAAACCAACTGGCCCCAAAAGCTGTCTCTTTCTTTAATCGGATCAATCGTTTATTTGCAGCTAGTCTTTAGTCAGAAGCGAACGACAGTCGGGCAGGGCGCCCGGCATAAGGAAATGAATGAACAAGCTCGTTGTCGCACTAGCCGTTCTGACATTGGCGGGTTGTACCACTAATGCGAAGACTCACGCCTCACGTGGGGTTAGTGGTATCGAGATCGATTGTTCGGGGTTGGGGTCGGGGTGGGAGAAGTGTCACAAACGCGCTGCCAAGGAGTGCAAGGGCGCTGGCTACAAGGTGGTCACGAGATCTGATGACGCCAAAGACGAAGATGAGTATCCCTTTGGCTTCAACCCGGCAGGTTATGTGACACGCACCATGCTGGTTATCTGCAGATGAGCAGGTCGGGCTTGATCAGGCTTCTGTTCTGAAATCGGCATCCCATTGCTGGCGAAGATATGTCAAAGCTCGGGCTGTTCAAATTCCTTCGGGCATGCTAAAACCTTTGAAGCGCTTTTCCTAGCTGCTTGAAAAAGAAGGGAAAAATATGACGAAGTCGGAGTTGATCGAACGAATTGTCACCCATCAAGGGCTGCTCTCATCAAAGGATGTGGAGCTGGCTATCAAGACCATGCTTGAACAAATGTCCCAATGTCTGGCCACCGGTGATCGCATCGAGATCCGTGGATTTGGCAGCTTCTCCCTGCACTACCGCGCACCGCGCGTAGGCCGCAATCCGAAAACCGGTCAGTCCGTGAGCCTTGACGGCAAATTCGTTCCTCATTTCAAGCCGGGGAAAGAGTTACGGGATCGGGTAAATGAAGAAGAGGAAGAAGTTTGAAATCCAGACAGGGAGGGGCTCATGAGTAGCTTGAAGCGCGTGCTGGTTATGGTCGTTCTACTGTTGCTGGTGCTGGCGATACTGGCTTTTGTACTTGAGAACCAGCAGTCGGTTTCCTTGCTGTTCCTTGGATGGGCTGGGCCGCAGTTGCCAGTTTCCGTTGTAGTGGTGGTTTCGTTGCTGATAGGGATGGTCGCAGGGCCTGCGATTGGCTGGATCGTTGGTCGCACCGCAAGAGCGCGGCGCAAGCGTCTGGTTTGATCTACAACGATGGAAGCGTCACCGGTTACTTCCAGTGGTTGGCCGGAGGAGGGGGCTAGTGCCATCCCCCATCCCCCATCTCCATTTCCTGACTCGGCTGTTAAGCCTCTTTTTCCCCAGCCTTGAACTTGACGGCTAAAACTACCAACGGCAGATAAGCCAGGCACACTCCCGACAGGCCATCCAGTTTGCCGCTCCCGACCACCAGGGCGATCGGTAACAGCCAGCACAGATTGATCGCTGCGACCGTCAGGGTGACTGGCAAGTGCTTGCCAAACTGGCGGGAAGCAAATTGATAGGCATGGCTACGGTGGGCTTCATAGACCTTGTCACCCCTGAACAAGCGGCGAAGCAAAGTCCACGTAGCATCAACAATGAACACGCCGAGCAAAATCAACCAGCTCCAGAGAAGCTGTGGTGCCGTCCAGGCAGCCTGCAACGACAGTACCCCCAAGGTAATGCCCAGGAAACCGCTGCCGGCATCACCCATGAAAATCCGCGCTCTTGGGAAGTTCCAATACAGGAAGCCTGCTACCGCAAAAGCCAGTAACAGAGGCAACAGCGCCGCCAGTTCATTCCCCGCCAGCCAGTACAACAGCGCTCCGCTCAGGCATACACAGATAGCTTCGACACTGGCAATGCCGTCAATCCCGTCCATAAAGTTGTACAGGTTCAGCAACCACACCAGATAAACGGCTGCCAACGCATGACCGATCCATCCCAGGTCGAGCGCGAATCCAAATAGTGTCAGCGGCGGCAAGCCACCTATCCAGAACAGCGCCCAGGTGGCTGCAATGAAGTGGCCCAGCAAGCGCCAACGAGCGCTGATATGGCCGTGATCATCCAGAAACCCCAGTACCGCAATACCGACGCCTGCGCCCAGTAAGGCCCAGGTCAGAGGCCAGGCAACGAAGCCCAGACTGGCCGTCCACATCAATGCCAGCAGAAAGCTCACTACGATCGCGACACCACCACCTCTTGGTGTCGGCACGACGTGCGAGCTGCGCGCATTCGGTATGTCGATCAGGCTTCGAGCCAATGCGTACCGGCGCAGGGCGCCAGTCAGAAAAAGTGCGACAACGGCCGCAGCCGGTAACAGCCACCACATATTCATTGAGTGTGTAGTTCCAAAAAGTGTTTAGCCGTGTCGCGCAGTGCTTCATCGACGCTGACCGGCGGTTTCCAATCCAATAGTTCACGAGTCTTGCTGATATCGACCTGAAGTGAACCGCACAAACGCTGGGCCAGTGCTTGCTTGCCCAGGAGTGTCGCGCCGGTTTCAAGCATCCAGCTCGGCACCGGTAGCAAGCGCGCAGGTTTGCCCAGGGCCGTCGCCATTCGACGCAACAACATGGTAGTCGAAAGATCCTCACCATCACTCACGAGAAAGGTCTGGTTTGCTGCTGCGAAGTGCTCGGTGCACGTCACAATCAGGTCAACCAGATTATCCAGGGCAACGAGGCTGCGTTGGTTGTGAATGGCACCAAACGGCAGGGGTACGCCTTTGTCCAGCCAGCGCATCATGCTGAGGAAGTTGGCTCGCACGCCAGGCCCATAAACCAGCACCGGACGAATAATCACCACTTCCATGCCGGTTTCAGTCGCCAGCGCTCTCAGGGCATGTTCCGCTTCCATTTTGGAAATGCCGTAAGGGTCGCTTGGCGCCTCCTCTCCATCGGCAACGTAAGGCTTGCCGAGAGCCGTGCCTTCGCCATTGACCTTGATTGAGCTGAGGAAAATGAAGCGCTTGACCCCGGCGTCAGCGGCCTGCCGGGCCAGATTGAGCGTTCCTTCGACGTTCACCTTGCGATATTCGGCAAGGGGGTCGGAGGATTCGTCACTCATGACGTGTACGCGAGCAGCCAACTGGATGACCAGATCCTGGTCCTTCAACAATCCCTGCCAATCCTGATCGGCCGACAGCCCATTGACCAGGCTCTGTGTCACACGCGAGTCGAGATCAACCTTCAACTTGCGTACGGCCGCGGTAATTTCGTGGCCACGCTCAAGCAACGGAGCGACCAGCCCGCTGCCGACAAAGCCGCTGGCCCCTGACAGAAGAATGCGCATGATTAACGAGCCTCCTTCAGGGAAAGAATGTCTTGCGACATCTCGCGCATGATATTGCCGCGGGCAAAACGCTCGACGAAGGCATGCCGCGGGCTGGTCAGAATATTCAGGTTCTCGAAAGACTTGGTTGCAGCATCCACATCGCAAGGTTCGAAGACGGCTGTATTTTCGATATGTTCAGCGACAAAGCTTGCCGCGTAACCCGAAATGCCGGCCCAGATCGGTTTACCCAGCGCGGCGTATTCAAACAGTTTGGACGGCAAGACCTTGCGGAACGCGTCGTAGTCATTGAGGTGCAGGAACAGCACATCTGCCGACTGATAGACCTGAATCAGTTCATTGCGCTTGACCGGGTTCAACAGCTCAACGTTAGTGCAGCCGGTTGAACTGATAGCCTCCTTCAGGTGAGCGAGTCTCCCTCCATCACCGATCACTCGAAATCGCAACTTCCCCTCAAGGCGTTTGGCTAGCGCAGGAATGATCGTGTGCAGCCCTTGGCCTTCACCGATGTTTCCGGCGTAGACCACGTCCAGGACCGGATTCAGACTCGCGGAGCTCTCGACAGGCTGGACATCCAGGAACTCGTCATCGATACCGTTTGTGAACAGCGAGTAGTGCTGGTCCGGATACCGGGATTTGAAGTAAGGGAGAAAACCGGCGGAAACCAGATTGACCTTCTTGGCCGACTTGATGGTAAAACTTTCAAGTAGCGAAAGCATGGGCTTGAGCAGCCAGATCAGCTTCTTCGGCAGAATATCCTTGATCGTGTCGACAAAAATATCGCGAATGTCCAGATAAAGCGGAGTCTTTTTCTGGCGGGCGATGAGGGCGCCCAGCGACGCGGTCATCAGGCGCGAAGAGGTCGCATAGATAAGGTCATATTGTTTGTTCTGAACAATTTTGCGCACGCCGTTCGCGTAAACCAGAAAAGCCTTGGCTTGATCTGCCATACCGCTTTTGTGGGCCGGCAATGCGATTCGGCGAATGGTCAGGCGAGGATGCTCTTCCAGTTCCGGCGCTTCGCTGCTGAACGAGCTGTAGCGGTTTGGCAAGGTTGTAATCAGCTCGATATGCGCGTGCGCTGGCAGTTTCTCGAGAAGCGCCTTTACCAATGCCGTGGTACGAAACGAACCGGCAGATAAATCAGGCTGGTAGTAAAAGCTCAGGATTAAAAGTTTCAAATAAACCTCACCAAGTTATACGGGTGGTCAGCGTGTTCGACGACAGCTCAGCGACGATGCACTGGTTCGGAACAGACTTGCCAAATTCTGGATGCCACGTTGAAGTAACTACGTTGATCTTGGTTGCACCCTCCAGGAAAACGGAAGCAACCTGGCCGCCGGGAAGGGTGATCGTCAATTGCCCGCCATTTTGAACAACCAAGGCCTCGGGGTGTACAAAAAACCTGGCTTTCGCGCGGTTAAAACTTCCTGTGAGCGAATCCGTGATCTGCAACTCGTCAACTTTTGCGAGCCATTCACGGGTGTGCAGGTTTTTCCCTTTCAAACGCTTGTAACCATCATGACTACAGCGGACGCGGACGATGCCATCGGCCTGGTCGAACGTATCCAGCGCAACACGCGCACGCCGGGCAACCCTGAAGCCGGCCCAGACTTCGGAGGAACTCTCGCCGTCCACTTCGACGGTGTTGTGTGCTGCTGTACTGCGTTGGCGGTGACGTTCGGAGTCTTCGCCGTACTGCGATGTTCCGGAGTTAACGAAGACGCGCTGACCAAAGAGGCTGAGTTCGAAACTCAGGGTATCGGCATGGGTATGCCCCGGTTGGTAGTCGGGGGCCACCTGCGCAAGGTTCAATAGCGCCTTGCATTGATTGCCAAAATCAATCGAGACGTAGCCGCTTTCGGCGTGATGTTCGGCCGAGACAGCAGTGGCAGTGCTGTTTTTTTGCTCTGGCAGGCAATTGAGCAGGCGTGCGTATGTCTCGATATCGTGCAGCGCGGGAGCGATGCCGAACGCCGAATCGTTAAAGAAAGGGATGCCACCGTCGGGGTGCTGGAGGCTGCGTAGCCAGACGATGCCTCGTTCGACAACGTGCTTCCATTCGTCCAGTCGGTTTCTTAGTGGTGCAAGTTTGGTATGGGTGGCCAGGTTCACCAGGTCGCACATGTCCCACAGCAGGGAGGCGTGGTACATGGGGGACAATTCAAAGTGCGCGCCGTCCGCCAGAAACTGCTCCTTGACCTCGCTATCCAGAATCTCCAGTCCCAGCGACTGCCAGCGTTCAGCATGAGCGCCTTCCAGGAAGGTGCCGGCAAACACGAGCGCCTTGCCGTTCACGAACAGATGGTTTGCCAGGATGTGATATTCCACCTGTTCGGACAGGGCATGGGTTTGCATGGCCAGGCTGTCCAGCCAATGGCCTTCCAGGCTCGGCTGTCTCTGCAGCCACTTCACCAGGTTCACGATGCGCAGAGAGAGCGTATAGGGTTCCCATCCGCAACCGCCGAAGGGAGGGTTATTCACAATCCAGCTGTTGACCAGGCGGGTGTCGAATGCAGTGGATGCCTGGTCGGATGCCGCCAAATGGTCGAGGTAATGCAGGTTGTATTGCCAGATTTTCGGGAGTGTCGTGTTGCTCCACTCGATGGGCGCTTTCATGCCCATGAAGTCGAACTGCTCGTCCGTCGTAAAGCGGGACGCACTCCAGCCCGGGGCTTTTGCCAGATCAAAGGCCGATCGCTTGCCGAATCCGGTTGCCGTAAATGGTTTTACTTTGGCGAAACGGTAATAGATCCGGTAGAAAATCTGCTTCAACCGTAACATTTTGGCTGTGTGGTAGAGCTTGAAAAGCCGAGATGTCAGCGCATTGCCCATAAAAATCACTTAAATAATGAAAGATGTCGTCGTTTACAAGCGGACCTGGAAGCTTTTACGCAAAGTTCAGTTTCAACCAACGTTCAAAGTACAGCACCTGCCACAGCTTGTACGTGTTGTTGATTGCGCCCGAAAAATGATTCGTCACCAGCTTTTCCACTTCTTCGCGCTCTAGATACTGATAAATCCGCTCGAACTCGCTGAGCAATCGCTCCGCTCCTATCCGACGGATAATGCCGTCGAGGGGAGGGTTGAAGCCGGTTTTCGGGCGATCCACAAGAGCGGCTGGAAGCAGGCTTTTCAATAGGCTCTTCAGAGGGGCCTTTGGCGCGCCATCCTTCAGCAGTTCTGCACTTGAGGTGGCGAAACCATTGGCAACGACTCGCTCATCGAGCAAAGGCACACGTAACTCGATACTGGCGAGCATGCTCGCTTTATCGGAAACACTGAGGTTGTGGCTTAGAAAGCCTGTCAGGTCAAAGTGTTGTGCACATTTTACTTTGTCTGCGGGATCGCCCTTGTAATTGACGAGCACGGACTCAAGGCGTTGCTTGTAATGCTGTTCCCGTTTCGAGTAATCGGGGAAAAAGCCTTTCAACTCCTGCCTGGAGAAATATCCCAGCATTCGTGAATACGCCAAAGGCCAGTAACTTTCCTGGGCATAGGACACCAGTCGTTCGAATTTTTTGTCGAGCTGCTTGGGAAACAGCTTGAATTTCAGCAGAGCATTCAGCACTGGGTAGAGCCGCCGAATCAGCCCGTGATGCTTCAGGACCTTGTAGCGTGGATAACCGGCGAATGCCTCGTCCCCACCCATCCCGCTGAGCATTACGGTGTATCCGCTCTTCCTGGCTTCTGTTGATAACCGATAGGTAGCCCAGAATGTGTAATCGGAAACCAGCTCTTCCGTATTCGCTGCCACGAAATCGATCGACTCGAACACGTTGGTGTTCGAATCGAGAATCTCCGTCACCACAAGTTTCTTGCCCAGGTGTTCAGCGATATCAGCCGAGAACTTCATATCGACAGCAGAATCTTCCGTCGCTTCGTACTTGGCGAAAAACAGATCTGCCTCACCCGTGTAACTGGCCAGAATACTGGAGTCAGCGCCGCCACTGAAAAATACGCCAACCGGAACATCCGCCTCCAATTGCCGTGTCACCGCGCTGCTCACATCTGCGGCGAGGTTTTGCTCGGTCTTGAAGTTCATCACGGTCTGGTAACGCTGGGTCTCGCAAGCGCCCGTGAGCAGATCGAACTCAAGGTAAGTCCCGGGCATCAATTTTTTGATGGCTTTGTAGCCGGTGTTCGGTTCGTAGAGGAAACCGTTATTGAAGAACTCGAAAACGTCATCGTGATCAATATCGGCGGTGACCTCCGAATAACTCTTGAGGCCGCGTATTTCCGAGCAGGCGTAGATGCCGTTCGCGCTGGAATAGCAGTACACAGGCTTGATCCCGATAACATCTCTTACCAGGAAGAATTTATTTCTGGCTTCATCCAGGATGACAAAAGTGAACATGCCTTCAAGCAGTTTGAAAGCGTGTTCCTTGTGCTCAACATAAAGCTGAAGAATGACCTCTGTATCCGAGGTGCCCTTGAATGAGTAGCCTTTTTCGATCAGCTGATTACGCAGTTCATGATGGTTGAATACCTCACCATTGAATACGATGCTGACGCCATTGCCGGCGAACATTGGCTGACTGCCGGTCGGCGAAAGGTCCAAGATGCTGAGCCTGTTATGTCCGAGGCCTACCTGGTAGTCCCCGACACTGGCGAAGTAAGTACCAGACGCATCCGGGCCGCGATGTTTGGTGACGGCCAGGCTTGATTCCAGCTGGCTCTGAACTCCGAGGACCTCGCGTTTAACAGCAAAAAAACTTAGGCCGCACATTATACAGATAGCTCCACATTTTTTTGATCGGCAGGCTCATGCCCAACAGGCTTTTCTTTGGTTTGAGTCGAGGCCGTGTGTGAATGTACGGCATGGGCGCTAGACGCACGGTTCTCTCGGGACCACTTATGCGCGAAGACCACTCCCCAGGCAGCAGCAAGCAACAGGTTGAACGAAATCAGACGGAATACCGCGAAAAACAAACCATAGACCGCCAGTGTCATGACGGCTGCACGAACAACTGTTAAATGTGCAGACTCAGATCTGAGGGACGTAAGACGATAGAGGACGGGGCCGGCGATGACCAACGAATAAACCAGAAAACCCAGAAGTCCGCCAACCATCAGCATGTAGAGCGGCCAGTTGTGTATGTACGCAACCATCTCGGTGAAGGAGACACCTTCAGAAGTTTCCCAGCGCATTCCATGCTTGATACCCATCCCGTTGCCCAGCACTGGATGGCTCAAGAACATTTCCCAGGCGATTTTGTATTCTTCAAGCCGGGACATTACGTTGAAGTCACCTTTTCGTTTCCAGGCGGCCCCCGATAACAAACTCAAGCGTCCGAGCCAAACCTGATCCATGCCAGTGGAAAAGATGAATGCAACGCCAAATACGCCCTGAGTGACCAAATTGGCCGACAACTTTACGCGCAAGTTTTTATGGGCGAAAAATGCATAGAGCGAAAAGAGCAGCATGACCAAAAGGGCGCTGATCAGCATGCTTCTTGTGAAGGTGATCAGTACGGCTGCCATGCAAAGCATGGCCACCAAAGCGCCGACAATAGTAATCCGCCGGTCTCGTGCCAACGTACTTACAACGAACCCCACAACCATGCCGACAGGCAGCAACGCATCTGTTGCTTGTGCCAGCAGCATGGTGATCCGGTCGCGCATCGGCCCCATGGCGTTGACGTTGTTCAAGGCCGCTTCTTGAGAGATTTTGACTTCCTCTCCGTTAGTCAGGATGAGCCAGTACGGTTGCCACATGTCGTGGTAGAAGTAGTAGAAAACGATGTAGCCGGCGGTCAGGAAAATCAGGGTTCCCACTGAAGCGCCGACCCAGCGGATCTTGCTTTCGTCACCGCTGACCAGTGCGCAGACAGGTATCAGTGCATATATAAACAGAAAGGGAATGACGCCCCTGATCCAGTCCAGCATCGGCACATGATTGTGCATGGCCACGGCCAGGTTGATGCTCAATATTCCCGCGCCTATAAGCAGCGGGATCCCGAAAAGGCGCAGTACGGACCTGATTCCGCAAGTGCGAAGCAACTTGATCAATGCAGCAATGAATATCACTGCCAGCAAAGCGGCGAACGATATTTCTTGAGCCCCTACTGACGGTGGGGCCGGGCGCAAGGCAAAGGCCAGCGGGAATAACGCCAACAGGCCCAGCCAAGGCGAAATAATGGCCGTCAGCACAAGCAGGGAAACACCAACAATGCCGGTGTAGAAAAGAACGCCAGGATCCTGCATAAGCAGAATGGAAATGCACGCGGCCGCTGCAATTGCCATGCTGTTTTTCATGCAGTCGTTACTACTCATTGCGATACTCCGTTCGCCATTTCAGGGGCGTATAGCTTTATAGTCTACAGAGGTCTGTCCAATCACTCGGGCTGGAATGCCGACAACGATTGAATTGTTGGGTATGTCTTTCAGTACTACGGCCGATGCTCCAATCTGGCAGTTATCCCCGATTTTAATATCGCCAATGATCTTTGCACCTGCACCGATGTAGCAGTTGTCTCCAATCACCGGGCACTTGTTGATCTCGCTGGTGACATAGCCTTCTGCAGCACCAATCGTAATTCCTTGGCCTAATACACAGCCCGTCCCGACTTTAGCGTTCGCGTGAAGTACGACACCAATGGCGCCGTAAGCGAAAATGGTGCCTTTTCCAAGATTGGCGGACACCGGAATGTATGAATTGAACAAAAGAAAAATCAGGTTGCGAATCAGGCCAGGTACGACGGGTACACGACGCTGATAAAACCAGTTTCCTACGCGATACAACTTAACTGCGTTCATTGTCAAAACCTCAAGGTGCGAAAGTCAGCCGGACGAAGCCGAAGTATCCCAACCGCAATGATCAAAAGAGAAAGCATGTAAAGAACGCCCCAGATCAAATTGACGTCTTTCAATACGATTGCGAAGGGGGAGAGTACAGAGACCCAGAATATGACCGGTAGACGGATTCCTGGTCGGCACAGCAAGTGCAAAAACAATAAATAGGCAGAGAACCCAAGCGCATAAAACAGTTCTGCCTGTTTCAGGCCCTGAACGAACAGGATCATCCCGGCCACAGCCAGTGCGCCCAGGACGAGGTTGGCGATGATGACTTTACGATGAAGCCCGGAAGCAACGAGATACCTTTCTGTCACCACGGCCCAGTACAGGACTGGCAGGCAAGGAAGCATCGCCAGGTAAGCGGAGTATTGCGGGAACAGCCATCCCATCGCATACCCGGACAAGCCAACCAGTGCGAAGTAGAAAAGGGCGACGGACATGATGATTCTGTATTGCTCTTGACGCTGTCCCCCGGAGACAAACGCAACAAATACAGCCCTGACATTTATAGGGAACAGGCTCGTCGCTGACTGAATGATCGACACGATCACCCGGAAGAGTCCAAGGTCCCGAACGGGCAGACTCTTCGAAAGAATGTAGGGCAGGATATTGGTAAACAGATTGAAGACCAGAGTGATGGATACCATTCTAGGCAACAAAAACAAGACGTTCTTGCAGGTGGACAATAACTGCCTGCCCACTGGCAGTTTTGCGCCATGGCTAAACAGCACCGCCACGGCAAACAGGCACGGTATCAGATTCGTCAGCAGCAGAATGTCCACGATGCTCAGCGGCAGGATCTGTTGATAACTGATGAACAAGAGGACGAAAAAAACACACAGAAAGAGAACGAGGTATCCGACTATCCAGCGCTGCAAACGGAGCCCGAACAGGGAAAGCAGGCACGCTGAACTGAGCAGCATGACACTCAGCAATAAAGGATTACCGATGTCGTCTACCAGACTGACCACACTGAACAGTAAAAAAATCAACGTCGCCATAAATAATGAGGTGACGAGGATGTACTCGGCTTCGACACTGGCAATAAGCTGCTCGTTAACGATGTCGAGAAGTTTTTGAAATAAAAATACCAGCACGTTGGCCTTGATGAACGCGCCATACGCATCCAGTCCATACAGGCCAGGAATAACAAAGTTTACAACCAGGCCACTTATCAGCGTCAGCACCTGAATTAGTAGATTGACCATGCCGGAACCTCTTAAACCTCATCATGACAAATTCGAGCACACGATCATCTAGAGTAAAAATCGCTGTCGCTTTATAGCGCAAAAAAATCAGGTGAGTGTATGACCCACCTGATTTCTGTACGCAATCAAGTTACCCCTGATTTTTCAGGTCCAGACTCCGCGGGTATCGATAACTTTCAGCGATGACAAGCGGGTTTTCGGGATGGTTTTAAACGCACTGTGATCTACGAGCAGAACGATAACGTTGGCCGAAGACAGGGCCTGATCGACTGGGCTCAGGGTTGCGATGCCTTCCAGGCGAGCAGGGAGGCGCTCGATGTTCGGCTCAACGGCCAGAACGGTGCCCGGATGATTTTTTGCAATCTGCACAGTGATCTCAAGGGATGGGCTTTCGCGCAGATCATCGATGTCCGGCTTAAACGCCAGGCCCAGACAGGCGACAGTGACGTCCTTCGCTGTTTTAGCCGGGTTCTCTTGCAGATACTTGCCGATTGCGAGTGCGACCTGATCGAGCACCCATTGCGGCTTGCTGTCGTTGACCTCCCGCGCAGCGCGAATCAAGCGCGCTTGATCCGGGGTCTTGCTCACGATAAACCAAGGGTCGACAGCGATGCAGTGACCGCCTACACCAGGGCCAGGTTGCAGGATGTTGACTCGCGGGTGGTGATTAGCCAGGCGGATCAGTTCCCATACGCTGATGTCGAGCTTGTCGCAGATGATCGACAGTTCGTTGGCAAAAGCGATGTTGACGTCGCGGAAGCTGTTTTCGGTCAGCTTGCACATTTCTGCAGTGCGCGCGTCGGTGATGATGCATTCACCTTCCACGAACGTTTTATACAGACGCATTGCAGCATCCGAGCACTTGGCGGTCAGGCCGCCGATGATGCGGTCGTTCTCGATCAGCTCGCGCAGCACATGGCCCGGCAAGACGCGTTCAGGGCAGTGTGCAATACGAACGTCAGAGTCTTCGCCATGCGTTTGCGGGAAGCTCAAGTCCGGGCGCGCTTCAGCCAGCCATGCGGACATTTGCTCGGTTGCGCCGACCGGAGAAGTCGATTCAAGGATGACCAGATCGCCTTTCTTCAAGACTGGAGCGATGGCTTTGCTGGCTGACTCGATGTAAGACAGGTCCGGTTCGTGGTCGCCCTTGAAAGGGGTCGGTACCGCAATAAGGAACGCATCGGCCGGTTCGGCAATGGTGGTTGCGCGCAGATAACCTTCGGTTACCGCTGCCCGCACGACAATGTCCAGATCCGGTTCGATGATGTGAATTTCACCGCGATTGATCGTTGCAACGGCGTGAGGATTCACATCGACGCCTATGACTTTTTTCTTGCGTGCGGCAAAAACTGCGGCAGTGGGCAGTCCGATGTAGCCGAGGCCGACTACGGAAATGGTTTCAAAGCTCATAGGTTAGCCTCTTTTAAATTGGGAAAGAGTTTCAAGAATCCGCGCGCACGCCTTGCCATCACCGTAGGGGTTGTGAGCGAAGCTCATCTGGCTGTAAGCGTTGGAGTCCGTCAGCAGGCTGCGCAAGTTGCCCGTGATAACGTCTATGTCGGTGCCCACCAGTTTGACAGTGCCTGCCTCGACGGCTTCCGGGCGTTCAGTGGTGTCACGCATGACCAGAACGGGTTTGCCCAGCGAAGGTGCTTCTTCCTGGATGCCGCCCGAATCGCTGAGGATCAGGTAGGAGCGGTCCATCAGGTACACAAAAGGCAAATAATCCAGTGGTTCAATCAAGTGAACGTTGTCGATGCCGGCCAGGAGTCGATTGACGGGCTCGCGAACATTCGGATTGAGGTGGACGGGATAAACGATTTCGACGTCGGGAAATTCTTTCGCCGTCGTGAGCAGTGCCTGGCAGATTTTTTCAAATCCGTCACCGAAGCTTTCGCGGCGATGGCCGGTGACCAGGATGATTCGCTTCCCTTCACCCAGGAAGGAGAATTGTTGGTGAAACTGTTGCTGCAGGGTGGCGCTGTTTTTAATTCTCGCCACGACGTCCAGCAGGGCATCGATCACTGTGTTGCCCGTGACGTGAATGCTTTGAGCAGCTACCCCTTCCCGGAGCAGATTCTGACTGGAGGTGTCTGTCGGGGCAAAGTGCAGGGCTGCCAGAGCGCCGGTCAACTTGCGGTTGGCTTCTTCTGGCCAGGGCGAATAGAGATTGCCCGTGCGCAGGCCGGCCTCGACATGAGCGACAGGGATTTGCTGGTAGTAGGCCGCCAGGGTAGTGGCGAAAGTAGTAGCAGTGTCGCCATGCACGAGGACGATGTCGGGCTTGAACTCGGCGAAGACCGATTTCATGCCTTGCAAAATAGTGGTGGTGACGTCCGTCAAGTCCTGGCCAGACTTCATGATGTTCAGATCGAAGTCAGGCGTGATCTCGAAAAGATTCAGTACCTGGTCCAGCATCTCGCGATGCTGGCCGGTTACACATACCTTGGCTTCGAAGCGTTCGTCCGCCGCGAGGCTTAACGCCAAAGGGGCCATTTTGATTGCTTCGGGGCGCGTGCCAAACACACACAAGGTTTTCAAAGTCATAGCTACACCGCTATTAAAAAATAAAAAAAATTATTGCGTGCACAGGCCTATCAC
The DNA here is from genome assembly GCF_949768225.1 of Pseudomonas sp. IT-P44. Taxonomy (NCBI): domain Bacteria; kingdom Pseudomonadati; phylum Pseudomonadota; class Gammaproteobacteria; order Pseudomonadales; family Pseudomonadaceae; genus Pseudomonas; species Pseudomonas sp. IT-P44. The sequence goes on along the minus strand of NZ_CATKQM010000009.1, from coordinate 107,217 downwards.
GCGAATGAGAGAAGGGCGAATTCGATTGGTTTTTGCACTGTTTCCTTGTGCTGCACAGAACCGCTATTTACCGCTAACGGAGTAGCGGCGCAGGCACGCAGGGTTTTGCCGGGAGTCTGATCCACAGGCAGCCCGGTGTGCGGGCGCAGGATCATTGTCTGGCGCAGATTGTCTCTGGTTGCCAAGCGGCCATCGCCGAACCCTTCCAGTATCAGAGGAGCAAAAAACATGGGCGTCGGCGAGTGTAGGAGATGGATATCATTGTCCTTTGGGGCGCGCTGTTCAATCGATCTAATCCACCCCTTCCTGGAGACAGCCTGATCCCTCTCGAGAAGGTGCTCGCAGCGGGTCTGTTTACTTCCGCTGGCATGATCTCGATCGCGGAGTGACATCTTTGTCATCGGGGGTCAACCGTTCAGTTCGTGTTAGCCGGGTCTTTCGTCGGAGACAGAAGTTTCTTACAGCGTGTCCCTGCTCGCTCTTCTTTATCGCTAAGAACTGGAAAGCTTTTTAGGCGCCGCGGATTATAGCCTTCTTTGTCCGATGCTTTCCAAGGTTGCAGCTTGATGCGTCTTCGATGCAGTGAATTTTCTTCCGGATTGGTTGTCAGGGGGCCGGCCGATTGCCAGATGTGCCTCGCCAATCGTGAAAGGCCTGATGGCGAGAGACTATTCCTTGTGGTCATCTTGATCAGTTTTGATACAACACCGGAGGGGCGTAGCTGCGATTCTTATAGGCTGCGTGCAGTTCGGGGCATTGTATCAGGTAGGAACCGCGATTCCGGCACGTTCGTCATTTTTTACCGGCACCTGTCGGGGTAACCGAGGCCGCCCGGGTTGCCCTTGCGATTGATGGCAGTAATTTTGCCTGCAATCAGGGATTTCTGACGCAACACAGGTATTATATCGGGATTGCCTTCGGTAGCCTGTCAGGCCCTGCCTCCCTCCAGCTGTTTTGGTACAAGGGTGCCTGATCGAAGTTTCTTTTTTTGATGCAGTCCTTACGCTGGTGCGGCATTTGCCCGCGCTGGTATTTCATCGTAAATCGGCCGGTTTTCTTTGCGGGTTCAAAGGCAATAGTTTATTTTTTGATTTCAGGAGCTTGGTGAGGTGTTCGATAGGGTTATGGATAAAATAAGAGCTTTTTTGTTGAGCCTTCCGCGCCGACACAAGCGGGTCCTGCAGGTAGTTGCCGATGTTGGTTTGGTTTGGGTCTCGTTATGGATGGCTTTTGTCGTTCGTCTAGGGATCGACGAAATGAACAGCCCTGTTCAACAGCACCTCTGGTTATTTCTTAGTGCTCCCGTCGTTGCCATCCCGTTGTTTATTCGATTTGGCATGTATCGCGCCGTGATGCGTTATTTCGGTAATGATGCACTTATCGCGATAATTAAAGCCGTCAGCCTTTCTTCGCTTATTCTTGGCGTCATCGTCTATTTATATAGCAATCATCAAACGGTCGTGCCCCGCTCGATTATGTTCAACTACTGGTGGTTGAGCCTGATCATGATTGGTGGCTTGCGTTTGGCAATGCGCCAGTACTTTTTGGGTGATTGGTTCGCGGCGGCGCAACATGTGCCTTTTGCCAATCGTGATAATGGTTTGCCGAAAGTGGCCATTTACGGCGCTGGCGCCGCAGGTAACCAGCTTGTTGCGGCGCTGCGCATGGGCAGGGTGATGCGCCCGGTTGCGTTCATCGATGATGACGGAAGTATTGCCGGTCGTGTCATTTCCGGGTTGCAAGTGTTCAAGCCCAAGCATATCCAGCAACTGATTGACACGACAGGTGCTCAGGAAATCCTGCTTGCAGTCCCTTCGGCCAACCGTGGGCGCCGCCGGGAAATTCTGGGCTACCTGGAGCGCTTCCCGCTTCATGTGCGCAGCGTGCCCGGATTCATGGATCTGGCCAGTGGCCGGGTCAAGGTCGACGATATCCAGGAAGTGGACATTGCCGACCTCCTTGGGCGTGATGCGGTACCGGCTCAAGAGGACCTGCTGGAGCATTGCATCACCGGCCAGTCAGTGATGGTTACCGGTGCGGGCGGATCAATCGGTTCGGAACTGTGCCGGCAGATACTTGCTTTAAGGCCTACGACCCTGTTGTTGTTCGAACACAGCGAGTTCAATCTTTACAGCATCCTGTCCGAGCTTGAGCAGCGAATTGCGCGTGAATCGTTGTCCGTCAAACTGCTGCCGATCCTGGGTTCTGTCCGTAACGAGAACAAGTTGCTGGACGTCATGAAGACCTGGCATGTCGATACGGTTTACCACGCCGCAGCGTACAAACATGTACCTATGGTCGAGCACAATATTGCAGAAGGCGTGTTGAACAATGTCATGGGCACGTTAAATACGGCCCAGGCTGCACTTCAGGCCGGAGTTGCAAACTTTGTACTGATTTCCACCGACAAGGCTGTTCGCCCCACCAATGTAATGGGGAGTACCAAGCGACTTGCAGAGTTGACATTGCAGGCACTCAGCCGTGAAAAAGCCCCTGTGTTGTTTGGCGACAAGTCCAGTGTGTCTCGCGTCAACAAGACCCGTTTCACCATGGTCAGGTTCGGTAATGTGTTGGGCTCGTCAGGTTCCGTGATCCCGCTTTTCCACAAGCAGATCAAGGCTGGCGGACCGTTGACCGTCACACACCCGAAAATCACCCGGTATTTCATGACCATTCCCGAGGCCGCTCAGTTGGTGATCCAGGCCGGGTCGATGGGGCGGGGCGGGGACGTTTTCGTGCTGGACATGGGCGAGCCGGTAAAAATCATCGAGTTGGCAGAGAAAATGATTCATCTGTCAGGGTTGAGTGTCCGGTCGGACAAAAATATCCACGGTGACATTTCGATCGAATTTACCGGCCTGCGCCCGGGTGAAAAGCTCTACGAAGAGCTGCTGATCGGCGACAACGTTGCGGCGACCTCGCATCCGATGATCATGACGGCCAGCGAAGATTACCTGACCTGGGATGTGCTGAAGGCGCGGTTGGGCGAATTGCTGGCAGCGGTTGATCAGGATGATTATTCAAGAGTCCGCCAGCTTCTGCGCGAAACGGTCAGCGGCTATACCCCTGACGGCGAGATCGTCGACTGGATCTATCAGCAGCGTCGCCTCGAGCCCTGATTGTTTCACATCCTGTAACTGACACATTTTTGACAGGCTCCAGACATCACCTAAGTTTGGAAGGCAGCTTCGGAAAAGCTGCTTTCCCAATTGATGTCATGGAGCTTCATTTATGCGTACTGGCTACTTCTACTCTCTGATTTTTGCCCTCCTGAGCACTGCCTCTGTCGCCGCTATTGCTGCACCTGCGGCCAAGACGGAGGCGGGCACTGCACCTCTGGTCATGGAGGTCGCTCCCAAGGTTCAGTCCGAAAAGGTTGATTTGAATCAGGCCGACGCGTCGACGCTGCAACGGGAGTTGTCCGGCATCGGGGAAGCCAAGGCCAAGGCGATTGTTACCTATCGTGAGAGTAATGGGCCGTTTGCATCGGTGGACGAGCTGCTCGAAGTGAAGGGTATCGGCAAAGCCATTCTGGATAAGAACCGCGAAAAGCTTGAGGTGAACTAAGCTTGTAATTCAGCGCCATGGGCCGGTCATTGACCGGCCTTTTTGCATTCTGGCGTACGTGGCGATTTAGCGCCTTCCGTCGGCAGGTAAAAAATTACGGCTATCATATTGTGATTAGATTATGTCTATAATAAATTCGTTATCCGGCTTGGCGCTCTGAAGCGCAAGCGCTTTTCTTTTCCTTACGCATTCCAGGAGCACGTCATGAATTCTGTCCAGACCCAAGGTACAGCTCTTGTCACCGGTGCTTCATCCGGGATTGGTGCCATTTACGCTGAGCGCTTGGCAGCGCGCGGTTTTGATTTGTTGCTGGTTGCACGTGACGAACAGCGTCTTCAGGCCGCGGCGAGCAAGCTGCGCGCTGAGCATGGTGTTCAGGTCGAGGTGCTGAAAGCGGATCTCACGCAAAAGGATGATGTGCTGAAACTTGAGCAGCGCCTTCGCAGCGATTCGAGTATCAGTCTGCTGCTGAATAACGCGGGTGTCGCGGCAGATGGCTTGCTGGCCAACGCTGATCTGGATCAACTGGAACGTTTGATTCAATTGAACGTAACGACGGTCACGCGCCTGGCTTCGGCGGCGGCCGCCAGTTTTGCAAAAGCCGGCCGGGGTACGATCATCAACATCGCCTCGGTGGTGGCGTTGTTCCCCGAGCGCTTCAACGCCACTTACAGTGCCAGCAAGGCTTATGTGTTGAGCCTGACCCAGTCGTTGAATGCCGAGCTGGATGGCACCGGGGTCAAAGTACAAGCGGTGTTGCCAGGCGTGACGCGCACCGAAATCTGGGAGCGTTCCGGTATTGACGCAAGCCAGATCCCGGCGGACATGGTCATGGAAGCGGGCGAGATGGTCGATGCATCGTTGTCGGGGCTGGACCAGGGAGAACTGATCACCATTCCTTCGTTGCCGGATGCCTCCGACTGGGATGCGTTTGTCGCGGCGCGTCTGGTGATGGCGCCGAATCTTTCCAAAAGCAAGGCCGCTTCGCGTTACAAGTGAGGCACCCTCCATTGGCTTGAGGTAGTTGCGGTATGAGTGAACGTCGAGTGGTTGTAACGGGCATGGGTTTGGTGTCTCCGCTGGGTAGCGGGGTCGAAGCCGTCTGGGAGCGTCTGTTGGCCGGGCGTTCGGGATTGCGCAACCTGCCGGACGAAGTCGTGGCTGATCTGCCGGCCAAGGTCGGTGGCGCAGTGCCGACGCTGGCCGAAGATGCCGAGGCGGGTTTTGACCCGGATCGTGCGACGCCACCCAAAGAGCAGAAGAAGATGGACCGCTTCATTATGTTTGCCATGGAGGCGGCACGTCAGGCGCTTGAGCAGGCCGGTTGGCAGGCACAGGACGCCAATGCCCAGGAGCGTACGGCGACCATTATCGGTTCGGGGGTCGGTGGTTTCGGCGCGATTGCCGATGCGGTCCGCACCACCGACAGTCGTGGCCCGCGGCGTTTGTCGCCTTTCACCATTCCCTCCTTTCTGGTCAATCTGGCCGCGGGCCATGTGTCGATCCAGCACGGATTCAAAGGCCCCCTGGGTGCTCCGGTAACGGCGTGCGCGGCCGGGGTTCAGGCGATTGGCGATGCGGCGCGGCTGATCCGTTGCGGGGAGGCGGACATTGCGGTGTGTGGCGGTGCGGAGGCGTCGATCGATCGTGTCAGTCTCGCCGGGTTCGCTGCGGCTCGCGCGTTGTCCAGTGGATATAACGAAACCCCGGAGCGTGCTTCGCGTCCGTTCGACCGTGACCGCGATGGTTTTGTCATGGGTGAGGGCGCAGGTCTTCTGGTGATCGAATCCCTGGAGCATGCATTGGCCCGTGGCGCGCAACCGCTGGCGGAACTGGTCGGTTACGGCACCAGCGCCGACGCCTATCACCTGACCGCCGGCCCCGAAGATGGCAGTGGTGCGCGACGGGCGATGTCACTGGCGCTGGCTCAGGCGGGCGTTGCTGCGGCACAGGTGCAGCACCTCAATGCTCACGCAACCTCGACGCCGGTTGGAGATCTGGGCGAGTTGGCGGCCATCAAATCGTTGTTCGGCACGGATAACAAGATTGCGGTCACGTCGACCAAGTCGGCCACCGGGCATTTGCTCGGCGCGGCGGGCGGGATCGAGGCGATCTTCACGTTGTTGGCGATCCGTGATCAGATCGTGCCGGCCACCCTCAACCTGGATAACCCGGATCCGGCGGCGCAAGGCGTGGATATCGTCCGTGGTCAGGCGCGACCGATGGCCATCGAGTATGCGCTATCCAACGGTTTCGGCTTTGGTGGGGTCAATGCCAGCGTGCTCTTTAAACGCTGGCAGGGTTAATCCCGGGGCTTTTTGAGAAAATCGCGCGTGACGTCGAGAATCCGCTGGGCCAGATCGGCGCTCTCGACACTGCGCGACAACAGCAGCGCCCCGACCATTGCGGACATGATGAAGATGCTCTGGTCGGCGGCATCATCACCTTCAAGGGTGCCTTGTATTTGTTCGAGCCGCGCATTGAGTACTACATCGGAGGTCGGACTTGGCTGTCCGCGCAGGCCGAGTTCCGATGACATTGTCGGCAACGGGCACCCTTCATGGGGCGAAGTCTGGTGCCATTCGGACAAGTACGCGTCAATGAATGCCTCGAGTGGGCGTTCCTGAGCGAACAGTTCGGCGCAGATGACTTCCACCTCGGCGCCTGCAGCCTGCAGGGCCTTTTCTACCAGCTCATCCTTGGACTTGAAATGCGAATAGAAGCCGCCGTGAGTCAAGCCCAGCGCTTTCATCAGGGGCTGCAAGCCGGTCGCGCCAATACCGTCGCGGCGAAATCGCGCTGAAGCTTCCTTGATGATGCGTTTGTGGGTCTGAGCTTTATGGTCCTGCGAGTAACGCATCTGGTATCTCCGCAACAATGCGCCATCTTAACCAATGGAAATGGGATGGTGACTGTACTTCTATTTCTAAAAAGCATGCAGATGCGTCCAACTCCTTCATGACGTCTCGAATGAATTGGCACGGATAGTGATTACCCGTTAGCTGACGATTGTTGAACAATCATGAGGCGATAAGTATGAACAGCGGACTGTCCCTGGCCGACCACATCACCCTGGAGTTACGCGCTGACATCATTGGCGGTCGTTTACTGCCCGGCATGGCGCTGGTGGAAAACGATCTGGTGTCAGCCTACAACGCTTCCCGCAACACCATTCGCGAAGCCTTGCATCGGCTGGGGCAGGAAGGTCTGACCCGTTATGTGCGCAACAAAGGTGTGATGGTGCGTCGCTTGGGCGTCGACGATGTGCGGGATCTGTTCAACGTCCGCCGCACGCTAGAGTTGCAGGCCATCAGTGCCAGTCAGCCGCTGCGCGATTATCAGTCCGACCGGATGCTCGAAGCCCTGGAAGCCACCGAACTGGCCCGGGAGCGCGAGGACTGGCGCGCCGTGGGCACGCACAGCCTGGCGTTTCATCAACACATCGTCGGGTTGCTGCGCAGCCCGTTGTTCGATGAGTTCTTCACCAATGTCGTCGCGCAACTGCGCCTGGTGTTTTGCGCCGCGCCCGATGAATCACGGTTTCAGGCGCCCTGGCTGGCGCGTGACCGGCAGATTCACGAGCTGCTGGCCGAAGGCGACAAACGCGCCGCCGAGGACGCCATGAGCCGCTATCTCGACGATTCCGAGCACCTTCTGTTGCAAATGCTTGCCCCTTCTTCCCATCACTGATCGAGGATTCGTGCCATGTACAAAGACTATCCAGCGGCCTACCAAGTCAGCAAAGGTTCGGCCTTGCAGGTGGACAAAGCCTTCTATGAAAAGATCCGGGATGCGAAGGAGGGGCGCACGCTGATCGAGCAGTTCGAAGTGCCGATCCGCACCGGCCGCGCCTGGCATGTCCCGGCCGGGCACGTGTTTCGCGTGACCACGCCGGTCGGCCCGCAAGTCGGGGATTTCAACGTCTGGAATGCCAACGATCCGCGTGAACGCTTGTGGGCTTCACGCACGCGGCAGTTGCAGGGGGCGCATGTCAGCACTCACGACCGGCTCTGGTCGAACCTGCCATTCTTGCGGCCGCTGGTGACCATCACCGATGACAGCCTGGCCGACTACGGCATTGACGAACATGGTGGGCGCCTGCACGACTTGCTCGGCACCCGCTGCGATCCCTATGTGAACAAAATGCTCACCGGCGAAGACTTCCACCATCACTGCCACTCCAACCTGACCCGCGCAGTGTTGCCCCATGGCCTGACCGAGTTCGACGTGCATGACGTGCTGAACATTTTCCAGTGCACCGGCCTCAATCACGACGACATGTACTTCATGAAAGCCTGTCCGGCGCAGAAGGGCGACTACCTGGAATTCTTTGCTGAGATTGATCTGTTGTGTGCGCTGTCGACCTGCCCGGGGGGCGATCTGTCGCTGGCCATGTGGGGGCCGGACGCGCAGGACCCGCTGAGCGTGTGTCGCCCGCTTGGGGTGGAGATCTACAAACTGGAGGATTCACTGCTCGAAGGCTGGAGCCAGCCGGAGCGTGCGGCGTACAAAGGGCTGCATGGCTTGCACATCGCCAAGGCCGATTGGGAAAAATAGCCGTCACCTGTAGGAGCGAGCCTGCTCGCGATGGACGTTAACGATAACGCGTTTATTCTGAATAAACGCGTTGTTCTCAGGTGCATCGCGAGCAGGCTCGCTCCTGCAGGGATCAGGTTTTTTTCAGCGGTCCTGCGCATCCTTGGCATCCGCTTGCGCGTTGCGTTCAGCGACGCGCTTGCGTTGCTCATCGGTCAGTTCGACCTTGTGGGCGGTGTCGCGCAACAACATCAAACCACCCACGATCGAGCCGATTGCAACGATCAGAATCAACCAGGCATACCAGGGCATAGGGCTCTCCTTGAGGGCAGGCCGATTGGCGGGTTTCGCCAATCGATCGTGCATACCACTTTGAGCGATTCAATTTCGCAGTGGTTCCATTCTATGCCTGATCGACTCGCAACACCTGCTGCGATTCAGAGCCCGGTCAACATCGCGTCCGCCGGTGCATCGGCGCGCAATTGCGCGGTCAGCATGAAGTACACGAAACCCACGGCCATGAAGCCGAGGAAAATCAGGCCGATCAGCGCGTTGAACCACGCCATCGCCACCAGGCACACCACCGCCAGCGCCAGTGCAATGGCCGGCACCAACGGATAGCACGGCGCGCGGAAAGTGCGCTCCAGGTTCGGCTCGGTTTTACGCAGCTTGAACAGGCTCAGCATGCTCATGATGTACATCACGATCGCGCCGAACACTGCCATGGTGATCATCGCGGCGGTGAGCGTCATGCCGCCGAGGTTGATCAAGCCGTCGCTGTAGATCGCCGCGATCCCGATGACACCACCGGCGATGATTGCCCGGTGCGGCGTCTGGAAACGCGAGAGTTTGGCCAGCGACGCCGGCAGGTAACCGGCTCGCGCAAGGGCGAAGAACTGCCGCGAGTAACCGAGGATGATCCCGTGGAAACTCGCCACCAGACCGAACAGGCCGATCCACACCAGCATGTGCAACCAGCCGGAGCTTTCACCGACCACGGTTTTCATCGCTTGCGGCAGCGGGTCGTTGATGTTCGACAAAGTGCGCCAGTCGCCGACGCCGCCGGCAAAGAACATCACGCCCATGGCCAACAAAACCAAGGTCAAAATGCCGCTGATGTACGCCTTGGGAATCGTGCGTTTCGGGTCCTTGGCTTCTTCGGCGGCCATGGCGGCGCCTTCGATGGCGAGGAAAAACCAGATGGCAAACGGAATCGCCGCGAACATCCCGGCAATCGCCGGTGCGCCGAACACATCGGAGCCGGCCCAGCCGTTCAGCGCGAAGTTACTGAAGCTGAACGCCGGCGCAACCACGCCCATGAACACCAGCAATTCAGCCACCGCGAGTACGCAGACGACCAGCTCGAAGGTTGCCGCCAGTTTCACCCCGAGGATGTTCAGGCCCATGAACACGATGTAGGCGCCGACCGCTGCGTGTTTCGGGTCGAGGGCGGGGAATTGCACGTTGAGGTAGGCGCCGATCGCCAGTGCGATGGCCGGTGGGGCGAAGACGAATTCGATCAGCGTCGCCAGCCCGGCGATCAATCCGCCTTTCTCGCCAAAGGCGCGGCGGCTGTAGGCAAAGGGACCGCCGGCGTGGGGAATCGCCGTGGTCAGCTCGGTGAAGCTGAAGATGAAGCAGGTGTACATCGTGGCGACCATGAAGGACGTCACCAGAAAACCAAGTGTGCCCGCCACGCCCCAGCCGTAACTCCAGCCGAAATACTCACCGGAAATCACCAGCCCGACCGCGATGCCCCACAGGTGCAGCGTGCCCAGCGTGGGTTTGAGTTGTGTGTTCATGCGTTTGCTCCCTGAACGGTTTGGACAGCTCGGGGGAGGGCGTGTGCAGTGGGCGTGCCAGTGTGGTGATGGCAGTCGTAAAGCGTAAAAAGGTGTCGTATCGGGGATGTTCGGCGCTGGATGGATGGGTTTTATGCATCAGTTGGGGGCGTTGGTGTCTGTTATGCCGTCTTCGCGGGCAAGCCTCGCTCCTACAGGGGATCGGCGCATTCAAAACTGTAGGAGCGAGGCTTGCCCGCGAAGGGGCCCGCCCAAACACCGCTGTAACAAAGGCATAAACCCACTCTTTACACTTTCTTTATGCACAGCCAACCCCCTCGATCTCGCTCCTTTACAGCCTTCCTTCCGACAATGACTCCACACGCGGCAATACGCCGTAACACGGAGAACTTCCATGAGCGTTCTGGACGGGGTGTCACTGCTGTTGGCAGTGGGGCTGTTCATTTATCTGTTGGTTGCGCTGTTGCGCGCGGACCGGAACTAGGAGCGGCTATGCACAGTTATGACTATTGGCTGATCCTGGCCTTCTTCGCCGTGGTGCTGATCCCGGCACCGTTTCTCGGGCGGTTCTACTACAAGGTCATGGAAGGCCAGCGCACCTGGCTGACACCGATCCTGGGACCTGTGGAGCGTGGCTGTTATCGGGTGGCCGGCGTTGATCCGCAAGCCGAACAGAGCTGGCAGAAATACACCCTGGCCTTGCTCGCCTTCAACCTTGCGGGCTTTTTGCTGTTGTTCGTGATCCTGTTGTTCCAGGACCACTTGCCGCTCAACCCGCAAAACCTGCCGGGTCAGGAGTGGACGCTGGCGTTCAACACCGCCGTCAGTTTCATGACCAATACCAACTGGCAGGGCTACAGCGGCGAAGCCTCGCTGAGCTACCTGAGCCAGATGGTCGGCCTCACCGTGCAGAACTTCGTCAGCGCCGCCACCGGCCTCGCTGTGCTGGTTGCGCTGTGTCGCGGCATCGGTCGCAAATCGACCAAAACCCTGGGCAATTTCTGGGTCGACATGACCCGCGCCACCCTCTACGGCCTGCTGCCGCTGTGCCTGCTGCTGGCGCTGTATCTGGTCTGGCAGGGCGTGCCGCAAACTTTCGCGCAGTACGTGAATGCGGTGACGATGCAAGGCGTCGATCAGGTGATCCCGCTCGGCCCGGCCGCCAGTCAGATTGCGATCAAGCAACTGGGCACCAACGGTGGCGGCTTCTTCGGCGTCAACTCGGCGCACCCGTTCGAGAACCCGACAGCGTGGAGCAACCTGTTCGAAGTGGCCTCGATCATTCTGATCCCGGTCGCCCTGGTGTTCACCTTCGGTCATTACGTCAAAGACCTGCGTCAGAGCCGCGCGATCATCGCCTGCATGCTGGCGCTGTTCCTGATTGGCGGCGCGACTTCGCTGTGGGCTGAATACCAACCGAACCCGACCCTGAACAACGTCGCCGTCGAACAGACCGCGCCGCTGGAAGGCAAGGAAGCGCGCTTCGGCACCACCGCCACGGTGTTGTGGTCGGTGACCACGACCGCCGCGTCCAACGGCTCGGTCAACGGCATGCACGACAGCCTCAACCCGCTGAGCGGCATGGTCGCGATGGTCAACATGATGGTCGGCGAAGTGATCTTCGGCGGCGTCGGTGCCGGGCTCTACGGCATGTTGCTCAACGTACTGATCGCGGTGTTCCTCGCCGGCCTGATGATCGGCCGCACCCCGGAATACCTCGGCAAGAAACTGCAGGCCAAAGAAGTGCAACTGCTGGTGGTGACTTTGCTGGTGATGCCGGTCGGCGTGCTGGTGCTTGGCGCGATTGCCGCGAGCCTGCCCGGTCCGGTGGCCTCGGTGAGTAACCCCGGTGCCCACGGTTTCAGCCAGTTGCTGTACGCCTACACCTCGGCCAGCGCCAACAACGGTTCGGCATTCGGCGGCTTCGGTGCCAACACCGCGTTCCACAACCTGATGCTCGGTCTGGGCATGTTGATCGGTCGCTTCGGTTACATCCTCCCGGTACTGGCCCTGGCCGGCAGCCTGGCGATGAAGAAAACCGCACCGATCGGCCAGAACAGTTTCCCGACCCACGGCCCGCTGTTTGTGACGTTGCTGACCGTGACCATTTTGCTGGTGGGTGGTTTGACCTTCCTGCCGACATTGGCGCTGGGTCCTATCGCTGAACATTTGAGCATGGGCTTCTAAGGAGTCAATGATGAATATGCCCGTAAGTAAAGCCGCCACCGTCAAGGCGCCGGAACAACCGAAAACCGCGATCTCGGCCCTGTGGCGTCCGGCGCTGGTGCAAGCCTTCGTCAAGCTCGACCCACGGCAATTGCAACGTGCGCCGGTGATGCTGGTGGTCGAACTGACCGCCGTCCTGACCACCGTGCTGTGCTTCATTCCCGACAGCGCCGTGCCGACCTTCGTCGCTGCGCAAATCGCCTTGTGGCTGTGGTTCACCGTGCTGTTCGCCAACTTCGCCGAAGCCTTGGCCGAAGGTCGCGGCAAGGCTCGCGCCGACAGCCTCAAGGCTGGCAGCGAAGGCTTGAGCGCACGCCGTAAAACCGGCAACGGCGCCTTTCAAGTGGTGCCGGCCACCAGCCTGCGCAAGGGCGATGTGGTGCGCGTCGAAGCCGGGGAAATGATCCCCGGCGACGGCGAGGTCATCGAAGGCATCGCGGCGGTCAACGAAGCGGCGATTACCGGTGAATCCGCGCCGGTGATCCGTGAATCCGGCGGCGACCGTTCGGCCGTCACCGGCAACACCCGACTGGTCTCCGACTGGCTGCTGGTGCGCATCACCGCCAACCCTGGCGAGTCGACACTGGACCGCATGATCGCTTTGGTCGAAGGCGCCAAACGCCAGAAAACCCCGAACGAAGTGGCGCTCGACATTCTGCTGATCGGCCTGACGCTGATCTTCCTGCTGGTGGTCGTGACCCTGCAACCGTTCGCCCACTTCGCCAACGGCAGCCTGCCGCTGGTGTTCCTGGTGGCGTTATTGGTCACGCTGATTCCGACCACCATCGGCGGTTTGCTCTCGGCCATTGGTATCGCCGGCATGGACCGTCTGGTGCGCCTGAATGTGATCGCCAAATCCGGGCGCGCCGTGGAAGCGGCGGGGGACGTGCACGTGTTGCTGCTGGACAAGACCGGCACCATCACCTTCGGTAACCGTCGTTGCACCGCGGTGTATGCCACACCGGGTGTGAGCGCCAAGGAGCTGGCCGAGGGTGCGCTGTTCGCTTCGCTGGCCGATGACACCGCGGAAGGCAAGTCCATCGTCGAGTACCTGCGCGGCATTCATCCACAACCCGAGCCTGCCACCGAAGTGCTGACGGCGGTGCCGTTCAGCGCCGAGACTCGCTTGTCCGGTGTCGACTATCAGGGCCGTGTGTATCGCAAGGGTGCGGTGGATTCGTTGCTGGCGTTCGTCGGCCTGAAACGCACCGATCTCGCCCCGGCACTGTCCCGGGAAATCGACAAGATCGCCCAGAGCGGCGGCACGCCGTTGCTGGTGTGCGCCGACGGTAAATTGCTCGGCGCGATCCACCTCAAGGACGTGGTCAAGCCAGGCATCCGCGAGCGTTTCGCCGAGCTGCGCAAGCTGGGGATTCGCACCGTCATGGTGACCGGCGACAACCCGCTGACCGCCGCGGCGATTGCGGCCGAAGCCGGTGTGGACGACGTGCTGGCTGAAGCTACGCCGGAGAAAAAACTGGCGCGCATTCGTCATGAGCAGAACGACGGTCGTCTGGTCGCCATGTGCGGCGACGGCGCCAACGACGCCCCGGCACTGGCCCAGGCCGACGTCGGCATGGCGATGAACGACGGCACGCAAGCGGCGCGCGAAGCGGCCAACATGGTCGACCTCGACAGCGACCCGGCCAAGCTGCTGGACGTGGTGCAGATCGGCAAGGAATTGCTGGTGACTCGCGGTGCGCTGACGACGTTTTCGATCGCCAACGACGTCGCCAAATACTTCGCGATTCTGCCGGCGCTGTTTGCCTCGATCTACCCGCAACTGGGTGTGCTCAACGTCATGCAACTGAGCAGCCCACAGAGCGCGATCCTGTCGGCGATCGTGTTCAACGCCTTGATCATTGTGGTGCTGATTCCACTGGCCTTGCGTGGCGTGCGCGTGCAAGCGGCGAGTGCGGCGGCGTTGCTGCGCCGCAACCTGTTGATCTACGGACTGGGCGGGATTCTGGTGCCGTTCGTGGGCATCAAGGCGATCGACATGCTGTTGACGGCGTTGCATCTGGTTTGACCCGATTTGGCGGTGTGTCAAACACACTGCCTTCGCGGGCAAGTCGAAACGTCGCACCGCTCGCTCCTACAGGTGTTCACACCGCCCTGTAGGAGCGAAGCTTGCTCGCGAAGAATGCACCACGGTTCATCTATATGAACACCGAATCTGTTCACCGAATTCGAGGATTTTGAAATGTCCACAATGATACGTCCGGCCCTGAGCCTGCTGGTCCTGATGACCCTGATCACCGGCGTCGCTTACCCGTTGGTGGTCACTGGCGTCGCGCAGGTCGCGTTCCCTGACCAGGCCAATGGCAGCCTCGTGCGTGACGCCGACGGCAAAGTCCGCGGCTCTTCGCTGATTGCCCAGGATTTCACCGGTGACGCCTGGTTCCATCCGCGCCCGTCGGCCGGCGCTTTCGCCACGGTATCGAGCAGTGCCAGCAACCTGTCGCCAAGCAACCCGGCCCTGGCCACTCGGGTGATCGACGATGCCAACAAACTGCTGGTGCCAGGCCAGGGGCCGGTGCCGTTGGCGCTGCTGACCACTTCTGGCAGCGGGCTTGATCCGCACTTGCCACCAGCGGCGATTGCCTATCAACTGGCGCGTGTTGCGGCGACGCGGAATCTGCCGGTGTCTACGCTTCAGAATCTGCTGGCCGCGCACATCGAACAGCCGTTGGTGGGGCCGCCGGTGGTGAATGTGTTGGCGCTGAACATGGCGTTGGAAAAGTTGTAAATCGGTGGCGCCGCCAATCGCTAGCAGGCTAGCTCCCACATGGAATGCATACCCCCTGTGGGAGCTAGCCTGCTAGCGATGGCGATAGAACAATCACCACATCAACACCTGAAATAAGAGATCCCCAAACATGAGTGACTCCGGCCGCGCCGACGCGCTGTTAGCAGACCTGCCCCGCGATGGCCGTGGCCGGCTCAAGGTTTTCCTCGGTGCCGCGCCCGGTGTCGGCAAGACCTACGCCATGCTGCAAGCGGCCCACACTCAACTGCGCCAGGGCGTAAAAGTCATCGCCGGCGTGGTCGAAACCCACGGCCGTGCCGAAACCGAAGCGCTGCTCGGCGGCTTGCCGCAGCAACCGCTGGTGCGCTCGGAATACCGTGGCGTGATGCTCGAAGAAATGGACCTCGACGGCCTGCTCGCAGCCAAACCGAAACTGGTGCTGGTCGACGAACTGGCCCACAGCAACGCGCCCGGCAGTCGACACGCCAAGCGCTGGCAAGACATTCAGGAATTGCTCGCCGCCGGCATTGACGTGTTCACCACGGTCAACGTCCAGCACCTGGAAAGCCTCAACGACCAGGTGCGCGGCATCACCGGCGTGCAGGTCCGCGAAACCTTGCCGGACTGGGTGCTGCAAGAAGCCTATGAACTGCTGCTGATCGACTTGCCGCCACGCGAGCTGCTCGAACGACTGCGCGACGGCAAGGTCTACGTGCCGGAGCAGGCGCGGGCGGCCATCGATGCGTTTTTCACCCAGACCAACCTCACCGCCCTGCGCGAATTGGCGATGCAGACGGCGGCGGCCCAGGTCGATAACGATCTGGCGCAAGGGTATCGCCAGCTCGGCCAGGCGGCACCTGCGGTACGCGGTCGGCTGCTGGTCGGTGTCGATGGCGATGCTCAGGCCGAACGCCTGGTGCGTCACGCCAGTCGTGTCGCCCAGCGTCGGCATTTGCCGTGGAGCCTGGTGCACGTGGATAACGGCAGCGTGCGCGACGAGCAATCGCGCCTGCGTCTGCAAAGTGCCCAGCAACTGGCCGAACGTCTCGGTGGCGAAGTGGTGTTGTTGCGTGCCGGCGAAGTTGCGAAAACCCTGATCCAGCACGCCGCCGAACGCCGCGCCAGCCTGGTGTTGGTCGGTCAGTCCCGGCAGCGTTTGCGTCGGCGCCTGTTCGGCGGTGGTCTGGCGTCACGCTTGCTGCGCGATGCACGTGGACTGGAAATCAACGTCCTCGACAGCGATCACGAACAGCATCAGCCGCGCCAGCGTTCGGCGCAGTCACTGGTGTGGTTCGACTATGCGCTGGCGCTGGTTGCAACCGTGCTCGCCAGCGCACTGGCCTGGGCCGTGGCGAGTGTCTTGCCGCTGCCGAACATCTCGCTGGTGTTCCTCGCCGCCGTGTTGCTGGTGGCGGTGCGCAGCAGCCTCGGCCCGGCGCTGGCCTGTGCGGCGCTGTCGTTTCTGACCTATGACTTTCTGTTCATTCCGCCGAATTTTTCCTTCAGCATCCAGCGCGAAGAAGACGTACTGACGCTGCTGTTTTTCCTGCTGATGGCTGCGCTCACCGGCAACCTCGCGGCGCGCCAGCGCCGGCAATTGCAGGCGTTGCGCGATACGCAGGAAGAGACCACCGAACTGCTCGACCTGTCGCGCAAACTCACCGCCGCCACCGACCGCCAGGCCGTGGTCAGCGCCGCCGCGCAGCACCTCAACGGCTGGAAAGACGTGCAGCTGTGCCTGCTCAATCGCGACGGTCAGGCGGGTTGGAAAGTCGAAACCGGTGGCCCGCTGGAATTCACCGAAGCCGAACGCGCCGCCGCCGATTGGGCCTGGCAACACGATCAACCGGCGGGCGCGGGCACCGGCACGTTGCCGTTCGGGCGTTGGTGGTGGTGGCCGCTTTCGGTGGAAGATGGGCCGCTGGCGTTGCTCGGCGTCTGTGCCAAAGAAGGGCAGACCTTGAGCGGTCAGCGTCGACGCTTGTTGACTGCGCTCAGTCAGCCGCTGGCCCAGGCGCTGGCACGCGCACAATTGGCCGAAGACCTGGAAGCGGCGCGGCTGCACGGCGAAACCGAGCAACTGCGCAGTGCCTTGCTGGCCTCGGTGTCTCACGATCTGCGCACGCCGCTGACCTCCATGCGCGGCAGCATCGACAGCCTGTTGGCGCTCGGCGAAGCCATCCCGCTGGAGGATCGCCGCGAACTGCTTGAAGGCACGCGTGATGAAGCCGAGCGCCTTGATCGCTACATTCAAAACCTGCTGGACATGACCCGCCTCGGTCACGGTGCGCTGAAGCTCGCGCGGGACTGGGTGTCACCGGCCGACATCGTTGGCAGTTCGCTCAATCGCCTGCGTGCGGTGCTGGCACCGTTGCAGGTCAACACCGATGTGCCCGCGCAACTGCCGCTGCTGTTCGTCCACGCCGCGCTGATCGAGCAGGCGCTGGTCAACGTGCTGGAAAACGCCGCACGGTTTTCACCGGTGCATGGGCGTTTGCAATTGCGCGCCGGCGTGGATGAAAGCGAACTGTTCTTCTCGGTCAGCGATGAAGGCCCGGGCATTCCGGAGGAGGAGCGGGCGAAGATTTTCGACATGTTCTACACCGCCGCACGCGGTGATCGTGGCGGGCAGGGGACCGGGCTGGGGCTGGCGATCTGTCAGGGCATGGTCGGCGCGCACGGCGGGCGCATCAGCGTCGATGACGGCATCGACGGGCGCGGCACCTGCATCACCCTTCACTTGCCCTTGCAGGAACAACCTTCCTTTGAAATCGAGAGCGGACAGTGAGCACTGAAAGTGAAGCCTGATACCCTTTGGACATCTCCATGCCGCGACCGGAAACCATGAGCCAGACCGCGACCATTTTGGTCATCGACGACGAACCGCAGATCCGCAAGTTCCTGCGCATCAGCCTCGCCTCCCAAGGCTACAAAGTGCTGGAAGCCGGCACCGGCACCGAAGGCCTGGCGCAAGCGGCATTGAACAAACCCGACTTGCTGGTGCTCGACCTCGGCCTGCCGGACATGGACGGCCAGCAAGTGCTGCGCGAGTTCCGTGAATGGTCGACGGTGCCGGTGCTGGTGCTGTCGGTGCGCGCCGGTGAAGGGCAGAAGGTCGAAGCGCTGGATGGCGGCGCCAATGACTACGTGACCAAGCCGTTCGGTATCCAGGAATTTCTGGCGCGGGTGCGTGCCCTGTTGCGTCAGGCGCCGGTGGGCGAGGCGCAACAAGCGGCGTTGACGTTCGGCCCGTTGACGGTGGATCTGGCGTATCGCCGGGTGCTGCTCGAAGGCGTCGAAGTGGCGTTGACCCGCAAGGAATACGCAGTGCTGGCGCAACTGGCGCGGCATCCGGGAAGGGTCATCACCCAGCAGCAATTGCTCAAGGATATCTGGGGGCCGACCCATACCGAAGACAGTCACTATCTGCGGATTGTGGTGGGGCATTTGCGGCAGAAGCTGGCGGATGATCCGACGCAGCCACGGTTTATCGTGACCGAGGCGGGGGTTGGGTATCGGTTGTTGAGTGAGGGTGGGCTTTAGTTTTGTGTTGGGTGGGATGACGCTTTCGCGGGCAAGTCGGATCGCCGCACCGCTCGCTCCTACAAGGCTGCACTCGACCCGTAGGAGCGAGGCTTGCCCGCGAAGAGGCCCTCACATTCACCCGAGACCCTCAGGAATCCCGCTCATTCTCATACCGATCCAAGGTGTCCCGCGCAATCTCGCGCCCCAGCGCGATCAACTCCGGTGCCTTGTAAAACTCGAAGAACCGGCACACCCGCTTCGGCACGTTGATCAGAATATCCGGCGGATAGCCGGCGATCTTGTACTGCGCCAACGACGTCTGCATCACCTCGAAACTCTGGTTGATCAAATCCAGCAAGGACGCCGGTCCCACGTTGTCGATGATGAATGAACCGGTGGCCGACTTCGGCGCGCCGTCGCGTTCAGGGGCGGCTGCCGGTTGCTGGGCTTCGGGTTCGGCGGACTCGACCCAGGGATTGATCTCGGCCGCCTCGGCCATCAACGCTTCCTTTTCCAGCAACAGCAATTGTTCTGCCTGTTTGCGGCGGAACGGCATTTTCGAACCCAGCGAGTTGATCAGGCTGTCGAACCGGGTCCTGAACGCGGCAGGGCGCTGGATCACCGGCAATTGATAGTGACGCTGGTTGGTGGAGTTGAGGTTGACCGCAATGATCAGGTCGCAATGGCTCGACACCACGGGCACGATCGGTAAAGGGTTGAGAATGCCGCCGTCCACCAGCATGCGATTGCCTTGCATCACCGGGGTGAACAGGCTCGGGATGGCCGCCGAGGCGCGCATCGCCTGGTGCAGACAACCTTCCTGAAACCAGATTTCCTGTTGGTTGGTCAGGTCGGTGGCCACCGCCGTGTAGGGGATGCGCAAGTCTTCGATATTGATTTCGCCGACGATCTTGCGGATCTGCCCGAAGACCTTCTCGCCGCGAATCGCCCCCAGCCGAAAACTGACGTCCACCAGGCGCAACACGTCGAGGTAATCCAGGCTTTCGATCCAGTTACGGTATTCGTCCAGTTTGCCGGCGGCATAAATCCCGCCGACCACCGCACCCATCGAACAGCCGGCAATGCAGGAGATGTCGTAGCCACGCCGTTCGATCTCTTCAATGACCCCGATATGGGCATACCCTCGGGCCCCACCTGAGCCCAGCACCAGTGCGACGCGCTTTTTCATGAATCGCCCTCGTCTGACAAGGTTCAACAATGCACCCATCGAGGGGCGCGCTTCAATCGTCAAGGTCGCTTGGCAGGGTGAAGGCGTCGTTTTTTCGACACTCCATGGCGGCAGATGGTTATTCTCCCGAGCGCTATAGTTTCGGCGGCGGGAGCAAGGCACTTTTCACGCGCCGGACCGTCTTACCTGCAAGACTGTTTTCCTATTGTTGAGGTGTGAGTGATGAAAGCTTGGATCTGTGTGCCCTTGATTGCGCTGGCACTCGCCGGTTGTGCCGGCAAAACCGCTTACCGTGACAGCTGCGGCAACGGGCTCGATGCGGCGTGGCGTGAGCTGGACCTGGCCAAGGCCGAAGGTTTTGCCGGCACCGTCAGCTACTCCAAGGCCCTGTCGTTGCTGACCGGCGCCAAGACCCAGCAGCAATTCGAAGCGTTCGAAGGCTGCGCCAGGAAAGCCGAGAAGGCGCGCTTTTATATTCGTGAGTCACGCGCTGGCCGTTAAACAAGGCGCTAATCTGTAGGAGCCGGCTTGCTGGTGAAGGCGTCATCACGGCCGCCATCGCCAGCAAGCCGGCTCCTACAATTGGAGTCAATCACATGATTAATCGGTTGGTGGCTCAAGTTCTGGGCCTGGAAGTCCGTTTGCTGGCCTGTCAGGCCCGATTGAATGCCCGCACCGACCCGGAAGCGTTGCACGATCTGCGCACCACGGTTCGCCGTTTGCGCAGCCTGCTGCGACCATTGCGTGGCTTGCCCGGTGTCGAGCAACTGGAAGCGGCAGCATCGGCCGTGGGGCAATTGACCACGCCGTTGCGCGATCGCGAAGTGCTGGCGGCGTATTTGCTCGAGCACGATCAACCCGAGGCGGCGCAACGGCGCATGGCGCAGATGGCCGAGGCTTACCCGGCGGTTGCGGCGAGTCCTGAGCTGTTGCAGTTGCTGATGATCCTTGACGCCTTTCCGCGCTTTATACGCGCCTCGCAGCGTCAGGGTTTGCTCAAGGGTTTGCGTCAACGCATCGAGAAACGCCTGGCCAAACAATGGAAGAAACTCGATCAGGCACTGCACGATCCCGCCCATGATCGCCATCGCCTGCGCTTGCTGATCAAGCGCGTGCGTTATGGCATCGAGGCGTATCCCGAGCTGGATCGCTTGCCGAAACCGGCGCTGCCCAGATTGAAGTCGGCCCAGGCCTCTTTGGGCGATTGGCACGACTGCTGGCAATGGTTGGCCCGGGCCGAACAGGAACCCGATTTGCAACCTTGCGTGGCGGTCTGGAAAACCACCATGGCCCAGGCCGAGGGCCGTGCGGATCGTGTGCTCGACAAACTCAGTGCCAGCTGTTTCAGATCCTGAAACCACCACAAATCAAAATGTGGGAGCGGGCTTGCTCGCGAAGAGGCCTTGTCAGTCGACATAAATGTTTAATGTGACGGCCTCTTCGCGAGCAAGCCCGCTCCCACAATGGATCATCGTTGAATTTGAAATCGATGTTCGACATGCGGCTCATCTGTCAGTAATTTTGGCCAGAATAGGCGCTGTGCCATCCTCGCAGGCTGGTTAACATCCCTTCATCCTTTTCTGCCCTTGAGGTTTCCATGCGCTTTTCCGATCTGCTCGACGCCGTCCGCAGCCAGCCGCTGGAGCTGTCTATTCCGGCCGAATGGGCGCAGGGTCGCGCCAGTTTTGGTGGCCTGGTGGCCGCCTTGCAATACGAAGCCATGCGCGCGAAGGTGCCGGCGGATCGTCCTGTGCGTTCGCTGGCGATCACCTTTGTCGGGCCGGTCGAGCCTGAAGTGCCGGTCAGTTTTGAGGTCGACGTCCTGCGCGAAGGCAAGGCGGTCAGCCAGGTACTGGGTCGGGCGATGCAGAAGGGCCAGGTGGTGACACTCATCCAGGGCAGCTTCGGCGCTTCGCGACCGTCCGAAGTGGCGGTAACAGCCACGCCGGCCCCCGAAATGAAGCACTGGGACGATTGCCAGGAGCTGCCATTCATCAAAGGTGTACTGCCGGAATTCATGCGCCATCTGGCGATGCGCTGGAGTGTTGGCGGCCTGCCGTTCACCGGCAATAAATCCCGCGAGATGGGCGGTTGGGTGCGCTTGCGCGGGGATGTGAAGGAAGAGGCGGTCAGTGAGGCGCATATTCTGGCGCTGGTGGACGCCTGGCCCCCATCCTTGATGCCGCACCTGACGAAACCGGCGATGGGCAGCACGCTGACCTGGACCATCGAATTCGTCCAGCCGGTGCTGGAATTGAGCACGCTGGACTGGTGCAAATACCTCGTTGAAATCGAACATGCCGCTGACGGCTACGGTCACGCGGCGGCGCAGCTGTGGAACGCAGAAGATCAGTTGATTGCCATGAGCCGGCAGACGGTGACGGTTTTCGCCTGATCAGTGACGACGGTGGCGCTCACGCCAGGCGCGCCACCAGCCGCCGCTGAGGAAAAACCGTGGAAAGGTCAGGAACTGCTCGACCAACAAGCGCGACACCGCGTCTTTGCGATCACTGAACGGCTCGGAGGCTTGCGCCTCCAGGCTGTGACCGTGGCGTTGCAGGCCCAATGCCGCGAGCAGGCCGATGACGCCAATCGCGAAATTCGCAAAGCTCAGGCTGAACACCCCGCAAACCAGCAGCAGAAACGCCACGATGAACAGCGGCACGGCAATCAGGTGCAACACCAGATTGGCCGGGTGCTGGTGATTGTCCGGGTACGCGCGCCATTGCCAGGCGGGAAGGTTGGGGTGACGTTTGCCCATGATGCTGATCCTCGATCCATGTTGAACACATGATTGAAGAATAGGCGCGGCATGGGCGGGCGGCGAATCAAGGATGGCTATCGGAGTGATAGGTGTTCATGTTCGGAATTGATGTTGCTCACACAGACGTCTTCGCGGGCAAGCCTCGCTCCTACAAAGGCTGCGCACGACTTGTAGGAGCGAGGCTTGCCCGCGAAGAGGCCCTTAAAGTTTCAACTGCCCAATGGCCTTGCTCAACTCCCCGGCCAGCGCCGCCAATTCATTACTGGTCGTCGCCGAGTCCACGGTCTGCTTAACGGTGTTCTCGGTCACATCGCGAATACTCACCACCGCCCGATTCATCTCTTCCGCCACTTGGCTCTGCTGTTCCGCCGCCACGGCGATCTGCGTATTGCTTTCGCGCATCTGCGCCACTGCGCTGGTGATTTCGGCCAGTGCGGCGCCAGCCTCTTGCGCCTGTTGCACGCAGTCGTCCGCCTTGAACGAGCTTTCCTGCATGAAATCCACCGCGTCCCGCGTACCGGCCTGCAACGCCGAAACCATGAGGGTGATCTCGTCGGTCGAGGTCTGCACGCTTTTGGCCAGGTTGCGCACTTCATCGGCGACCACGGCAAAACCACGACCCATTTCCCCGGCCCGGGCTGCTTCAATCGCCGCATTCAGCGCCAGTAGATTGGTTTGCTCGGCGATGCTGTGGATCACATTGACCACGCCGTTGATCTTCTGGCTGTCTTCGGCCAGACGCTGAATCATCTCGGCCGTCTGCTGGACGCCGGTGGACAACCCGGCAATCGACTTCTGCACGCGGCTGACCACTTCCTGGCCGCTGCCGGCCAGGGTGTCGGCGGTTTTCGAAAGGTCGCGGGTGGCACCGGCGTGCTGGGCGATGTGGTAGACGGTGGCGGTCATTTCGTTGATCGCCGTGGCAGCCTGATCGGTCTCGCTTTGCTGACCGAGCATGCCGTGGCGCACTTCGTTCATGCTCGATGCCAGCCGAGCGGCACCGTCATCCAGTTGTCGTGCGGTGCTGGCGACGGTGTTGACCACCCGCTGGTAACCGGCCTGCATCGCGTTGAACGCGCCGGCCATCTGCCCGACTTCGTCCGTGCAGGCCAGTGGCACACGGGCGGAGAGGTCGCCGGTTTTTTCGACGTGGAGCATGACGTCTTTCAACGTATTGAGCTGGCTGAGCAGAAAGCGGATCAACAATTGCGACGCACCGAGCATCGCCAGCATCAGGATGAACACCGCCACGGCGTAGTTGGCGAAACGTTCTTCGAACACCTGGCTCAGGCTCGGGCCATAAGCAATCACGGCGACGTGTTGGCCGTCGGTACGCGTGAACACTTCGGCGCCCATCAACGGGTTGTCGCCGAACAACGGCATCGAGTTGATCTCGACCCAGCCGTTGCTGTCCGTCAGTTCCAGCACGGGTTGATCGTTGAGCAACGGCGCGTGCCCACGACTGAACGTCAGCAGGTTGACGGCCTTGGGCAGCGCTTGCCCGGCCGGCCAGGCGCCGAGCAGGCGTGCCTGTGCCTGGGCGGACACTTTGGATGCGTGACTGCGGGCCTGTTGTTCGAGCTGTACGGCATACAGCACCAACAACAGGGTCGTGACGAAGGCGACAGCATTGACCGCCCAGAATTTATATTTCAGCGAGATGTTGCTAAGCCAGGCACCCATGGAGGTCTTCTCTGATAGCGGAAACAGTATTGGCAAGGTGCCAGCATTGTGCCGCGGCCCCGTGCGCCGGATCTTGATATGGGTCAACATTCCCGGTCACGCTCGCGCACAGGAACTGCGGGACGTAATGCGCTATCCTTCGCGCCTTCAAAATTCCCTCGCTACAGGATTCCGCCCCCATGAAAGCCGCACTCGTCGAACTCATCAGCAAAATCAGCTCCGGGTGCATGAGCGAAGACGAAATCCTCAAAGTCGCCGACGAAGCGGCCCAGGCCTACGCCGATCCAGAGGCTTTTCTGACAGCCAATCCGGACATTAACTACGACGACACCTTCCCGATTCCGTTGGGCGAGTGGGTCGTCGTCGGCAGCCTGCCGGAAACCGTGCTGTTCCAGGCTGACACCTATATGGACCTGTTCGCGCAGATCGTCGCTTCGTTTGGTCCGGGCGTGGATTTCAACATCAAACCCAAGCAACTGGCCAAGACCGAAGCGCTGACCGCGCTCAATCGCATCCAGGTGCAAATGGGCAGCATGAACAAGGAAAACGGCGGTTATACGCTGATGAATTTCAGCCAGTTGCTCGACGACGAGCTGCAAGTGGTGCTGGTGTACGGCAACGACGTACCGCGCGTGCTCGAGCTGTGCGCCGAGGTCGGCATTGCTGCCGCTCCTTCCCTGGAAGCCCTGAAAGTCGCCATCCACGTTTGATGGCATGAAACGAAACCCCTGGGGCCGACTATCCTGAGAGGGCACACAACGCTTAGGGAGCGACACCATGGGTTCCACGTTCAACGGCCTGGTGGGCCTGATCATCCTTGTCCTGGACATCTGGGCAATCATCAACGTGCTGAAAAGTGGCGCCGACACCGGGATGAAAATCATCTGGGTCCTGCTGATCCTGCTGCTGCCGGTCCTGGGCCTGATCATCTGGGCCATCGCCGGGCCACGGGGCAACGTGCGTATTTGATGGTTTCCACCTTCCTTGTAGGAGTCAGAAGGTTCGACCTGTCATCTTCCGCGACGTAGAATGCGCGCCTTTCCCGGGCAATCGAGCTGATCGATTGGCCATCATGGGCGGGTAACCGTCCGTTGCCACCGCATTCATCGGAGCACTTCCCATGAGCAACACTCCTACCAGCGATTACCTGGAAACCCTCTACGAAGGCTATGGCCAGCGTTTTCGCATGGAAAAACTGCTGCACGAAGTGCGCACCGAACACCAACACCTGGTGATTTTCGAGAACCCGCGCATGGGCCGCGTCATGGCGCTGGACGGCGTGATCCAGACCACCGAAGCCGACGAATTCATCTACCACGAGATGCTCACCCACGTGCCGATCCTGGCGCACGGCAGCGCCAAGCGCGTGCTGATCATCGGCGGTGGCGACGGCGGCATGCTGCGTGAAGTGGCCAAACACCGTAACGTCGAGCACATCACCATGGTCGAGATCGACGGTACCGTGGTCGACATGTGCAAAGAGTTCCTGCCGAACCACTCCAAGGGTGCATTCGATGATCCGCGCCTGAACCTGGTGATCGACGACGGCATGCGTTTCGTCGCCACCACCACTGAAAAGTTCGACGTGATCATTTCCGACTCCACCGACCCGATCGGTCCGGGCGAAGTGCTGTTCTCGGAAAACTTCTACCAGGCCTGCCGTCGTTGCCTCAACGAAGGCGGCATCCTGGTGACCCAGAACGGCACGCCGTTCATGCAGATCGAAGAAGTCAAAACCACCGCCGGCCGCCTGCGCAGCCTGTTCCCGGACTGGCACTTCTACCAGGCCGCCGTGCCGACTTACATCGGCGGTTCGATGACTTTTGCCTGGGGCGCGACCAACACCGCTTATCGCAAATTGTCCCGCGAAACCCTGCAACAGCGCTTTGCCGGTAGCGGCATCGTCACCCGCTACTACAATCCGGAAATCCACATCGGCGCGTTCGCCTTGCCGCAATACGTGTTGCAGGCCGTGAACAAGCCAAGCAACGACTAAAAGTACACAAAACCCCTGTAGGAGCGAAGCTTGCTCGCGAAGGCGGCATATCAGTCAATAAACATGTCGACTGAAACACCGCCTTCGCGAGCAAGCTTCGCTCCTACAGGGACCGTGTTTTTCATGCTTGCACGGCGTAATCTGTTTGAACGAACGGTCTGGGTAAAAGTCCAGATGGATGTAAGCCCATTTACGGGTTTGTTCGAGGAGGCAGTGATGCAAAAGTGGAAAATCACTTTCGTGGATGATCACGGTGAAACAGCCAACGAAGTTTTTGAGTGCGACGAATGCCCGGACAACGAGCACGCCGCCAAACTGATCAAGGAACGTCTCCTTCCTGTCGTCGCCGAACTGGATCTGAACGATCTGGAAGGGCGAACTGCTGATGCAAGCGTCAAGAATCTTAAAGCCCAGAACAGCATCCAGATCCTCGGCATTACTCCCGTCTGATACCCCCTCTGGAACACTCGTGAAATAACCAGGCCTTGGCAGCGGCTCCGACTTGGGGCTACTCTGCAAGCGAGATCAGCGAATGGATCGCTAAGGTCTGGTCTTGTCAGCTACATGCTTGTTTCCCATCGGCAATTTGCTTGCCGCAGCGCTCGCACCCTTCGGTTGCCGGCGTCGGGAGTACGGAAAGTCTATCCATCGGTATCAGGAGGACGTTTCATGAGCACAGCCTATCAAGAAGACATCAGCAGCTCGGTTCTGCGCCGCATGAAAGAAGGCGGTTTCGACTTTTCACGTTTCCATCCCATCGAGTTCTACGCCATTTTCCCGGACGAGGAGCGGGCACGCAGGGCGGCAGGGCATTACTGCGGTGAATCCATGAATGCACAAATCAGCGTGCGCGACGACGGCGCCTGGTCCCTGGAACTGAGCAAAGTGATGTACGCCACCTATGACGGCATCGGCGACTTTGAGCAGGACTTCGAGGCGGTGGTCGAGCCTTTGGGTGGCATCATCGAAGGATGGGGCGTCAAGCAGGAGGTACGAGGGCTACTCGCATAACACTATGAACAGCGACAACATCCACTAACGGCTGACCTTCGGGTTGGCCGTTTTCGTTTGCGGCGATCAAGCCCCCTGTAGGAGCCAGCTTGCTGGCGATGGCGCCCTGCGAATCACCGCAGAATTTCAGTCCCCATCGCCGGCAAGCCGGCTCCTACAGAAATCCGGCGTGCCACAAATCACCGCCCCCTGTAGGAGCCAGCTTGCTGGCGATGACGTCCTCCCAATCACCGCCAAACCATCGCCCACAAATCCCGAAACAAAAAAAAGCCGCCTGAGCAAGGCGGCTAAAAGGGAAGTTCGGTGAGCATTTCCAGCGAATGCGCGAATTATCCGCATCCCCCTCCGGGCAGTGAAATCAACTCTGACTATGCTGGTGATAGGCGACAGCATTGCTTCGCAATGAAGCGGGGGCGATCAGGTTGGGGCATTTGCCGCACAGGATTGGTGCGGTGTTAATCATGTGAATATCCAACCGATTGATATCAAAGCGTTTCTGCCGATGGCACGGGCCTTGCGAAGGCCTGGATGTCCGGGTGACAAGGAGTACGGCATGATCCGCACCTATTTTGATGAGATGTACGATGCCGGCGGCCAGGTCCGCCCGCATTATCGGGAGTTTGCCCGTTGGCTGGCCGAAACGCCTGACGAGCTTTTGGCACAACGGCGACGCGAGGCCGATCTGCTGTTTCATCGCGCCGGGATTACTTTCACGCTCTACGGGGACGAGCAGGGGACAGAGCGCCTGATTCCCTTCGACACCATTCCGCGCAGCATCCCCGCCAGTGAATGGCGGATCGTCGAACGCGGCTGCATCCAGCGGGTCAAGGCGCTGAACATGTTCCTCGCCGACCTCTATCACGAGCAGCGCATCATCAAGGCCGGCATCATCCCGGCCGAACAAGTGCTGGCCAACGAGCAATACCAGTTGGCGATGCAGGGGCTGGATCTGCACCGGGATATCTATTCCCACATTTCCGGCGTCGATCTGGTGCGCGATGGCGACGGCACGTACTACGTGCTCGAAGACAACCTGCGTACACCGAGCGGCGTGAGCTACATGCTCGAAGACCGCAAGATGATGATGCGCCTGTTCCCCGAGTTGTTCTCGGCCCAGCGCATCGCCCCGATCGATCATTATCCGAACCTGTTGCTCGACACCCTGAAAAGCTCCAGCCACCTCGATAACCCGAGCGTGGTGGTACTGACGCCGGGTCGCTTCAACAGCGCGTTTTTCGAGCATGCATTTCTCGCTCGGGAAATGGGCGTGGAGCTGGTGGAAGGCGCGGACCTGTTCGTGCGTGATGACAAGGTGTTCATGCGCACCACGGACGGGCCGAAAGCGGTGGATGTGATCTACCGCCGTCTCGACGATGCATTCCTCGATCCGCTGGCGTTCAATCCGGACTCGATGCTTGGCGTTCCGGGGCTGCTGTCGTCGTACCGCTCGGGCAATGTGGTGCTGGCGAATGCCATCGGCACCGGGGTGGCGGACGATAAGTCGGTGTATCCGTTTGTCACCGACATGATCCGTTTCTACCTCGACGAAGAGCCGATCCTGAAGAACGTTCCGACGTTCCAGTGTCGTAATCCCTCCGAACTGTCCCACGTGCTGGCCAATCTTCCAGAACTGGTGGTCAAGGAAACCCAGGGCTCCGGCGGTTATGGAATGCTGGTGGGACCGGCGGCGACGGCGGCGGAAATCGAATCCTTCCGCGAGCGAATCAAGGCCAAGCCCCATGCCTACATCGCGCAACCGACGTTGTCCCTGTCGACCTGCCCGACCTTTGTCGAAAACGGCATCGCCCCACGCCATATCGACCTGCGTCCGTTTGTATTGTCTGGCCGCGAAACCCGGGTTGTGCCCGGCGGTTTGACCCGTGTCGCCCTGCGTGAAGGCTCCCTGGTGGTGAATTCCTCCCAGGGCGGCGGAACCAAGGACACCTGGGTGGTCGAGGATTGAAGGAAGCCTGCCATGTTAAGTAGAACTGCCTCGGATTTGTATTGGATGTCGCGTTACCTGGAACGGGCGGAAAACCTCGCACGGATGCTCGACATCAGTTATTCGCTGTCGCTGATGCCGCAGGATGGCCGCGGTGACGGTCTGCACGAACTCGCCATGCCGCTGCTGATCACCGGCACCCTGGACGATTACCTCGAACGCCACGGCGAGTTGCATGCCGAACGGCTGCTGCACTTTTTTGCCCTGGACGCGGCCAACCCGGCGAGCATTTACAGCTGCCTCGGTTCGGCGCGGGCCAGCGCCCATGCCGTACGGGGGCGAATCACCGCGGACATGTGGGAGAACATCAACGCCACCTGGCTGGAAATTCGCGGCATCGCCGATCAGGGCTTGAGTCGCTACGGCATGAGTCGTTTCTGCGAGTGGATCAAGGAACGTTCCCACCTGTTTCGTGGCGCGTCCTACGGCACGATCATGCGTAACGATGCGTTCCGGTTTATTCGTCTGGGCACCTTTATCGAAAGGGCGGACAACACCTTGCGCCTGCTCGATGCACGCTACGAAATGGCTGGCGATCAGGCCGAAGCGGTCAGCGACGGCACGGCTCACGCCTATTACCAGTGGAGTGCCTTGTTGCGGGCGTTGTCGTCGTTCGAGGCCTACACCGAGATCTACCGCGACGCGCCCGGCGCCCGGCATGTGGCCGAACTGCTGTTGTTGCGCGCAGATGTCCCGCGATCCCTGCGTGCGTGCACCGAAGAAATCGACCAGATCCTCGCTCAACTGCCGGGGGCCAATGGCCGTCCTGCGCAACGTCTGGCCGCCGAGATGGACGCACGCCTGCGCTACACCGGCATCAACGAAATTCTCGACGAAGGCCTGCACGCCTGGCTGACCGAGTTCATCCCGCTGGTGCGCCAGTTGGGTAACGCCATACACAGTTCCTACCTGGAGGCTGCATGAGACTTTCCATTAGCCACGAGACCACCTATCACTATGAAGATCAGGTGCGGGCGAGCATCCAGTACCTGCGACTGACCCCTCACGACAGCGAGCGCCAGCACGTGCTCAGTTGGCAGCTCGACCTGCCGCGCCCGGTGCGCGCGCAACTCGATCCGTTCGGCAATATCCTGCACGTGCTGACCATGGACGAGCCGCATGAAGCGATCATCATCGGCGCCCGTGGCCAGGTCGACATCGACGAACTGCGTGAAGCCGAGCACGAGAGCCAGTCGGCGCTGCCGTTCCTGCGCTTCACGCGCCTGACCGAGGCCGACGAAGCCTTGCGTGAGTTCGCCGAGAAGGCGTGCAAAAAGCGCCGGGACCGCGCGGCATTGATCGACTTGATGCATGGCCTGAATTCGCACATGACCTACACGCCGGGCTCCACCGAAGTGGACACCAGCGCCGCGCAAGCCTTCGCCGGGCGTTCGGGTGTCTGTCAGGACCACACCCACGCGTTTCTCGCCTGCGCCCGCAGCCTGGGAGTTCCGTCGCGTTATGTGTCGGGCTATTTGTACAGCGAGAACAGCGAGCATCTGGCCAGCCACGCGTGGGCGGAAGCCTGGCTGGATGACGCGTGGTACAGCTTTGACGTGACCAATGAACTGGCGCGACCGGAGCGGCATTTGAAACTGGCGGTGGGCCTGGATTACCTGGATGCCTGCCCGGTACGCGGGATGCGTCGGGGCGGCGGGTGCGAGCAGATGCACGCAAAGGTGTTTGTGTCGCCGACGCCGATGCCGGTGATTTCAGTGCAGCAGCAATAGGTCTGTTCGCCGCAAAAACCTGTGGGAGCGAGCCTGCTCGCGATAGCGGTCTGTCTGTCACATTCATGTTGAATGTGCCACCGTCATCGCGAGCAGGCTCGCTCCCACATGGAAATAGTGTCAGGGCTTGGTTTTGCGCCCGGCCATGTGCTTCAAATACCCCACCAACATCTCCAGATCCCCATTCGGCAAAACCGCCGCCGAAAACCCCGGCATCTTCGCCTGCGGCCACTGCCGCAAACTCTGCGGATCGCGGATGTAGCGCTTCAAAAAATCCGCCCCGAAATACTCGGTCGGGTTAAACGGAATGTTCAGATCCGGCCCGAACTGCGCATCCCCGGCACCGTTCAATCGATGACACGCCAGACAATTCTTCTGAAACAGCGCAAACCCCACATTCACCGGGTCGTCCGCCTTCAGCGCCGGATCCGGCAGCAGGGCAGGGAAGCGCTCGGCCACCGGCGCCATGCGTTTGATGTCAGCCACTTGAAAGGGCCATTGCTCGGGACTGATATTGCCCGCCTGAGGATCCGTCCATACCAGATAAAACGGCCCGGCACTCGGCTTGTCTGCCGACAGCGCCGGCCACGGTTTTGTCGGGTCTTCAATCGCCAGCCACGCTCGCGCACCTTGGCTGTTGAGCAACGGCGCGGCAGCCAGTTCGGCAGCAAAACCATCCAGTGCCACAGCTTGCAGGTGATCGTCAGGCTTGATGCCGCTCAACAACGCCGCCAGGGGCACGGCGCGATAGCTCATGTCCCGTTTGTAGGAAACGTCGTTGGTAATGGTGATGGTCTGAACCAGAGGATGCTTGAGCAACTCCTCGGTCTGCCAGGTGCGGCTGTGTGCGCCCAGCTCCAGGTTCAGCTGTGCGGCATAAAGGGGCGAGCCGAACAGCAAGGCCCCGAGCAGAATGAGCGTTTTCAACAGATCGCCGTCCATGTCGTGGAAGTGCCGCAAAGGTTGGCACACCCACGCCGGCCCGGGTAGCGAGCCAGTCACATTTTTAAGAGGCGATGGAAACTGTGCGCCGATTTTTTAATAAAGACTCAGCCGATCACCTTCGTCAGGTTCGGCAAAATCAACAGCAACGTAGTAGCGAAAAGAATGAGCCCGGCTTGACGTACTTTCGAATGTTTGAACATGGCTTGACCGCCTTTTTTGTTATTTCCTGATGCCTGCCTGCATATCTCCATGACGGCAGAGCGTTGCACTTCCTGTAAGGCGAGCGCCTCGGCAAAACCCGACGACAACTTCGCATATGTTCACCTTAGGGCCCGCGTCACTCGTGACTTAGATCCCTTTCGTATGGAGCGCGCACTTATTGCTTTAAAAAAGGCATGAGGCCTATTGCCAGCTTCTTTGCCGCCCTTTTGCTAGACATCTCGGTGTCCTGAAACGATCAATCCGGTAGCACACTACCGTCCGTCTGAGCGTGTCCGTCAACGTCAGTGAGCATTGCGGTCATTGAATCGGCGGTGGCTCGGCATAAGGTGAGGGCTCAGTATTTTCACCGCCAGGTTCGAGGACGTCATGACCCAAGCTTTGATTTTCGACGCTTTACGCACGCCCCGTGGCAAGGGCAAGTCCGATGGTGCCTTGCACAGTGTCAAACCGGTGAACCTGGTGACGGGGTTGCTCAAGGCGCTGCAACAGCGCACGGCGCTGGACACCAGTCAGGTCGACGACGTGGTGTTGGGCTGTGTGACGCCGGTCGGCGATCAAGGTGCGGACATCGCCAAAACGGCCGCACAGGTGGCCGATTGGGATGTCAGCGTCGCGGGCGTGCAGATCAACCGCTTCTGCGCGTCAGGGCTGGAGGCCGTCAACCTCGGGGCGATGAAAGTGCGTTCCGGCTTCGAAGACCTGGTGGTGGTCGGTGGCGTCGAGTCGATGTCCCGGGTGCCGATGGGCAGCGATGGCGGCGCCTGGGCGCTGGACCCGGAAACCAATTTGCACAGCCATTTCACCCCGCAAGGCGTCGGCGCCGATCTGATCGCCACCCTCGAAGGCTTCAGCCGCCAGGACGTCGATGCCTACGCGCTGCACTCCCAGCAAAAAGCGGCGCGTGCCCGGGCCGACGGTTCGTTCAGCAAATCGCTGGTGCCGGTGCAGGATCAGAACGGCATCATTTTGCTCGATCACGATGAGTTCATTCGCGCCGACTCCACCCTGGAAGGCCTGGGCAAACTCAAGCCAAGCTTCGAGATGATGGGGCAAATGGGTTTCGACGCCACGGCATTGCGGGTCTACAGCCACGTTGAGCGGATCAACCACGTGCACACGCCGGGCAACAGTTCGGGGATCGTCGATGGCGCGGCGTTGATGCTGATCGGCTCCGAAGCCAAGGGACGTGCACTGGGCTTGCAGCCACGGGCGCGAATCGTCGCCACGGCGGTCACCAGCACCGATCCGACGATCATGCTCACCGGCCCGGCGCCGGCCACCCGCAAAGCGTTGGCCAAGGCCGGGCTGCGGGTCGAAGACATCGACCTGTTCGAGGTCAACGAGGCGTTTGCCTCCGTCGTGTTGAAATTCATCAAGGACATGGCCATCGACCCGGACAAGGTCAACGTCAATGGCGGCTCCATCGCCATGGGGCATCCACTGGGCGCTACAGGTTGCGCAATCCTCGGCACGCTGCTCGATGAACTGGAAACCCGGCGCCTGCGCTTTGGCCTCGCGACCCTGTGCGTCGGCGGCGGCATGGGCATTGCCACCATCATCGAACGCCTCTGAGCCACGATTTCAAGGAATCCTCTTCATGACTGAAGCCATTCGTTACGAAAAAGGGCAGGACCAGATCGTCGTCCTGACCATCGACATGCCGGGCCAGAGCGCCAACACCATGAACGCGGTCTACCGCGAGGCCATGGCCGCTTGCGTCGCCCGACTGGTTGCCGAGAAAGACAGCATCGCCGGCGTCATCATTACCTCGGCGAAGAAGACCTTCTTCGCCGGCGGCGACCTCAATGAACTGATCAAGGTCGGCAAGCCTGAAGCCAAAGCGTTCTACGACATGGTGCTGACGCTGAAGGGCCAACTGCGCACCCTGGAAACCCTGGGTAAACCGGTAGTCGCCGCAATCAACGGCGCGGCGCTGGGGGGTGGTTGGGAAATCTGCCTGGCCTGTCATCACCGCGTGGCGCTGGACAATTCATCGGTGCAGCTCGGCCTGCCGGAAGTCACCCTCGGCCTGTTGCCGGGCGGTGGCGGGGTAGTGCGCATGGTGCGGATGCTCGGTCTGGAGAAGGCCTTGCCGTATCTGCTTGAAGGCAAGAAAGTCCGCGCGCAACAAGCCTTGCAGGGAGGTTTGATCGATGAGTTGGCGCTGGATCACGATGAGCTGCTGAGCAAGGCGCGCGCCTGGATTCTGGCCAACCCGACAGCGGTGCAACGTTGGGATGTGAAGGGCTATCAGATTCCGGGCGGTACGCCGTCGCATCCGAAAGTCGCGCAGATGTTGGCGATTGCACCGTCGATCCTGCGCACTAAAACCCAGGGCTGCATGCCCGCACCAGAGAAGATTCTTTGCGCCGCTGTGGAAGGCGCTCAGGTGGATTTCGACACGGCGCACCTGATCGAAACCCGCTACTTCACCGAGCTGACCACCGGCCAGATCTCGAAGAACCTGATCGGCACGTTCTGGTTCCAGCTCAACGAGATCAATGCCGGCGGTTCGCGACCTCAAGGGTTTGCACCTTACGTGACGCGTCGCGTGGGGGTTCTGGGCGCGGGGATGATGGGAGCCGGCATTGCCTTTGTCAGCGCCTCGGCCGGTATCGAAGTGGTGCTCAAGGACATCAACCTGGCGGCAGCAGAGAAGGGCAAGGCTCATTCGGCGGCGTTGCTGGACAAGAAGATTACCCGGGGACAGTTGAGCATCGAACAGCGGGACGCAGTGCTGGCGCGGATCAAAACCACTGAAAATGATGCCGATCTGGCCGGTTGCGACCTTATCATTGAAGCCGTGTTCGAAGACCGCGAACTGAAAGCCAGGGTCTCTTCAGCCGCACAACAGGTCGTCGGCCCGGACGCGGTGATCGCTTCCAACACCTCAACCCTGCCGATCAGCGGGCTCGCCACCGCCGTACCGGATCAGAGCAAATTCATCGGTCTGCATTTCTTCAGCCCCGTGGAAAAAATGCCGCTGGTGGAAATCATCAAGGGCGCCCACACCAGCGACGAAACCCTGGCTCGCGGTTTCGATTTCGTCCTGCAAATCAAGAAGACCCCGATTGTGGTCAACGACAGCCGCGGCTTCTTCACCTCACGCGTGTTCGGCACCTTCACCAACGAAGGCATTGCCATGCTCGGCGAAGGTGTGAGCGCAGCGATGATCGAAACCGAAGCGCGCAAGGCGGGCATGCCCATCGGGCCTCTGGCGATCTCCGACGAAGTATCCCTCAGCCTCATGAGCCATATCCGTCAACAAACGGCCAAAGACCTGCAAGCGGAAGGGAAACCACTGATTGAGCACCCGGCGTTTGCCGTGATTGACTTGCTGCTCAACGAATACAAGCGTCCGGGCAAAGCGGCAGGCGGTGGTTTCTACGAATACCCGGCCGGTGGCCAGAAGCACTTGTGGCCAGGGCTGAAAAGTCGTTTCGAGAAGGCTGACGGGCAGATTTCGCCGAAGGACGTGCGTGATCGCCTGCTGTTCGTGCAAGCCATTGAAACTGTGCGTTGCGTGGAGGAGGGCGTGCTGACCTCGACTGCGGATGCCAACGTCGGCTCGATCTTCGGCATTGGTTTCGCGGCCTGGACCGGCGGCGCGCTGCAGTTCATCAACCAGTACGGCGTGAAGGACTTCGTCGCACGTGCGCAATACCTGGCCGAGCAGTATGGCGAACGGTTCGCGCCACCCGCGCTGCTGCTGGAGAAAGCGGCCAAAGGGGAGGTGTTTTAAGGGACCGATGACGACTCGTGGGGCTTGCCTTGGAACGGTGTTTCGAGGCAGGCTCTGGGGTGTGCATTATTCCCATCACGTGTCAGGTATTTTTTATGTCGTTACGCATCTGCATTCTGGAAACCGACATCCTGCGTCCGGAACTGGTCGATCAATATCAGGGTTACGGGCAGATGTTCCAGCGTCTGTTTTCGCAACAACCCATCGCGGCCGAGTTCACTGTCTACAACGTGATGCAGGGCGAATACCCCAGCGATGATGAGGCCTTCGACGCCTATCTCGTCACCGGCAGCAAGGCCGATTCCTTCGGCACCGACCCGTGGATTCAAACCCTCAAGGCTTACCTGCTGACCCGCTACGAACGCGGCGACAAACTGCTGGGCGTGTGCTTCGGCCATCAGTTGCTGGCGCTGCTGCTGGGCGGCAAGAGCGAGCGTGCGACCCAGGGCTGGGGCGTCGGCACCCACAGTTACAAACTCGCCGCCAAGGCGCCATGGATGAGCCCGGTGCGCGAAGAGTTGACGTTGTTGATCAGCCACCAGGACCAGGTGACGTCGTTGCCGGAAAACGCCACGGTCATCGCTTCCAGCGATTTCTGCCCGTTTGCCGCTTACCACATCAACGACCAGGTGTTGTGCTTCCAGGGGCACCCGGAATTCATTCACGATTACTCGCGAGCCTTGCTGGATATTCGTCAGGAAGCGTTGGGCGAGCAGGTGTATACCAAAGGCATGGCGAGCCTTGAGCATGAGCATCATGGCGCAACCGTTGCGGAGTGGATGATGCGGTTTGTGGCGCATAAACCAGAAACTGTTTAACGCTAAAAGCTTCGCGGGCAAGCCTCGCTCCTACAGGTACTCTTGTAGGAGCGAGCGGTGCGGCGATCCGACTTGCCCGCGAATGTCACTGACGACTCGGTTGTGGCTACAACCACCCCGACTTCTTGAAACTCGCCCACAAACTCACACACCCCACCGCAATAAACCCCAGCACCCCGAAATACCCGTAATGCCAGGTCAGCTCCGGCATGTTCTGGAAGTTCATCCCATAGATCCCGGCCACTGCCGTCGGGAACGCCAGAATCGCCGCCCACGCCGCAAACTTGCGCTGCACCACGCTCTGCCGTGACGCCTCCAGCAACACCCCGACTTCAATGGTCTGGCTGGCAATGTCCGCCAGGGTCGTCAGGTCTTCCATCTGCCGGGTCACATGGATCTGCACATCGCGGAAGTACGGGCGCATGTTCTTGTCGATGAACGGAAAACTCAGCTTCTGCAGCTCCTCACCGATTTCCACCATCGGCGCCGCGTACCGCCGCAAACGCAATACATCGCGGCGCAGACTGTGGAGTTTTTGAATGTCGCGCTCGTTCAGGGAGCTGCACATGACGTTACGTTCCAGCTCATCGATCTCTGCATGGATCGCTTCGCCCATCGGCTGATAGTTTTCAATCACAAAGTCGAGGATGGCATAGAGTACGAAATCTTCCCCGTGCTCCAGCAACAGTGGACGCGCCTCACAACGCTGGCGGACATAAGCGTAGGACGCCGAATGACCGTTACGCGCAGTAATGATGTAACCGTTGCCGGCAAAGATATGAGTCTCGATGAACTCAAGCTTTCCTTCATGGCGGATCGGCGAATACGTGACGATAAACAGCGCATCGCCAAAGGTTTCCAGCTTCGGTCGACTGTGTTTTTCCAGGGCGTCTTCAATGGCCAGTTCGTGCAGGTTGAACTGGCGTTGCAGATTGAACAGCTCCTGGGCATTCGGCTCTTCGAGGCCGATCCAGACAAAGTGACCAGGCTTGGCGGCCCAGGCAGCGCCTTCGTCGAGGGTGATATTGGTGACCTTCTTACCAGCGCTGTAAACCGCAGCAGCAACAACTCTACCCATGATTCAGCTTCACTTCTTATTAGTAGCAGGCAGTGTTCAGCTTATCCTTCTATACCGCTTGAGAGTCAGTGAAATCTGCAGAGTTCGAAGGCAAAAGTTCGCAGGCAAAAGAAAACCCGCACAGGGCGGGTTTCGTTTCACGCGGCTTGCAGTTGCCGATCCATCGAGGCGATGCACTCGCGCATCTGCTCGCGGCACTGGGCGATCAGCAGCGGCATGTCGTCCAGGCTCAATCCGGCAGTTGGAATGGCCGGCAAAGAACGGATCAGAATTTTTCCACTGCGCCAGCGGTTCAATCGCATGTGTTTGACGTAACTGCTGACACACACCGGGACGATCGGCACGCCCGCCGCGATCGCCATCTGGAACGCGCCTTTCTTGAAGGGCAGCAGGTCTTCGCCCAGATTGCGCGTGCCTTCCGGGAACACCCAGATCGAGGTGTCTTCATGTTGCAAGGTGTGCGTGGTAGTCAGCATCGACTGGCGTGCCTTGTGCGCATTGCCACGGTCGATCAACACATTACCGGCCAACCAGAACAGCTGACCGAACAACGGCACCCACTTCAGGCTCTTCTTGCCGATGCACACGGTGCGGCGGGGCACCACGTTGCCGAAAACAAACAAGTCATAGTTGGACTGGTGGTTGGCGATGATCACGCAGCTCTCGGGTTTGTCCATCAATGGCCCGACGTCGGCCTTCACTCGCAAACGCAAAATGCACATTGCCGGCCACGCATAGAGGCGCGCGCACAAACGGCTGTTGTCCGGGTTGAACGGGCGAAACAGCCCCAGAATCACCCCCAGCACACCAGCGAGAATAAAGTGCAGGCCCATCAATAACATACGAAACACGAACAGCATTTACAGGCCCCACCGGGACAAAAGGTGGCGCAGTGTACGGATGTGCACTGTTTTCGGCAATTGCCTCTATAGATGTAGGAGATAGCCGATGTTTGAGCGCATGTTTCCGACTAGTTGGTCAGATCTGTTCTAGAGGGGTTGTAGACTTTTCCACAGAGCGTGTATGAAAAAGCCCGACACCACGGTCGGGCTTTTCGGTGCAGTATCTTTGGGTTAACCCAAATGCTCCTGATCCTGGATGATTGCGTTGTCCAGGGTGTCCAGCAGTGCCTTGCGCACTTTCAGCTTGGTGTTCTTGTGCGCGGTCATGTTGATCTTCTTCAACTGACGAGCCGCTGCCAGCGCCGCGCCTTGCAGCTCTTCGGGCGACACCACCAAGTCGAGGAAACCGGCATCCACGGCACTCTTCGGGTTAAACATCTCACCGTTGATCACCGAACGATGCAGCGCTGCCTTGCTCAGGCGATCACGGGCGATCTCAATGCCGGCGTGGTGCATGGTCATGCCGATCTGCACTTCGTTCAGGCCAATGCTGAACGGGCCGTCGACACCAATGCGGTAATCCGCCGACAACAACAGGAACGCGCCCTTGGCCACTGCATGCCCAGGGCACGCAACAATCACTGGAAACGGGTGCGACAACAGACGACGGGACAATGTCGAGCCAGCCGTCACCAGCGATACGGCTTCTTTAGGGCCTGCTGTCATCACCTTCAGGTCATAACCGCCCGACAGAATTCCTGGCGTACCGGTGATGATCACCACTGCACGATCAGTCACTGCCTGATCCAGCGCAGCATTAAACGCAGCAATCACGTCCGGAGAGATGGCATTGACCTTGCCGTTGCTCAAGGTCAGGGTCGCGATACCGTCTTCGAGGTGGTAGGAAATCAACTCACTCATGACGCTATTCCTTGTATGAAAGTTGGGGCAGACGTTACCCACCGCCGCAGGCCAGGTAAAGCGCCGTGACTGACCCGCCAGTCACCCTTTCCCCCGCCGGGCAAGCGTAGCCCGCCGCTCCCGCCGTGCATTCCCCTCTCTATATAGGAGAGCACGAAGCCAGAGATTGGCAGGTTTGCCATGGCCCGGAATGCTCCCGGAACCTCCAAACCGCTAAGCACATGAAAATTCTGCAAAAAAAGTTTGCCATCAGAAAAGCTTTCGACTACATTAGCGCGCCTCGACAGACAGAACATGTTTGAAGAGATACGGTGAAGTGTCCGAGTGGCTTAAGGAGCACGCCTGGAAAGTGTGTATACAAGAAATTGTATCGAGAGTTCGAATCTCTCCTTCACCGCCAAATTCGATGTAACCAGAACCCCTGATTTCGAAAGAAGTCAGGGGTTTTGTGGTTTCTGGGTGTCTGGATTTCGAGGCGGCACGTTGGCCGCGACAAGGGTAAAAATGCTCGCCTGGTGGGGTGTCAATTTGCCAGCGTATGATATATTGGCGCCGTTTATGTGATCAGGATCAAAGCCTTATCATTGATTTTCAATGAAAATTGATACGACTTTAGTCTGATTCGCTTAACAACAAGGATGTACACGTGCGAAAGGGATATGCACTTAGGCAGGATCAAATGCTTTCCCCTTTTTTGCGCGTTTACTTGGCCTAAGCCTGGCTTGCCTGGGACAGCTTTGAAGGTGCGCGTTTTATATGCAAAGCGTTTATTTGATCAGTAACGTCAATAATGGCGGAAAAACCTATCTTGAGTACTTGCTGCCAGCGCTAAATGCTCTTCGCAATCACTACAACTGCATTGTGCTTCAGACAAACATTGTCGGTATCAGCAAGTTTGAAGCGGAACAGTTTCTAGGCTGTCCAGTTGAAGAGGTGGGGCTGGATGATATTGGAAAACTGAAATCACAAGTAATTATCTCGAACGATGCTTCTATCGGGAAATTACTTGATGAATCAAACTTCACCATTTTTATTGCGCACGGCAATGTAGGGATGCCCCTCGCGGATGTTTACTACTGTTCCGGCTGGACATCCTATTGGGATGCAATTGTTTCCTCCTCCAGATCGCTTTTTGATTTGATTAAAACAGGCATGTACTACTTCAGGCGGGACAGAGTCGCCTTGCGTCTGGAGCGTGAACCGGACCGATCACGTACGGACCTTCGAAACACTAGTGCAGTATCCGTACTGCCAATCAAAATTCCCGACATGTTCAGTGCGCCCCCTGAGTTTCGGTGCATGTCCGAGGAGTATGTTGTTGGCCTTCTGCCTACCCAGATAGGTATTTGCCCGAGTGGCGCTTCTCTGTTTGAAAACATGGAGGTGGTCATTAACTCGGTGAAATCCCAGATTCCTCATGCGAAGATTATTTTTCGGCCGTATATGACGGATTTTGACCGTCCCTATGTAAAAGAGTTGTGTGAGCAACTTGCCCGGTACCCGTGGGTTTCAATTGACGATACTAAAGGCAGCAGTAAAGACTTCTATCGGATAT
Source organism: Pseudomonas sp. IT-P44 (assembly GCF_949768225.1). Taxonomy (NCBI): domain Bacteria; kingdom Pseudomonadati; phylum Pseudomonadota; class Gammaproteobacteria; order Pseudomonadales; family Pseudomonadaceae; genus Pseudomonas; species Pseudomonas sp. IT-P44. The sequence continues at coordinate 66,314 of NZ_CATKQM010000009.1, read as the reverse complement.
GTGACACGATCATCACTGATGCCTCCAGTGGTGGTGTGTCCTTTATGCTGAATACGTGTAAGCTGCCGATTTATTATGTTCCAGTGGGTCACGATAGCAGTCCAATCGTCGAAGCCTGGCTGGAACAAATGGAGGGCTTGTTGCCGATCGCTAAAAATGGCGATGAGCTTAAGGATATGGTGCTTGGATTTAAACTGCTTACTTCAGAGCAAAAGTACTTCATTTATAAAAAGTTCTACGACTCAGAGTACAGCGGGCTTCATCATCCGGATGAGGTGTTTCTTGAGTTGGTTAAAAGCCGACATGAGTCCCGTTTTCGTTACTGTGTGATCGACTCTTTTGGAGGCGCTCACGACAATTTCATTAGCGACCCTGAAAGAGCGCCGCAATGATCGTAAGTAACTTCCAGGCTCCCAGTGTTGATATGAATACCTCTATCGGCGAGGTCGTGTGGATTACCGGTTTGTCGGGTGCCGGTAAATCAACGCTGGCCCATGAGTTTGTTGCCAGGCTTAGAAGCGATGGTCATCCGGTTGTCATGCTGGATGGCGATGAACTGCGTGATGTGTTTGGCGCAAGTGCGGCCAATGCGCAAAACCACGGGCGTGAAGGGCGGTTGGCGCTGGCCATGCAATACGCTCATTTATGCCGGGTCATAGCGGCGCAAGGGTTCACGGTGGTGATCGCCACGATTTCGCTGTTCCGCGAAGTTCATGCGTGGAACCGTGCCCACCTGCCTGGTTATTTCGAAATCTATTTGAAGGTGCCGATGGAGGAGCTGCGCCGTCGGGATCCCAAGGGCATCTATCGCCGGTTCGATGCGGGCGAGTTGCACAACGTCGCGGGGCTCGATTTGTCGATTGATGAACCGGGCGCGGCAGACTGGGTGGTGGAGTTCGACCCCCACCGCCCTCTATCTATGTTGACTGATGACTTACTGCACCATTTTTATAAAAGGAAGTTGGTATGAAAACGGAATGGGATTACACCACACTGGCTGACGCTTACTTGAAGCGTCCTGACTACGCCGATGCTGCGATCGATGCAATGCTTTCGATTGCAGGCGCCGAGAAAGGCGACAAGTTCTGCGACGTTGGAGCCGGGGTTGCGCACCTGACCTTAATGTTGGCTGCGCGAGGCCTGGACGTTGTTGCGGTGGAACCTAATGATGCGATGCGAGCGAATGGCATCAAGCGTACCGCGGACCTGACTCATGTCAGTTGGCATGAAGGCACAGGCGAAGTAACAGGGCAGCAGTCGCAAGCTTTCGACATGGTCACTTTCGGCAGTTCCTTCAATGTCTGTGACCGTGAACAGGCTCTCAAGGAAACCGCGCGCATTCTCAAGCCGCGAGGCTGGTTCGCCTGTATGTGGAATCATCGTCATCTTGAAGATCCTGTCCAGGCCCGAATTGAAGCGATCATTAAAGAACGGGTTCAGGGTTACGGCTACGGTACTCGTCGTGAAGATCAAACGGCAGTGATTGATGCCAGTGCGCTGTTCGGTCCTGTTGTTCATCTTGATGCGCGTGTCATTCACGAACAAACCATTGAGGAATGTCTGGAGGCGTGGCGTTCTCACGCAACGCTTGAGCGTCAGGCCGGTGCGAATTTCCATGAGGTGATTAGCGCAATCGATGACTATTTGAAGGGCCTGGGGACTGCCTCGATCCAGATTCCGTACTCAACCAATATCTGGGTTGCTCAGCTGAGATAATCCTGATGGCTCTGCGATTTTCCACCAAGGCCGGTACGCTTGCCGGCCTGCAAGAGCGGCTGACTTCGGCGCGCATTGCTCCGTTGCTGTCTTTCACCGTAAGGGATTGGCAAATGGGCCGGCAAGCCTGTTTTCGCGACATTCAGGGACGCTTGGACGCCGGCCCCTGGATCGTGCGCTCCAGTTGTCTGCGCGAAGACGGCGTACAAGCATCCGGTGCGGGGGCGTTTCTCTCTGTACTTGACGTCAATGAAGCAGGGTTGGAATCGGCGGTTGAACAGGTCATCGCCAGTTATGGCGATGCCAACCAGGCAGACGAAGTTCTGATTCAACCGATGTTGAGTAATGTCGTTCGGTCCGGCGTTGCCTTTTCCCACGACCCGAATACCTGTGCGCCCTATCGGGTGGTGAACTGGACGGAGGGCCGTGACACTGCATCTGTCACTGGCGGTCTGGGTGGCCGGCTTTGGCAGCAGGCGGCTCACAGCAAAGTGCCGCCACCGCCAGATATGCTGCCCATCATGACCTTGCTCGAAGAGTTGTTGGGGTTGTTCGAGGGGGTGCCGGTCGACTGTGAATTCGCTGTCACGCGGGAGGCTGAAGGCGAGGTGTTGTGGTTATTGCAAGCCCGACCACTGATTTTGCCAGCACGCCCGGAGTCCGAAACAACTCAAGCCGATCGGCTGGAAAATATTCAACGCAAAGTAGCGCGGGGCATGCGACCGCACCCGTTCCTGATCGGCCAGCGTACCGTTTATGGTGTGATGCCGGACTGGAATCCGGCCGAAATTATCGGTATCCGTCCCAAACCACTGGCGCTTTCGCTTTACCGGGATTTGGTGACTGACTCGATCTGGGCCTATCAACGCCATAATTACGGCTACCGCAACTTGCGCAGCTTTCCGCTGATGCCGCATTTTTTCGGGCTGCCGTACATCGATGTTCGATTGTCTTTCAACTCGTTCATCCCGGCAGACCTGGATGAGGGGTTGGCGGGGCGTCTGGTCGACCACTATATCGATCGGCTGCTGTCCGAGCCGACGCTGCACGACAAAGTGGAGTTCGAGATTGTGTTCTCGTGCTACACACTGGATTTGTCGCAGCGGCTGGAGCGCCTGGCCAGTGCCGGTTTCCTGGAGCATGAGCTGGAAGCCATCAGCAGCAGTTTGCGCAAGTTGACCAACCGCATCGTCCATCCCAAGGATGGCTTGTGGCGCGCAGATGCCAACAAACTCGATACGCTGAATGCGCGACGTGAGGCTTTGCTGGCCTCCAACGCCGACCCTCTGGAACGGATTTACTGGCTGTTGGAGGATGCCAAACGCTACGGGACCCTGCCATTCGCCGGTCTGGCTCGCGCCGGCTTTGTTGCGGTGCAGATGCTCAAATCCCTGATGACGGTGGGCGTGCTCTCGCAGGCTGACTACGATTGTTTCATGGGTGGGGTGTCGACTGTCAGCGGCCAGTTGGCGCGTGACCGCGCGACATTGGACAAGGCGACGTTCCTCGCACGCTACGGCCACTTGCGCCCGGGCACCTACGACATCCTTTCGCCTCGCTACGATGAAGCGCCGGAACTTTACTTTGACTGGACTCAGCGTCCGTCCGTCCCGGAGCCCGTACAACCGTTTTCGCTGACCCTTCCACAAATGCGCGAAATCGTGAAGCAACTGGAGTCACACGGCTTGCAGCCCGACCCTGTCGGCTTGCTGGACTTCATGCAAGCAGGAATCGAACTGCGCGAGCTGGCCAAGTTCCACTTCACCCGCAATCTCTCGGATGCGCTGGCATTGATCGCGCAAGTGGGCGCCCAGCACGGCATAAGCCGTGAAGACATGGCCTATTGCGACATCAGTGTCTTCAAGGAACTGCACGTTGCGGCAGCCAACACGAGCGATGTGCTGTTGCGCAGCATTGAGCAGGGCAAGGCCCGCCACGCAGAGACTCTAAAGGTATCGTTACCGCCGGTGATCACCCGGCCTGAGGATGTCTGGTCTTTCGAATGGCCGGAAACAGCCCCCAACTTCATCACCCAGAAGCAGGTGACTGCCCCCGTGGTGGGCAGTGACGACCGAGAAATACTCGCCGGCGCGATTGTCTGCATTCCCAACGCGGACCCCGGGTTCGACTGGTTGTTTGCCTACCCGATTGCCGGGCTGATTACGGCTTGGGGCGGCGCGAACTCGCATATGGCGATTCGTGCAGGAGAACTTGGCTTGCCGGCAGTGATCGGTGCCGGCGAAGTCCTCTATCGGCGCTGGTCGGCGGCTCAACGCTTGCACCTGGATTGTCCGGGGCGCTGCGTGGAGATGCTGGCATGAAAGTCGTTGCCATCAGCCAGCGTGTGGACGTATTTCCCGAGCGTGGTGAAAGCCGCGATGCAATTGACCAGCGTCTGATCAGCTTTCTACTGGATGCCGGCTTTTTGCCGGTGCCGGTACCCAACGGGTTGTGTCTGCAAACCGCTGACGGACGGCTGACTCAGGACGCCCTGCATGACTGGCTGCACACGGTATCGCCACAAGCCATTGTGCTTTCGGGGGGAAATGACATCGGCCAGTGTCCGGCGCGCGACCTGACTGAAGGCAGATTGCTTGCCCATGCACGATCCCTCTGCCTGCCCGTGCTTGGAATTTGCCGGGGCATGCAGATGATTGCGCACTGGTCGGGCGGCGAGCTGAAAGCGGTGAACGGTCATGTGCGAACCCGGCATGAACTGTCAGGAAAAATCGTTGCCGAGGTGAACAGTTATCACGGTTTTTCGCTTGCCGCTTGCCCGGAAGGTTTTGAGGTCCTGGCGTGCAGTGGGGATGGGGAAATCGAAGCCATCCGGCACCGCAACCTCCCTTGGGAAGGCTGGATGTGGCACCCGGAGCGAGAGGACGTCTGGGCTGCGCACGACGTTCATCGACTGAAGCAATTGTTCGGTTAATAAAGATATTTCATGAGGTAGGACTGTTGTGAAAGCCATTATTCTGGCTGCCGGACGTGGCAGCCGCATGAAAAGTCTCACGGATGAACGTCCGAAATGCATGGTCGAATTGCGTGGCAAGACACTGCTGGAGTGGCAACTTTTGGCGCTGCGCGGTGCAGGCATTAGCGAGATAGCCATCGTGACCGGCTACAAGCGCGAGGTGTTGGCAGACCAAGGGCTGATCGAGTTCCATAATCCTCGCTGGGCGCACACCAACATGGTCTCCTCATTGGCGTGTGCTGAAGCCTGGTTGCAGGATGCTCCGTGCATCGTGAGTTACTCCGACATCTTTTACAGCCCCGCAGCAGTCCAGTCGTTAATGACATGCAAGGCTTCCCTGGCCGTCACCTATGATCCGAACTGGCTGGCGCTCTGGACACAGCGCTTTGGTGATCCGTTACTGGATGCCGAAACGTTCCGCCTTGCCTCCACCGGCACCTTGACCGAAATCGGCAACAAACCGACTTCAGTCGATGATGTTCAGGGCCAATACATGGGGCTTCTACGCTTCACGCCTGAGGGGTGGGCAGAGGTCGTCCGGCTTCGCCAGGCCTTGACCCCGGAACAAAGAGACAAGGTGCATATGACGAACACGCTTCAACACGTCATTGACGCGGGGCGGGTCCCGATACACGCCGTTGCATACACTGGCGAGTGGGGAGAGGTGGACTCTTCAGAGGATCTCTTTGTGTATCAATAATTGAGGTTTCAGGCCTTGAGTGACTATTTATGAAGAAGGAATGCCCATGATCACCACCACCACCCACGCCATCGAAGGCCGCCAAATCACCGCTTACCTCGACATCGTCAGCGCCGAGTCGGTGCAGGGGGTCAACGTTATCCGTGACATGTTCGCCGGGATGCGGGATTTTTTCGGCGGGCGCTCTCAAACATTGGAGCGTGCATTGAAGGAGGCGCGGATTCAGGCCACCGACGAGATCAAGGAACGGGCGCGGGCACTGCAGGCCGACGCGGTGGTGGGGCTCGATTTCGAGATCAGCATGCCGGCCGGCAAGGGCGGCATGGTGGTGGTATTTGTGACCGGGACGGCCGTCAAACTGAGGTGAGTCAGGTAACGATTTGTGTGTTTGTTTTGTAGGAAGCCGTGCGGGCCATTCGTCGGGTGTTGGGGAATCTGAATTACAAGTCCGGTAATGACCGGCTAGTCTCAAAAGCTTGGTGGTCGATATGTTTCAGGCAAAAGGGCTTGCCGGTATCGATCCCGCTTTTGAAAGGGGCGAAAAGATGGCTGATCCGTATATCGAAGACGACGGTGCTGAATTTCCAATCAACAATAGCGTGCGGTGTGGCCAGACAGACTATGTGGTGGCTTACGGTGACGATCAGGTCAAGCTTGGCAAAATGAAATCCCAGGTGCCCCAAGGGCCCAAGGCGAAATTTTTACCCAAGGTTGCGGCACCCGTCAGGAAGTAATCCATCCTCTCCAGACCCCGTCATTGAGCGGGGTTTTTTATGCCTGCAACCTTTTTTGCGGCGTGTGTTTTTCGGTCTGGGTTTTCACAAAGTTTTCACAAGGCCTTACGTAATCTCAACTCATCCGTTAGAAAGCAACACCTGGCCCGTCTCCCCAGCGGGCTTTTTTTTGTCTGTCATAAAACCTTTTCCATAAAAGCTGTCCAACCGTCGCCGATGGTGAGGTTGGGGCTGTGTGTCTGGACTTTTTCGCCGCTAAAGCATTCAATCTCGACCCTTTTTGATTTCCCCCTATTTTTTGAGGTTCTTGTCATGCGTTTAACACTGCCCGCTCTGGTTCTGGGGCTTTTGGTTGCTCAAGGTGCAATGGCTGCTGGCGACGGCACTGCCGCACTGGGTGGCGGTCTGGGTGGCGCGCTGGGTAATGTGGTCGGCCAAAGCATGGGCGGCAGCACTGGCGCTGCGATTGGTGCTGGTGTCGCGGGCGCCGCGGGCAGTGCTGTTGGAGCACGCAAAGGCAGCCGCACCAAAGCGGCCATCGGCGGCGGCGTGGGTGCTGCGGGCGGCTCGATAATCGGCAACAGCCTGGGCGGCAAGACCGGTTCGACCATCGGCGCAGGCCTGGGCGGTGCTTTGGGCGGCGGCGTGGGCAGCAACTTGGGCAAGGGCCACAAGGGCCACTGATCCTGATCGATCCGCTCAAAAAGCCCGGCTTGATGCCGGGCTTTTTGTATCTGGCTGTTTCTCTTTCGCAGCTTTTGCATCTTTAGCTGTCCAACGGTCATCGTTGGCCGGATTCAGTGGGGGCAGGTGCTAGACTCCGCCCATCCGCAGCGAATTCTTTTCTCCCGATGCGGAATTAGAGGTTCATATCATGCGTTTGACATTGTCCACATTGTTTCTGGGACTTTTGGTTGCTCAAGGTGCGATGGCTGCCGGTGATGGCACCGCTGCTGTTGGCGGTGGTATCGGCGGTGCATTGGGTAACGTGGTAGGTCAGCAAATGGGCGGCAGCACCGGTGCCGCGATTGGCGCAGGTGTAGGCGGCGCGGCGGGTAGCGCTGTTGGTGCACCTAAAGGCAGTCGCACTGAAGCAGCGATCGGTGGTGGTTTGGGCTCGGCGGGCGGCTCGGTGATTGGTAACAGCATTGGCGGCAAGACCGGTTCGACCATTGGCGCAGGTCTCGGCGGCGCAGCGGGTGGTGCGCTGGGCAACAACCTGGGTACTGACAGCGGCGATTCTCATTCCGGCAACGGGCACAAACACAAGCATAAGCACAAGAACAAACACCACTGATTCGACGATCAGTGACAGCAAAACCCGGCCTGGTGCCGGGTTTTTCATTTTTGCGAGTGTGACATCGGACCGGGACCTGCGTCCGCAGGATGATGAGGCGGGGGGGGGGGGGGGGCAGGTGCCTGACGGTGATGTAAAGCGCATTGATGTTGAAACGGATTCTGATGATCCCGATATCTCGGGGAATGAGTGCTCGGTTGAGCCGAGCTTACAGCTAGGCTGTTACTTTTAGCCATGTTTTTGGAAACTAACGTGGATGAACAAAGTTATTCTTTTTTTGATTCAATCCATTTCCTGTAGAAATTTCGTTGGACCTCCGGATCATTCGTCAGGTTGTCTTCGTCATAGTCAAAAATGTAAATGACATCGTCGAGAGACGCTTTTTTACCTAGGGTTAATTCGTACGCTTTCAGTCCGAGGGACATCTGTGACGACATGCTGGAAGGGTGGACATTGGCCTTTGATCCTTTGCAAAGAAATTGTATGTAGGGGTTGTCTTCCCGAATCCGTCCAAAGCACCTGTAGAAGTCTGTATCTGCATACGTTTTATTGAAGCCATTTTTCATTACAAGGGTTATGGATATGGCTTTGTTGTCGCAGATGAGTTGAGCTGTTTCCTTAGTGCCATTGATACTGATCACTAATTTCACTTCGGATGTCATTTTCTGATTTTCCTGTTTGGGTTGGGGATGGAATAGCCAAACTCTCTGCCGTCATCAATTATCAACGTTGCTCCGAGGATATCCTCATTTTTGATGCGGTTTGGTATGGCTATCTCCTTCTCTCTATCGAATTGGTACATCGCACCCAGCTCTTTTATCAAGTCGTATCCGGGGATTTTTTGGAGCGTGTAGAGATAACCAATTTTCGTATTGAAGCCAGTGGCAAAGGTTTTTCCCGCATCTCTTGAAGTTGATGTGCTAATGAAATTGCTTGGCGGATGGTCGCTGTCTATAGAGTGCAGCAATAGATCATTGCTTTTACCTTTACTTTTAAAGCCATTTTCGAATACATCATCAGGCTCTCGGTCATCTCCGCGGTACAAGTAATCATTTTCTCCCTTCGGCTTCGGTAATGGGGGCTCAGCACCTTTTACGGTTACTTTTTTGGTTGGATTCTCAACCCCCTCAACCGACCCGCACCCACCCATCCCCGGGCAATCACTCAACCCCAGCGGATCAACCCACCCCGTGGGGCTCAACACGTACCGATACCCGTTCAGGCCACCGGCCAATCCGACCGGGTCCGGCGTCAGATACCGCCCCACATCCGGTTGGTAATACCGATGCCGGTTGTAGTGCAAACCTGTTTCCGGGTCGAAGTACTGGCCCTGAAACCGCAGCGGCTGGTCGAGGATCTGGTGGGTGTCGCGGTTGAGGCGGGTGAGGCGGCCGTAGGCGGTGTATTGGGCGGACCAGACGATTTCGCCGCTGTAATCGGTGAGTTCTTGCGGTGTGCCGAGGTGGTCGAGTTGGTAGTAAAACGGGCAGGCGTTGCGCGGGCCTTTGCCGTCGAGCATGGCCAGCGGGCGAAAGCTGCCGGGCTCGTAGACGTAGCTGCGGTAGTGCTCGCGACTGCTTTCGGCGACGAGGTTGTCGCCCTGCCAAAAAAACTCGGTGGTGTTGCCGTCGACGTTTTTGCTGATGCGACGGCCGAAGGCATCGTAGCGGTAGATCGCCAGGCTGCCGTTGGGCAGGGTGATGCCGATCAGGCGATGCTGGCAGTCGTAACGGTACTCGGTGACCAGTTTTTGTGCAGTGCCGCGGCATTCGCGGATCAGGTTGCCGAAGGCGTCGTAATCGTAGTGGCGGTCACCTTGCATCAGCAGGCGATTGCCTTTGACCATGGCCGGACCGGGGCGGTCCTGCATCAGCAGGTTGCCGGTCGGGTCGTGGGCGAAGTTTTCCGGTTGGTGATCTCGGGAGTGGCGGACGCGGATCAGGCGATCGAGCGAATCGTAGAGGTAGCTGCGCTGACCGTGCCGCGTGTCGGCAATGTGGTCGAGGTTGCCGTTGGCGCTGTAGGCAAAGTCGCGGCGATACAGAGGTTGCAGGTTTTGGCGGACAGCGTGGGCGTTCAGTCGACCTTGATTGTCATACTGATAATCGCTGAGCAGCAGGCCCTGTTGACGGTTCTGTTCGCGGCCGGCGAAAAAGGTGTGAGCGGTCAGTCGGGCGCCATTGAGGTCAATGGCCGTCAGTGCGCCGCCCTTGGCATGGTGGTAATCGAGTTTGCTGTTGTCGGGCAGGCGCAGGTGGTTGAGCTGGCCACAGGCATCGTAGCCATATCGCAGCGTGCCCCAGCCTTGGTGTTCGGTGACTAGCCGACCCTGTTTGTCGTATTCGAACTCCAGCGGGTGATCGTGACCGTCATCGACGCTGACCAGCCGGCCAAGGCTGTCGTAGCGATATTCGACATTGACACCGTCGGGCAGCGTCTTGACCAGCAGCCGTCCCGTCGAATCCCGTTGATAGCCCGTGACCCATTGCGAGCCGTCGTCGCCGAACTCGGTTTTTTTCAGCAGCTGTCCATTGAGGTCGTAGGCATACGCGGTGCGTTGGCCATCGAATCCGGTTTCCTGTCGGATCAATCCATTGAGCGTGTAGTCCAGCAGATATTTCCCGCCGGACTCATTCTCGATTTCGGTCAGCAACAACCGTGCGTTGTCGTACCGATAAAGCAGTTGTGTGCCATCGGGATTGATCCGACGGCTGACCAGATGCAGATCATCGGCATATTCAAAGCGCGTGGTGCGCCCCAGTTCATCCCGTTCGGCGGTGACCTTGCCGTAGGCGTTGTAGCTGAAGGCGCGACTGGCACCTGTAGGAAGCGTCGTCTGAAGCAGTCGTCCAACGGCATCCCATGAGTAGCGTGTGACGGCACCGTGTTCGTCCTGGCGGGTAACCTGCCGGCCCAACGCATCGTAGGAAAAGCGCCGCTGACCGCCACCCGGCAAGGTCTCTTCGATCAGTTGACCCAAGGCATTCCGGACGAAGACATGCCGACTGTTGTCCGGAAAGCGGATCGACAGCAGCAGGCCTTTTTCGTCGTGGTGGTAGTGGGTGACATGCCCCTCGGGGTCGGTCGCCTCGATGACCTCACCCTGAGCATTGCGCTGATACTTCCACACGGCGTTGCCGCGATACCGCGCATGCAGGAAACCATTGCGGTATTCGTAGGACGTTGGCTCACCTTCGGGTGGAATCAGGGCAATCAGCCGTCCGACATCGTCATAGCGGTAGCGGGTCATTGCCCCGAGCGGATTCTTTTCGGCAATCAGCCGCCCCTGGCCGTCATAGACATTGAGGTGTTCCGCCCCGTCGGGTTCGACCCTTCGCACCAGGCGCGCCCGGTCGTCGTGCTGGTAAAACGCTTCGCTGCCATCAACGTTTTTAACCTGCACGCCGCCGTTGTCATCCCAGACATAGCGCGTGTCCATCTGCGAAAACGACGCCCAATGTCGGACGCATCGCGCAGACTTACCGGACCTTTCCCACTCCCAGAAGAAGCTCGCGCCACCGGCCAATTGCCGCTGCAGGATGACGTGCTGGTCGTCATAGTCGTAGCGTTCGCTTTCGCCGGCGGCGTTGGTCGCTTCGATCAAGCGATGACAGGCGTCGTAGCGGTAGGTCACCAATATCTGTTCAGTGCGCCAGGCATCTTCCAGGGTGTCGGCGGGATGAAAGCGCTGATACTCGACGGCGGCGAGGTGTCGGCGGTCGTAGCGCAATCGCAGCGAGCGTCCGGCGCCGTTGTCGAGGCGCATGATTCTGTCGGCGTTGTCCCGTTGCACTGTCAGACGGTTGCCATAGGCATCGCTGATGGCTGTCAGTCGACCTGTACGAAAGTGGTAAAAACGCGTTGCTTCGCCTGCCATTGCGAGGATCAGTTCCTCCGGCTCATCCCCCAGGAAAATCGCCGCCCGCGACAGGCTGTTGTGAATGCTCGGGCGTTCAACCTTGGGCAAAGGGAAGGTCGTACGACGGTTTTCGTGGTCGATCCATCTAACCTGTTCGCCGTCGATTTCCAGCCGGTGTGCAAGGGCATGACTCCAGCCAAATCCGAGCCCGCAGTCGATTCCGACAGCACTGGTGCGATACACGCGGATGAACTCGAACGGCAACCGACCATCCAGCGAACCATCAATCAGGGTCAGCAGTTCCTCGCCGGTGACCATCGATACCGGGCAGCCGTTGGTTGTGGTTCTATCCGCTGAATCGACGTTGTCGCCGTTTGGGTTTTGCGCGGGAGCAGGGGCGTCGTCGCGGTGTTCCTGGCGGCTCAGGCGGGTCTTGGCTTCGGACTTGTCACGGGCAAGGGCGACCGGGTTGTTCACCCGCACAATCGGTGATTCACCGGTGGTGATGTGCAACGGAGTCGCCGGCACGGGTTTGAGCGGCACGTTCCGCGCGTTGACCATCAGCGGTTTGAGGGCGCCGGCGTGGCGGGTCAGATCCGATCTGTTCGCAAGCTCAGCCAGGCGCAAACTCGCGGCAGCCAGCCATTGTCGGGCTCGCTCGGACTTGATCTTGCCCAGCACCTTGGCGCTGATGCCGAGTTTCAGGCCTGTAGGACCTGTGAGGCGCACCAGCAGGAAAGCGATGAGTATTTCTGTACGAATTTCCGCGACCACTTCGGCGATGTACTGCGGCGGCAACATCCGCAGCCAACTGGTGAAAGCCGCGAGATGAATGAACATCAACGGCTCATCACTCAACACCAGCATCACATTGGCGATGGCTTCGGCCGAAGCGTTCAGCAGTGTCTCGAGCTCAACCTCGGTCAGGTATTCAAGAAGCTTTTCACTGTTGGCCTGCAGGTCCGCGATCAGGGCGTAGATCTGCTTTACGTCATCCCACAAACCGTGCAGCGACTTCTCGAATCCGCGCCAGTCGGCCCGTTGCAGCATGCCGTAGCGTTCAGGGAAACCGGCCTCGGAAAACCCCGCCCATAAAGGCTGGAATTCACTCGTCCACTCGTTGCGCAACCAGCCTTCAAGCTCATCGATCACGCTTTGATAGGAGGCATGAAGCGCCTGGACATGAGCGGTGGAAACATTGGGAAAGAATGTGATGCGGTAACGATGACCGCGCCAACACTCAGGGATTTCGAGGATGCCGCTTGGGCCGATGGTGTGATGCACCGGTTCGCCAAAAGTCATCTCGCCGTTGCTCTCTTCAATGATCGGTTCGAGCATCACCGGCGTATCACCAATGGGCACAAAGCGAGCCGCGTCGAACATATGCACGAGGGTCAACGGACCGCTGGCCGGGCATGTGGCGATCGTCGAGCTGACGGGGGCGGAGGAATTCCTCGGTGTGCTCAAACGAACGTCGTTGCCGACCTTGAACACTTGCTCGACCTCCAGCGCCCATCCTGTCCAGAAGCTTTCCGCCCAGGCCTCGTAGTCGTTGAGGCACAGGCGAAAATCGCCGAGCAGAGCTTCAACGTCCGGGTGCTCGGGGTTCATGGCTGCCACCACCAACAGGCCGATGGCGTTGTTCAAGGCCAGGACCTTGTCAGGGTTGAACATTCGCAGTCCCTCGCGCGGATAAATTGGGGTCGCGAGACTTTGCGGGGGATCAACGAGGAAAGAAGTCGGGAAAGGAGGTGTTTGGTGTAGGGCGAATCGCTAAATCATGCTCAGCGATTCGGCGAAGGTTTTGTCACCGTCGGGAGATTGCCCGTTGCTCTCTGCCGGCCGCGCTCGCTATGCTGCTGAACCCTTTAATCAAATCCCGGAATCAGCCGTGCCTGAGCCGACCGGGGTGTCATTAAAAACGGATCAGATGCGATGAATGCACCGCTGAAAGAGTTCGGCCCGATCAAAGCCGTGATTTTCGACATGGACGGCTTGCTGCTGGACACCGAGGGCATTTACACCGAAGTCACGTCGATGATCGCCGAGCGATATGGCCGGACTTTCGACTGGAGCGTCAAACAGAACATCATCGGCCGTGGTGCGGGTGATCTGGCGCGTTATGTGGTTGAAGCGCTGGACCTGCCGATTACCGCCGAGGAGTTCCTGGTGATCCGCGAGCCGCTGATGCGCGAGCGTTTTCCCACCGCGCTGGCGATGCCCGGTGCCGAGGAGCTGGTGCGGCACTTGAAGGCCAACAACATTCCGATCGCGGTGGGCACCAGTTCGTCGCGTCTGTCGTTCGGCCAGAAAACCACTTTGCACCGTGACTGGTTTGCGCTGTTCGACTTCGTCGTGACAGCCGATGACCCGGAAGTCGGTGCGGCCAAACCGGCGCCGGACATCTTCCTCACCGCAGCACGCCGCCTGGGCGTGGCGCCCGGGGATTGCCTGGTGTTCGAAGATTCGCCGTTCGGCGTGACTGCGGCGAAAGCGGCGGGGATGACGGCGATTGCGATTCCCGACGCCGCGATGGCCGACGAAAAATACGCACACGCCGATGGCATTCTTCGTACGTTGAAAGCGTTCAAGCCGAGTGAGTGCGGTTTGCCTGCGCTCAACTGGGCTTAACACAGTGTAAATGTGGGAGCGGGCTTGCTCGCGAAAGCGGTGTGTCAGGCAACATTAATGTTGAATGATACGACGCCTTCGCGAGCAAGCCCGCTCCCACATTTTTGAATTGCGCTTAACTCATCAGGCGCCGAAACCACCGTCGATGGTCAGGCTGGCACCGGTGATGTACCCGGCTTCCGGGCCTGCAAGATAAGCGACGAAGCTGGCGATTTCTTCAGCTTTACCATAACGACCCACAGCCATCAGCGGGATCAGGCTTTCGGCGAAGTCGCCGCTGGCCGGGTTCATGTCGGTGTCGACCGGGCCCGGTTGCACGTTATTGATGGTGATGCCCCGTGGCCCAAGGTCGCGTGCCAGGCCTTTGGTCAGGCCGACCAGTGCCGCTTTGCTCATCGCGTACGGGCCACCGCCGGCGAAGGGCATGCGGTCGGCGTTGGTGCTGCCGATGTTGATGATGCGACCGCCTTCGGTCATGTGTTTCGCGGCGGCCTGGGTGGCGATGAAGACGCTGCGTACGTTGATCGCCAACGTCTGGTCGAAGTCTTCGAGTTTGAAATCTTCCAGTGGGGCAACGGCCAGCACGCCAGCGTTGTTGACCAGGATGTCCAGGCGACCGAAGGCTTTGACGGTGGCGCTCACCGCATCGCGAATCGCCTCGGCGTCGGCACTGTCAGCCTTGATGGCCAGTGCTTTGCCGCCGTTGGCGGTGAGGCTGTTCTGCAGTTCTTCGGCCTTGGCCGTGGAGCTTACGTAGGTGAAGGCAACCGTCGCGCCTTCAGCGGCCAGGCGTTTGACGATGGCAGCGCCGATGCCGCGGGACCCGCCTTGAATCAAAGCCACTTTGCCGCTGAGGTTCTGAGTAGTCATGTCGATCTCCAAAGTCGCCGTGGCGAGATGCCGCGGTTGATGGAGCCTAGTATTGATTCAGGATTACAGGCTGTGTAGACGGTAATTACGATAGTCTGTGTAAACCAAAAGTTTATAGTGGCGCTTATGGAAACCTTCAGCAGTATCGAATGCTTCGTGCGCAGCGCCGAAGTCGGCAGCTTTGCCGAGGCCGCGCGACGCCTGAGCCTGACCCCGGCGGCGGTGGGCAAGAGTGTGGCAAAACTTGAGGCCCGGCTCGGTGTGCGGCTGTTTCAGCGCAGCACCCGTAGCCTGACGCTGACCGAGGCCGGTCATCTGTTTCTCGGCGAAGTCAGTTCCAGCCTGCACACGATCCAGAATGCCGTGGCCAATCTCGCGAGCGCCGAAGGACGTCCGGCGGGAACGCTGAAAGTCAGCATGGGCACGGTGTTCGGGCGGTTGTATGTGGTGCCGTTGCTGGGCGAGTTTCTGAGGCGGTTTCCGGCAATCAATCCGGACTGGCATTTTGATAACCGCCAGGTCGATCTGATTGCACAAGGGTTCGATGCCGCGATTGGCGGTGGATTCGAGCTGCCGCAGGGCGTGGTCGCGCGCAAGCTGACACCGGCGCATCGGGTGTTGGTGGCGTCAGCCGAATATCTGGCGGGGCGCGAAGTGGTCGTTGAACCGGATGATCTCAAGCATCACGACGGGATTCTGATTCGGTCGCCGCAGACGGGGCGAGTGCGGTCCTGGCAATTGACCAGCCGCACCCAGCAACACAGCCCTTTGACGCTAAAGGCGCGGATGACCATGAGCGATTCCGAAGCGGCGTGTGCGACGGCGGCTCAGGGGTTGGGGATCGCGTTGGTGAGCATGCCGTTTGCTTCGGGTTATCTGGAAGCCGGGACGTTGCAGCGGGTATTGCCGGACTGGTTTGTCGACGATGGCAACATTTCCATTTACTACGCTGAGCACAAATTGTTGCCGGGCAAGACGCGGGCGTTTGTGGATTTCATTATTGAGCAGTTTGCGGAGCAGGGGTTGGCATCGCGGTTTAGTGCGGTTTGAGCCAGGATTGAGACCGAGTCGGCCCTTTCGCGGGCAAGCCTCGCTCCTACAGGGATCACACGTATTCTGTAGGAGCGAGGCTTGCCCGCGATGAACGATAACGCGGTCTACCGCCCAAACCGCCCAGGCCAGCCAATAATGTGTTTCGGCCGAGGCGTCGCATACGTCCTTACCTTCGACGTCGACAACCCCAATCGCACCAGCGACTCGGCAATCGTCACCGCCGCCGTCACGCCATCCACCACTGGCACCCCGGTGCGCTGACGAATCTGCTCGTCCAGCCCGGCCATCCCGCCGCAACCGAGGCAAATCACCTCGGCCTTGTCTTCCAGTACTGCCAATTCCGCCTGACGAACAATCGCCTCAAGCGCCCGTTGCGGGTCGGACTCCAGCTCCAGCACCGCCAGACCACTGGCCCGCACGGATGCGCAACGGTCCCACAGCCCTGAGAGTTTCAGCCGATCCTCGATCAACGGCACGGTACGGTCCAGCGTGGTGACCACCGAATAGGCATGACCGAGGAACATCGCCGTGCTGGCGGCAGCGTCGGTGATGTCCACCACCGGTACGTTGAGCAGTTCCTGCAACCCTTCGCGACCGTGCTCGCCGTAACCGGCCTGAATCACCGCATCGAAGGGTTGATCGTAGGACATCACTCGATCCATCACGGCGATGGCAGCCAGGTAGCTTTCGAAATTGCCTTCGATGGAGTCGGCGCCGAAGTGCGGTGTCAGGCCGATGATTTCGGTGCCAGGCGCGGCCACGGCTTGAGCCGAACGGGCGATGGCCTGGGTAATGGATTCGGTGGTGTTGACGTTGACCACGAGAATTCGCATGGAAAGTCCTTATAGCGGGGTGGTTCTGCGGCCCGACGGTGCCGGGCCGTCATGGGGTTAATGGCTGACGTTATCGACCGCGATGGCTTCGCCGCTGACATCCGCGTAGTGCGGCTGCCGCTTGGCGATGATCAGGTAGAGCATCCCGGCGATCCCGGCACCGATCAGCCAGGAAAACGGCGATACGAGATGGAAACCCGGCACCAGCGCCAGGACGATGGCGATCAGCGCTGCAGGAATGAACGCCGCCACCGCACGTAAATTGACGCCTCGGCTGTAGTAATAAGCGCCGTCGGGGTCTTCGCTGTACAACTGCGGCACGTTGATCTGACCTTTTCGTACAAGCCAGTAGTCGACCATGATCACCCCGTACAACGGGCCGAGCAGGGCGCCGAGGCCGGACAGGAAATACACGATCACCAACGGGCTGTTGTAGAGGTTCCACGGCAGGATCAGCACGGCGATGGTCGCGCTGATCAGCCCGGCACGGCGAAAGGTCAGGTATTTCGGTGCCAGGTTGCTCAGCACGAAGGCCGGGGCGACGAAGTTGGCCATGATGTTCACCGCCACGGTGACGATCAGGAAGGCCAGGCAACCGAGGACCAGAAAGAAAGTATTGGGGATCGACGCGATGATTTCCGTCGGGCTTTCGATGATCCGGCCATTGATCTGAAATTGCGCACCGCAGAGCAGGACGGTGATGCCGGCGAACACCAGAATGTTCACTGGCAGGCCCCAGAAATTTCCGACCTTGATCGTCTTGCGGCACGGCGAAGAGCGGGCGAAGTCGCAGAAGTTGAGGATCAGTGTGCCGTAGATCGCCAGCCACAACGCGCCACCGGCAAAAATATTGCGCCACATCTCGCCGCCAGTGAGCGGCTCACGGATCGACCAGGCGATGGTCGCGTTGGCCTGGGTGTACATCCACGCGGCCAGGGCGGCGACGGTCAGCAGAATCACCGGACCGGCGAACGCTTCATAGCGCCGCACCATCTCCATCCCGTAGGCAAGGATCGCCAGTTGTACCAGCCAGATCGCGACGAAACACACCCAGCCCAGGCTCGACAGACCGAGGATCGAGTTGTGGTCGTAGTCGGCGAATCCCGGATGCACCGCCGTCAGCAGCACGCGAAACACCACCGAGGCGAGGTACGTCTGAATGCCGAACCAGGCGATGGCGATAACGGCGCGGATCAATGCAGGAATTTGCGCCCCATGGATACCGAAACTGATCCGGCTGATGACCGGAAACGGCACACCGGTTTTCTGGCCCATGTAGCCGGAGAGGTTCATGAAGCAATACACCAGCGCCGCGCCGATCCCGAGCGACAACAGAATCTGCCAGCCGCCCAGACCTAACGCATACAGTCCGATGGCGAAGGAGTAGTTGGCGATGTTGTGAACGTCGTTGGTCCATAGGGCAAAAATGCTGTAACGGCCCCAGCGCCGGCCTTCGGCCTTGGTCGGCGCCAGGTCTTTGTTGTGCAGGCGCGGGCTGAGCACCACGGGGTCTTGAAACGTTTGAACGGGGGAAGAGGAGGGCAGATCCAGCGCGATGTTGTTATTGGAGAGGCTAGTACGCATTCCGGCAGGCTCCGAGCTTGGCGTCGCGATGACTGTGCATGAGCGTGGGCTCGACAAATCTTCGTCGCGGACAACAAGCATCATTGGTTACGGGGCATCTGCAGCCTGTACGGGATAGGGCGCTTCAGGCTTGCGGATCTAAAGTGTGTGTATGTTTTGAAGTGATTGTATACAAAACATGTATGCACTTAAGCCAGATCCATGCCAGTCAGCGATCTATAAAATTCACCAGTAATTTCGTTTTGTTATCTGTAATTGGCAAGTGACTGAAATAAAGACGATATAAATTGACCGATTGAACAGGTATTTATTTTTCGGTGGGATTCGCAAAGGTGTGAACGAGGGAGTGTCGGGCGGGATGAATGTAACTTTTCAGGGCGTAGAAACGAAAAGTGCACACATAAATGGCACCTATGGTGACATTCGTGTGTACACATTCATTCAGGTCAGTCACGAAACCTGTAGGAGCCGGCTTGCTGGCGATTGCGATCTTTCAGTCAATGCAGCTGTGACTGACACACCGCTATCGCCAGCAAGCCGGCTCCTACAGGGGGGGCTTGCTGTATGGGATCAGGCTTTTGACTTGCTGATGATATTCCCCGCATGCAACCCGCATTCTTTCTGCGTCGCCTCTTCCCACCACCAGCGACCTTCACGCTCGTGCTGGTTCGGCAGCACCGGGCGGGTGCACGGTTCGCAGCCGATGCTGATGAAGCCGCGCTCATGCAGGCTGTTGTACGGCAGCTCGAGCATGCGGATGTAGCCCCAGATCTCTTCGCTGGTCATTTGCGCCAGCGGATTGAATTTGTACAGGGTGCGTTCCGGGGTAGAGAAGGCGGTGTCGATTTCCAGCACCGCGACGGCGCTGCGGGTGCCGGGGCTCTGGTCCCGACGCTGGCCGGTGGCCCAGGCGGTCACGCCCGAGAGTTTACGGCGCAGCGGCTCGATCTTGCGGATGCCGCAGCACTCGCCATGGCCGTCCTTGTAGAAACTGAACAGGCCTTTTTCCTTCACGAACGGTTCGAGTTTCGTGTAGTCCGGCGACACCAGCTCGATGTCGATCTTGTAGTGCTCGCGCACTTGATCGATGAAGCGGTAGGTCTCGGGGTGCAGGCGGCCGGTGTCGAGGCTGAACACTTTGACGTTCTTGTTCAGCTTCCAGGCCATGTCTACCAGCACCACGTCTTCGGCGCCGCTGAAAGATATCCACAGGTCATCGCCGAACTCGGCAAACGCGAGTTTCAGGATGTCCTGGGCGGATTTGTTGGCATAGGTCGTGGCGAGTTCCACGACATCGAACGATGGGCTCATCAGGGCGGCTTCCTACAGGTCGGTGGCGCTGGGCGCTCTATATGGCCTTGATGGTAACAAAATCCTGCCACCACTGGCGCGCCCTCTGCGTTGCGCAGGTCAGTGCGAGTCGCTAGAGTTCGGCAGTCCTTTTGCTCGCTCGACTCAATAATCAATACAAATGGGAGTGTCTTGTGGAAATTGCCTGTCTGGATCTTGAAGGTGTGCTGGTCCCGGAAATCTGGATCGCCTTCGCCGAAAAAACCGGAATCGAATCCCTCAGGGCCACCACTCGGGATATTCCCGACTACGACGTGCTGATGAAGCAGCGCCTGCGGATTCTCGATGAGCATGGCCTGAAACTCACCGACATCCAGGAAGTGATCGCCACGTTGAAGCCGCTGGACGGCGCCACCGAGTTCGTCAACTGGCTGCGTGAGCGCTTTCAGGTGGTGATTCTGTCGGACACGTTCTACGAGTTCTCCCAACCGCTGATGCGCCAATTGGGTTTCCCGACCTTGCTCTGCCATCGCCTGATTACCGACGATGCCGGGCGGGTGACGAGCTACCAGTTGCGTCAGAAAGATCCGAAACGTCAGTCGGTTCTGGCGTTCAAGAGTCTTTATTATCGGGTGATTGCGGCGGGGGATTCCTACAACGACACCACGATGCTGGGCGAGGCGGATGCGGGGATTCTGTTCCATGCGCCGGATAACGTGATTCGCGAGTTCCCGCAATTCCCGGCGGTGCATACGTTTGAGGACTTGAAGCAGGAGTTCATCAAGGCTTCGAATCGGGCGTTGAGCCTGTAGGCGTTTTCGAGGACGCCTTCGCGGGCAAGCCTCGCTCCTACAGAGGGCGGTGATCACCTGTAGGAGCGAGGCTTGCCCGCGAAGCTTTCAAAGGTTTTGCAGGGTATCGAGCAACACCTTCACCTTGGTGATCGACTCCTGATACTCGGCCTGCCACTGCGAATCCGCAACGATCCCGCCACCGCCCCAGCAACACACCTGCCCATCCTTGACCAGCAAGCTGCGGATCGCGATTGAACTGTCCATCTCGCCGCGCACATCCAGATACAGCAACGAACCGCAGTACAAACCGCGCCGGGTCGGCTCCAGTTCATCAATGATCTGCATCGCGCGAATCTTCGGCGCCCCGGTAATCGAACCGCCGGGGAAGCTGCCAGCGATCAGGTCCAGCGCATCCCGGTCATCTGCCAGTTCGCCGGTCACGCTGCTCACCAGATGATGCACATTCGGATAGCTTTCGAGACTGAACAACTCCGGCACCCGCACCGAGCCAATGCGGCACGTACGGCCGAGATCGTTGCGCAGCAGGTCGACGATCATCAGGTTTTCCGCGCGATCCTTGGGGCTGGCCAGGAGTTCGGCGGCGTTCGCCGCATCTTCGGCTGCGTTCTGGCCACGAGGGCGAGTACCCTTGATCGGGCGGGTCTCCACGTGGCGGTCGCTGACTTTGACGAAGCGCTCCGGCGACAGGCTCAGCACTGCGCCACCGTCGGGCAGGCACTGGAAGCCGGAGAATGGCGTCGGGCACGCCGCGCGCAACGCGCAGTACGCGGCCCACGGATCACCTTGGCACTCGGCGCGAAAGCGTTGGGCAAAGTTGACCTGGTAGCAGTCGCCCGCCTGAATGTATTGCTGAATACGTTCTATCGCCTGGCGATAGTCATCAGCGCTCAGGTCGGCGCTCATCGGTGCCTTGAGCTTGAATGATTCGATCGTTTCAGCCACGGGATGACTGAACAGCGTGATCAGGCGTTGACGTTCGCTGTCGATCAGCGACGGGTGGAACACCAGCTGACTGGTCATCCGTTGGTGATCGCTGATCAGAGCCCAGTCGTAGAGCCCGAAACGCGCATCCGGCAATTGCAGATCGTCCTGTGCCTGGCTCGGCAGGTTTTCCAGGTGGCGGCCGAAATCGTAGCTCAGGTAGCCGATCAGGCCACCGGCGAAGGGCAGGTCAGGTGCCAGCGCCGCCTCACCGAGTCGTGTCAGATTGTCGCGAAGGCGTTGCAGGAAATCGCCACCGCTTTCGTCAGGCATTACCGCCAGTTGTTCCAGTGGCCAGGCACTGAGGAGGTCATAACGCCCGCGATCAGCCGTTGGCCGGCCACTGTCGAGCAGCACGGCGCCGGGGGCATGACGGATCGCCGCGAAGTACTCGGCGGGGTTGGCGCGATAGGGCAGCGGATGTACGGAACAGGTCAGCATGGGCGGGGCAGATCAGCCATCGAGGCGGGGGTGGCGATTGTAGTCCCCTCGGGGAATTGCTCCTAGAGGGGATGTCGGGGATTGGCAGATTGGGGGGGCGGGGTTGAATGATTTGGTGACTGTGAGTAAGTCTTCGCGGGCAAGCCTCGCTCCTACAGGGGTAGCGCAAAACCTGTAGGAGCGAGCGGTGCGGCGATCCGACTTGCCCGCGAAAGGGCGCGACTCGGTCCCGGATCAACCCTCAACCGCAGGAATATGCCCAAACATCTCCTGCACAAACGCCATGCGTTCCTCGACGGTCTCGGTAATCCCGCGTGCTTTCAACTCTTCCAGCCGCGCCTCGACAGCATGGGTGCGCAACGTCAGGCCGCAATCGTTGGCGATCTGGATGTTCAACCCCGGCCGGGCATTCAGCTCAAGAATCAGCGGGCCTTTCTCCTGGTCCAGCACCATGTCGACCCCGATGTAACCCAGTCCGCACAGCTCGTAACAGCCGGCCGCGAGTTTCATGAAGCCGTCCCAGTAGGGCAGTTGCACACCGTCCACCGCGTTGGTGGTATCCGGGTGCTTGGCGATGATGTTGTTCAGCCAGGTGCCGCGCAGGGTCAGGCCGGTGGCGAGGTCGACGCCGACGCCGATGGCGCCCTGGTGAAGGTTGGCCTTGCCGCCGGACTGGCGCGTCGGCAAGCGCAACATCGCCATGACCGGATAGCCCATCAACACGATGATGCGAATGTCCGGCACGCCTTCGTAGCTGATGCTTTTGAAGATCTGGTCGGGGATCACGCGGTATTCGATCAGTGCACGGTCACGATGGCCGCCCAGCGAATACAGGCCGGTGAGGATGCTGGAGACATGGTGCTCGATTTCCTCATGGCTGATGATCTTGCCGGACACCGTGCGATAACGCCCCTCGAAGCGGTCGGCAATGACAATGATGCCGTCGCCACCGGCGCCCTGGGCCGGTTTGATCACGAAATCGCTGCGCCCGCCGATGATTTCGTCGAGGTTGTCGATTTCCTTCTCGGTGGAAATCACGCCATACAGTTCCGGCACATGAATGCCGGCGGCGATGGCGCGCTCCTTGGTGATGATCTTGTCATCGACAATCGGGTACAGGCTGCGCTTGTTGTACTTGAGCACGTAGTCCGCGTTGCGCCGATTGATCCCCATGATGCCCCGGGCTTCCAGGGCTTTCCAGGTCTTCCAGAAGCCAAACATCAGGCGTCAGCCTTCTTCAGGAAAGCCTTGAAACGCACCAGTTCGGTCAGGCGGTAGCCGCGATAACGGCCCATCGCCAGCATGAAGCCCACCAGGATCAGCAGGATTGCCGGGAAGGTGAACACGAAGTAAACCAGCTCAGGCACGCTCATGATCAGGTGCGCCAGGGACGCAGCGAACAACGTGCCGATAGCCACTTTCATCGCATGCCCGGAGCCGCGTTCTTCCCAGGTGATCGACAGGCGTTCGATGGTCATGGTCAGAATCACCATCGGGAACAGCGCCACGGACAACCCGCGTTCCAGGCCCAGCTTGTGGCTGAACAGGCTGATCGCCGCGATCAGCACCACCACAAACGTCAGCACCACCGACAGCCTCGGCAGCATTTGCAGCTTCAGGTGTTCAAGGTAGGAGCGCAGCGACAGCCCTAGCGCGGTGATGATGGTGAACAGGACGATGCCGAACCCGAGCTGGGTTTCGCGGAAGGCGAGGGCGATCAGCACCGGGGTAAAGGTACCGAGGGTCTGCAGGCCGATCAGGTTGCGCAGGATCAGGATCACCAGCACGCCGATCGGGATCATCACCATGATCATGAAAGTCTGCTGGGTTTGCAGCGGCAGGCCGTACAGCGAGTATTCGAGGAAATTGGCGTCGGTGTTTTCGTCGGTCAGCTTGGCCAGGCGAATGGCGTTCATTTCGCTGTTGTTCATGCTGAAGGTGACGGTGGCCTTCTTGCCGCCATCGACGGTGATCAGGTTTTCGTCACCGGTCCACCACAACAGGCGGTCGGTCGGCAGGCCTTGCTCGCCGGTTTCCGGGTTGAAGTACAGCCAGTCGGTGCCGTTGAAGCTGCGCAGCCAGAGTTCCGGGGTTTGCGGCTGGTCGGCCACGAGGCGGATGGTGTGGACCTTTTCCACCGGCACGTGGGCGATGGACAGGACCAGTTCAACGATTTTGGCCTTGTGCCCGCTGGACGGATCGCCGCCCAGCAACAGTTTCACGTTGTCGTCGTTGACGTTGTTGACCCGCTTGATCGCTTCGCCGATGAAGGTTTCGACGTCGGCCGAGTGCTGTCGGATCGGCGCGAGCAAGGCTTCAGCGGCAACTTTTTCCGCGCCTTCGACGGCGATGCTGTCGCGGAAGGTCGGGCCTTTGACCTTGGATTTTTCCCCGGTGTAGCGCTTGGTCAGCACCAGGCGGTAATAAAGGGTCTGGTTGCCTTTGGCCCGGCGTGCCGACCAGGTCACCTTGCGGTTACCGTCGATACGGTTCACGGCCACGCCATAATTATTGGAGATGAAACTTTCGTTGAGGCTGACGAAATCACGGCTCAGCGGTGGCACGAACATCTGGATCTTGACCGGGTCTTTGGCACTGGCGACGAACTCGACCTTGGCGTCGATGTTCCACAAGTCGTCGGTGGCATCTTCGGTCACGGGAATGCCGAGCACGAAGATCTGATAGGCCGTAACTGAAATGCCCAGCACCACCAGGATGGCGATCAGCATTTTCAGATGGAGGGTAAGAGAGCGCATTGGAATTACTCTGCGGTATGAGCGTCGGTGGCGCAGGCGGGTTTGCCAGCAGCGTATTTAAGACTGGGGTCGACCAGCGCATCAAAGCGCTTGAGCGCTTCGGAGCCGATCAGGAGCGGGTATTGGAAAGCGCTGCGGTCGGTAAGGTTCACTTCGATACTGCGTAACGCCGAGCCCATGCAGATATCCAGCTCGATCACCGGACGGGCGGTGTACTTCTTGCCTTCTTCCGGGTCGTAGTCGCCGGCACGGCGCTTGATCTTGCTGACGCGGGCCAGTGGTCGTTCGATCGGGTGCGAGTGAGCTGCGTCGATCGCCAGATAGAAGCGCACCCAGGACTCGCCATTGCGTTTGAAGCGTTTGATGTCGCGGGCGCTCAGGGAGGCGGTTTTCGCCCCGGTGTCGAGTTTGGCTGCGACTTCCAGATTGATGCCGTCCAGCGAGGCGTACTCGTTGAGGCCGTACACGGTTTTTTCCCCCGCCGCGGCGACACCGGGCAGGCAAAGCAGATAAAGGAAGGTGGGGAAGGGCTTGAGTCTCATAAATCCTGGTGCGCAGCGGTCCGTGTTTCGATTCAAGGCCCTGGCATCGCTGCGCAAGCTCCCTCGTATGCCTATCAACTATTTGTGACAGTTCGTGCAGATGTCACAAACAAATGCGGGCGGCATTCTAGCACGGTGGTTTTATGGCGCCAGCGCTGGGCTCTTGGGTTTGGTGTTTGGGTAATGGGGGTTTATCCGTTATTTGGGTGATGGTGGGGATTGGTTTCGCCCTTACGGCGAGTCACTTGGAAAAGCCCCAAGTAACCAAGGGCTCTTGCCCCTTTCGTTCGGTGCCTCGCTGTGGCTCGGCATGCCCTCGCTCCGGTCCTGCTCCGTGGGCCCGCCGCCATCGGCCATCCCTGGCCGGGGGCGGCTAACCCGGCATCCATGCCGGGTTGCCCACTACGCAGAACCTGCGCTCGGCCTCTCGAGGGGGCGACTACCGCCACAGCCGCCGAGGCGGCCTGAAAGCCGACCTGGCTCTTTGGTGTACGCGTTCCCTCATTCCGGATATGTACACCGATCCCCTGTAAGAGCCGGCTTGCTGCGGGCGGCGTTCCGACGATGGCGTCTGCCCAGCCAATACATACGCTAACTGACCCACCGCTATCGCCAGCAAGCCGGCTCCTACATGGGATTGGGTTCACACGGTCGAAATTGTAGGAGCTGGCTTGCCGGCGATGGACGTAAACGATGACGCGGGCTGTCTGGATCAACGCGGTGTCTGGGCGTTTTTCGCCGGCAAGCCGGCTCCTACAGGGATCTGCGTGCGCTTTTGATTTTCACCACTCATCAGGCCGAGCGTTAGCTCGCCTTTGTTTTTGATCTTGCGGTGCACGCCCCCTCGAGAGGCCGAGTGGAGGTTCTGCGTAGTGGGCAACCCGGCATGGATGCCGGGTTAGCCGCCCCCGGCCATGGATGGCCGATGGCGGCGGGCCCACGGAGCAGGACCGGAGCGAGGGTATGACGAGCATTAGCGAGGCACCGAACGAAAGGGGCAAGAGCGCTTGGTTACTTGGCGCTTTTCCAAGTAACCCGCTGTAAGAGCGGAACCAATAGCTGCCGTTACCACAACAACGGATATGTACACCCTCAAAAAAACCAACCGCCTGACACAAAGCCTTCGCGAGCAAGCTTCGCTCCTACAAAAAGCAGATAGGTTATTAGACGATTGTCGACAATACCTATTTATCCTTTGACTATTACCCTGCTATTCGCTAGTTTTTGCCGCGTCAGCTTACAAGGTGTCGACAATATGCTGGATCAACTCGATCCCCCAGTCATAGCCCAAGACGATTCGGAAACACTTTCCGAGAACGTCTTCCGGCGCATTCAGGCGGCCATCGTCAAAGGCGAGATCGCCCCGGGCAGCAAAATCTCCGAACCGGAACTGGCGCGCACCTACGGCATCAGTCGCGGCCCGTTGCGCGAAGCGATCCACCGCCTGGAAGGCCAGCGCTTGCTGGTTCGCGTGCCGCACGTCGGCGCACGAGTGGTTTCCCTGAGCCATGCCGAGCTGCTGGAACTCTACGAAATCCGCGAATCCCTCGAAGGCATGGCCTGTCGCCTGGCCGCCGAACGCATGACGGTCGAAGAAATCGACGAACTGCGCCGGGTCCTCGAAACCCACGAGCGCGACGCCGCGTTTCAGGCCGGTGTCGGCTACTACCAGCAGGAAGGCGATTTCGACTTCCACTACCGAATCATCCAGGGCAGCGGCAACCGCACCCTGACGCAGATGCTCTGCGGCGAGCTTTATCAACTGGTGCGCATGTACCGCATCCAGTTTTCCACCACGCCCAATCGCCCGCGCCAGGCCTTTGCCGAGCACCACCGGATTCTCGATGCCATCGCCGACCGTGACGGTGAACTGGCCGAGTTGTTGATGCGCCGTCACATCGGCGCCTCCAAACGCAATATCGCCCGTCACTACCAGGACGGCGCTAACCCGACAGCCACTGAACGAGGTGAGTCATGAGTTCCAACAAGAGCACTCCAGGCCAGCGTTTCCGCGATGCGGTCGCCAGCGAACATCCGCTGCAAGTGGTCGGCGCGATCAACGCCAACCACGCGTTGCTGGCCAAGCGCGCCGGTTTCAAGGCTATTTACCTGTCGGGCGGCGGCGTTGCTGCCGGCTCCCTCGGCGTGCCGGACCTGGGCATCACCGGCCTGGACGACGTGCTGACCGACGTACGCCGCATCACCGACGTCTGCGACCTGCCATTGCTGGTGGACGTGGACACCGGTTTCGGTTCCTCGGCGTTCAACGTCGCCCGTACCGTGAAGTCGATGATCAAGTTCGGCGCGGCAGCGATTCACATCGAAGACCAGGTCGGCGCCAAGCGCTGCGGTCACCGTCCTAACAAAGAAATCGTTTCGCAGCAGGAAATGGTCGACCGCATCAAGGCGGCGGTTGATGCGCGCACCGATGACAGCTTCGTGATCATGGCCCGCACCGACGCCCTGGCCGTTGAAGGCCTGGAATCCGCACTGGATCGCGCCGCAGCGTGCATCGAGGCCGGCGCCGACATGATCTTCCCGGAAGCCATCACCGAGCTGGATATGTACAAGCTGTTCGCCAGCCGTGTGAAAGCGCCGATCCTGGCCAACATCACCGAGTTCGGCGCGACGCCGCTGTACACCACCGAGCAGTTGGCCGGTGCCGATGTGTCGCTGGTGCTATACCCATTGTCCGCGTTCCGCGCCATGAACAAGGCCGCGGAAAACGTCTACACCGCGATCCGCCGCGACGGGACGCAACAGAACGTGATCGACACCATGCAGACGCGCATGGAGCTTTACGATCGCATCGACTACCACACGTTCGAGCAGAAGCTCGATGCGTTGTTCGCTGCTAAAAAGTAATGAAAGCCCTGTAGGAGCGAAGCTTGCTCGCGAAGACGGACTGACATTCAAAATCAATGTCGTCTGAGACACCGCTTTCGCGAGCAAGCTTCGCTCCCACAAGTTTCCCTAACAAATTCAAAAACTGGAGACAGCAATGGCCGAAGCAAAAGTACTCAGTGGCGCCGGGCTCCGTGGCCAGGTTGCCGGGCAAACCGCACTGTCCACCGTGGGCCAGTCGGGCGCAGGCCTGACCTATCGCGGCTACGACGTTCGCGAACTGGCGGCTGACGCCCAATTCGAAGAAGTGGCCTACCTGCTGCTGTACGGCGAACTGCCGACCCAGGCGCAACTCGCCGCTTACGTGAGCAAACTCGGCAAGCTGCGCGACCTGCCGCAAGCGCTGAAAGAAGTGCTGGAACGCATCCCCGCCGACGCCCACCCGATGGACGTGATGCGCACCGGTTGCTCGTTCCTGGGCAACATCGAGCCGGAGAAGGATTTCTCCGAGCAGCATGACAAAAC
This sequence comes from Pseudomonas sp. IT-P44, assembly GCF_949768225.1. NCBI lineage: Bacteria > Pseudomonadati > Pseudomonadota > Gammaproteobacteria > Pseudomonadales > Pseudomonadaceae > Pseudomonas > Pseudomonas sp. IT-P44. Next base: position 37,869 of record NZ_CATKQM010000009.1, on the reverse strand, counting down.
CGACCGCCTGCTGGCCGCGTTCCCGGCGATCATGTGCTACTGGTATCGCTTCAGCCACGACGGCAAACGCATCAGTTGCGTGAGCGACGAGCCCTCCATCGGCGGCCACTTCCTGCACCTGCTGCACGACAAGAAACCGAGCGAGCTGCACGTCAAAGTGATGAACGTTTCGCTGATCCTCTACGCGGAACACGAATTCAACGCCTCGACCTTCACCGCACGGGTGTGTGCATCGACTTTGTCCGACCTGTTCTCCTGCATCACCGCCGCCATCGGCTCCCTGCGCGGTCCGCTGCACGGCGGCGCCAACGAAGCGGCGATGGAAATGATCGAGCGCTTCAAATCGCCGGAAGAGGCGATCAAAGGCACCCTCGGCATGCTTGAGCGCAAGGACAAGATCATGGGCTTCGGCCACGCGATCTATAAGGACAACGATCCGCGCAACGAGGTGATCAAGGGTTGGTCGAAGAAGCTCGCTGAAGAGGTGGGTGACACCGTCTTGTTCCCGGTTTCCGAAGCCATCGACAAGACCATGTGGGAGCAGAAAAAACTGTTCCCCAATGCCGACTTCTACCATGCGTCGACGTACCACTTCATGGGCATCCCGACCAAGTTGTTCACACCGATTTTCGTCTGCTCGCGCCTGACCGGCTGGGCGGCTCATGTGTTCGAACAGCGTGCCAACAACCGCATCATCCGCCCGAGCGCCGAATACACCGGCGTCGAACAGCGCAAGTTCGTGCCAATCGAACAACGCTGAATGGTGGGGGCGGGCACCGAGCCGTGAACCTTGTAGGAGCGAAGCTTGCTCGCGAAGGCGGTCTGACATTCCAAATCAATGTCGACTGGTACACCGCTTTCGCGAGCAAGCTTCGCTCCTACAGGGGGGCGGTTTTCCAATCAAATTCTGGTGCCGCCCCGCCTTTTGTTATTACCGTGACCGAGTCCTGACGATGAACACTGAATTCCGTAAACCGCTGCCCGGCAGCCATCTGGATTATTTCGACGTCCGTGCGGCAGTCGAAGCCATCCAGCCCGGCGCCTACGACACTCTGCCGTACACCTCCCGCGTGCTGGCGGAAAACCTGGTGCGTCGCTGCGACCCGGCCACGCTCACCGAATCCCTGAAGCAATTCATCGAGCGCAAACGCGACCTCGATTTCCCATGGTTCCCGGCCCGTGTGGTGTGCCACGACATCCTTGGCCAGACCGCATTGGTCGACCTCGCCGGCCTGCGTGACGCCATCGCTTTGCAAGGTGGCGACCCGGCGCAAGTGAACCCGGTGGTGCCGACGCAACTGATCGTCGATCACTCGCTGGCCGTCGAGCGCGGTGGCTTCGATCCACAGGCGTTCGAGAAAAACCGCGCCATCGAAGACCGTCGCAACGAAGACCGTTTCCACTTCATCAACTGGACCAAAAAAGCCTTCAAGAACGTTGATGTGATCCCGCCGGGCAACGGGATCATGCACCAGATCAACCTGGAGAAAATGTCGCCGGTGATTCAGGTGCGTGACGGCGTGGCGTTCCCTGACACCTGCGTCGGCACCGACAGCCACACCCCGCACGTCGATGCGCTGGGCGTGATCGCCATCGGCGTCGGTGGCCTCGAAGCGGAAAGCGTCATGCTCGGCCGCGCATCGTGGATGCGCCTGCCGGAAAGCGTCGGCGTCGAACTGACCGGCAAGCTGCAACCAGGCATCACCGCCACCGACATGGTGCTGGCGCTGACCGAGTTCCTGCGCAAGCAAAAAGTCGTCGGCGCATGGCTGGAATTCTTCGGCGAAGGCGCTTCCGCGCTGACCCTCGGCGACCGTGCAACCATCTCCAACATGGCCCCTGAATACGGCGCCACGGCGGCGATGTTCTACATCGACCAGCAGACCATCGACTACCTGAAACTCACCGGCCGCGAAGACGAGCAGGTGCAGTTGGTCGAGAACTACGCCAAGACCACGGGCCTGTGGGCCGACAGCCTGAAGGGCGCGCAATATGAGCGCGGCTTGACCTTCAACCTGTCCTCGGTGGTGCGCAACATGGCCGGCCCGAGCAACCCGCACGCCCGCGTCGCCACCTCCGATCTGGCCGCGCAAGGCATCTCCGGCCAGTGGGACGATGTGCCCGGCCAGATGCCGGACGGCGCGGTGATCATCGCCGCCATCACCAGCTGCACCAACACCAGCAACCCGCGCAACGTGATCGCTGCCGGCCTGCTGGCGCGCAACGCCAACAAGCTCGGGTTGACCCGCAAACCGTGGGTCAAATCGTCCCTGGCACCGGGCTCGAAAACCGTAGCCTTGTACCTCGATGAAGCGGGCCTGACTGACGAACTGGAACAGCTCGGTTTCGGCGTCGTGGCTTTCGCTTGCACCACTTGCAACGGCATGTCCGGCGCGCTCGATCCGGTGATCCAGCAAGAGATCATCGACCGCGACCTGTACGCCACGGCCGTACTCTCCGGCAACCGCAACTTCGATGGCCGGATTCACCCGTACGCCAAGCAAGCGTTCCTCGCTTCGCCGCCGTTGGTGGTCGCGTACGCCATCGCCGGCACCATCCGTTTCGACATCGAAAAAGATGTGCTGGGCCTGGATGCGAACGGCAAGGAAATCCGCCTGAAAGACATCTGGCCGAGCGATGAAGAAATCGATGCGGTGGTGAAAGCCTCGGTGAAGCCGGAGCAGTTCCGTCAGGTCTACATTCCGATGTTCGCCATCCACGAAGACACCGGCCCGAAAGTCGCGCCGCTGTACGACTGGCGCGAGATGAGCACCTACATCCGCCGTCCGCCGTACTGGGAAGGTGCGCTGGCCGGTGCGCGTCCGCTCAAGGGTATGCGCCCGCTGGCGGTGCTGCCGGACAACATCACCACCGATCACCTGTCGCCGTCGAACGCGATCATGCTCGACAGCGCCGCCGGCGAATACCTGGCGAAAATGGGCCTGCCGGAAGAGGACTTCAACTCCTACGCCACGCACCGCGGTGACCACCTGACCGCGCAACGCGCCACCTTCGCCAACCCGAAACTGTTCAACGAAATGGTCCAGGAAAACGGCAAGGTCAAGCAGGGCTCGCTGGCCCGCGTCGAGCCGGAAGGCAAGGTCATGCGCATGTGGGAAGCCATCGAAACCTACATGGAACGCAAGCAGCCGCTGATCATCATTGCCGGCGCCGACTACGGTCAGGGATCGTCCCGCGACTGGGCGGCCAAAGGCGTGCGTCTGGCCGGTGTGGAAGCGATTGCCGCCGAAGGTTTCGAGCGCATCCACCGCACCAACCTGGTGGGCATGGGCGTGTTGCCGCTGGAGTTCAAGCCGGGCACCAACCGTCACACCCTGGCCATCGACGGCAGCGAAACCTACGACGTGATCGGTGAGCGTACGCCGCGCGCCGAGCTGACGCTGGTGATCCATCGCAAGAACGGCGAGCGCGTCGAGGTGCCGGTCACCTGCCGTCTCGACACCGCCGAAGAGGTGTCGATCTACGAGGCCGGTGGCGTGCTGCAACGCTTCGCCCAGGACTTCCTCGAAGAATCGGCCGTCGCCGTCTAAAACATGCTGTGCGGGCACGGAGTTTCAGATTCCGTGTCCGCTTTGAAGGAGCACCAATGGCTCACGCACCTCAAATCAAAATCCCCGCCACCTACATGCGTGGCGGCACCAGCAAAGGCGTGTTTTTCAGCCTGAAAGACTTGCCCGAAGCGGCGCAGGTTCCAGGCCCGGCGCGCGATGCCTTGTTGTTGCGGGTGATCGGCAGCCCCGACCCGTACGACAAGCAAATCGACGGCATGGGCGGCGCGACCTCCAGCACCAGCAAAACCGTGATCCTGTCGAAAAGCATCAAGGCCGATCACGATGTCGATTACCTGTTCGGCCAAGTCTCCATCGACAAACCTTTCGTCGACTGGAGCGGCAACTGCGGCAACCTGTCCGCAGCGGTCGGTTCGTTCGCCATCAGCAACGGTCTGGTCGATGCCAGCCGCATTCCGCACAACGGTGTGGCGGTGGTGCGCGTGTGGCAGGCCAATATCGGCAAGACCATCATCGCCCACGTGCCGATCACCAACGGTGAAGTGCAGGAAACCGGTGATTTCGAACTCGACGGCGTGACCTTTCCGGCGGCCGAAGTACAAGTCGAATTCATGGACCCGGCGGCAGAAGAAGAGGGCGGCGGTGGTTCGATGTTTCCGACCGGCAACCTGGTGGATGACCTCGAAGTGCCCGGCGTCGGGACCTTTAAGGCGACCATGATCAATGCGGGTATTCCGACCATCTTCGTCAATGCCGAAGACATCGGTTACACCGGCACCGAGTTGCAGGGCGCCATCAACGGTGATCCGAAAGCGCTGGCGATGTTCGAAACCATTCGTGCGTATGGCGCGTTGCGCATGGGGCTGATTTCGAATCTGGATGAAGCGGCCAAGCGTCAGCACACGCCCAAGGTTGCCTTCGTGGCCAAACCGGCGGATTACGTTGCCTCCAGCGGTAAAGCGATTGCTGCGGGTGACGTCGACTTGCTGGTGCGTGCGTTGTCGATGGGCAAGTTGCACCACGCGATGATGGGGACTGCTGCGGTGGCTATCGGCACTGCTGCCGCCATTTCCGGCACGCTGGTAAACCTCGCTGCGGGCGGTATCGAACGTAACGCCGTGCGCTTCGGTCATCCGTCCGGCACGTTGCGCGTAGGCGCTGAAGCCAGCCAGGTGAACGGCGAGTGGACCGTCAACAAAGCCATCATGAGCCGCAGTGCGCGGGTGCTGATGGAAGGCTTCGTGCGCATACCTGGCGACGCCTTCTAACCCGACACCGAACCCTGTAGGAGCCGGCTTGCTGGCGATCCCGTCAACGCGGTCTGCCTGACATACCGAGTCGTCTGAATCGCCAGCAAGCCGGCTCCTACAGGGGACCGCATTTCAATTATAAGAATGTGATTTACCTGAACCGAGGTCCCATCAACGAACCACTTTACGAGTGAATCGAACATGAGCACCAACGTCGACCTGAACAACCGCCCCGACTACGACACGGTCCTGCAGGACATTGCCGACTACGTCCTCAACTTCAAAATCGAATCCAGAGAAGCCCTCGACACTGCCCGCAATTGCCTGATGGACACTTTGGGCTGCGGCCTCCTGGCCCTGCGCTTCCCCGAATGCACCAAGCACCTTGGCCCGATTGTCGAAGGCACCGTCGTCCCGTTCGGCGCTCGCGTGCCGGGCACCCGCTACCGTCTCGACCCGGTCAAGGCAGCCTGGGACATCGGCTGCATCGTGCGCTGGCTCGACTACAACGACACCTGGCTCGCCGCCGAATGGGGGCATCCCTCCGATAACCTCGGGGGCATTCTTGCGGTGGCCGATCACCTGTCGCAGAAGCGCCTGGCCAATGGCGATGCGCCGCTGACCGTTCGCGGCGTACTCGAAGCGATGATCATGGCCCACGAGATTCAAGGCGTGATTGCGCTGGAAAACTCCTTCAACCGTGTAGGCCTCGATCACGTCATCCTGGTGAAAGTTGCCTCGACCGCCGTCACCGCCAAACTCATGGGCGCCAATCGCGAGCAGTTGCTGTCGGCGTTGTCCCATGCTTTCGCTGATGGTCAGGCGTTGCGCACGTATCGGCATGCACCGAATGCCGGGTCGCGCAAATCCTGGGCGGCGGGCGATGCCTCCAGCCGGGGCGTGCGTCTGGCCGATATCGCGATGCGTGGCGAGATGGGCATCCCCGGCGTATTGACCGCCAAACAGTGGGGCTTCTACGACGTATTGTTCAGTCACAGCAACAACGACCTGGCGCTCAAACCTGAAGGCAAACGTGTGTTCAGTTTCTCCCGTCCGTACGGCAGTTACGTGATGGAAAACGTGTTGTTCAAGATCAGCTTCCCGGCCGAATTCCACGCACAAACCGCCTGCGAAGCCGCTGTCACCTTGCATCCGCAAGTCAGGAATCGCCTGCACGAAATCGACAAAATCGTCATCACCACCCATGAGTCGGCGATCCGCATCATCTCCAAGGTCGGCCCGCTGGCCAATGCGGCGGACCGCGATCATTGCCTCCAATACATGGCCGCGGTGCCGTTGGCGTTCGGCAATCTGGTGGCTGAGCAATATGAAGACGAGTTCCACGCGGCGCACCCGATCATCGATGTGCTGCGCGAGAAAATGGTCGTCGTCGAAGACCCTCGCTTCACTCGCGAATACCTGGAGGCTGACAAACGCTCGATCACCAATGCGATTCAGGTGTTTTTCAAGGACGGCTCCAGCACCGAGAACGTGGTGGTGGAGTACCCGATCGGCCATCGCCGGCGCCGCACCGACGGCATTCCGTTGCTGGAAGACAAGTTCAAAGCCAACCTGGCGACACGCTTCACCGGCCAGCGCAGTGCCGAGATTTTTGCCTTGTGCAAGGATCAGGCAGCGCTTGAAGCCACACCGGTGAACCGCTTCATGGACCTGTTCGTAATTTGATTGAATGCACAGACCTGTAGGAGCCAGGCTTGCCGGCGAAGGCGCACTCAAGGACGCCTTCGCCGGCAAGTCGGATCGCCGCACCGCTGGCTCCTACAAGGTCCGTGTCAGCCATTTTTCCAGCGGCAATTTGGTGATCGCAAACCCGGTCAACAGAATCGCCGAATAGATCATCAACTCTCGCGAAAGGCTTTGCCCCTCATACCAAGCGCCGATCACCACCGCGAACACCGGAAAAATGATGAACACAAACGACAAAATGATCGGGCTCAGCCGCTTGAGCAGCAAAAAATAAACGATAAACCCGCCCACCGACGCCACCAGTCCCAGGTAGAGCAGGGCGCCCCAGGAACGCAGGCTGATCCCATCGAACACCGGCGCTTCGACATTCAGCCCCGCGACAAACAGCATCAAGCCCGCAATGCCGATCGGCAGCGTGTTGTAGGTAATCACGCTGATCGCCGAGCCGTGTTTCTTGGTCACCACGTAACACAACGCATGCATCACCGCCGCACAGAGAATCGCCAGCACGCCGAAGAGTTCTGCGTGGTCCAGATGCAATCCCTGGCTGCGAATAATCATGAACAGACTGCCGAAGCCGATGGCAATGCCGAGCACTTGTGACGGGTAGATTTTTTCCCGCAGAAACAGCGCGGAAAACAGCAGGATGAACACCGGCATGCAACTGAACAGCAGGGCTGTCAGGCCTGATGAAACGTGCATCTCGCCGTAATTGAGCAAGTAATACGGCAGGCTGAAATACGACAGCGTCACGAACAGGAAAAACCAGCGGCTTTCCTTGGGGAACATCAACGGCTCACGACGGATGTGGGCGAAAGCAAGGAACAACGGAAAGGCGATCAGGAACCGCAGCCCGGCGGCCGTCAGCGGTGGCACCGTTTCAACCGCAATCTTGATCCCGAGCCATGTCGTTCCCCAGCTCAGGCACACGATCAGAAACAGGACGCTGGTGATCAGCGCGGCTAACCAGGGTTTTCCAGTGCTTGAATTCGCGCTGAGAGCGATGGACATGATCGAGTTCCTTTTTTGTTGTCGGAATTGACCTGCATCTGCAAAAGGTCTATCCCTGATTGAACCTGCTTAAAGCACGCTATTCGGGACTTAAATGAGTGTCAAAGTAAGTATTGCCATGGTGTCAATCCTGCGCGACGGGCTCGTCAACGGACTGGGCGTGAAGTACAAGCGCCTGGCGGACGCCGTGGAAAAAGCGATCGTTGAAGGCGTGATCGAGCCCGGCTGCAAACTGCCGCCGCATCGGCTGTTGGCCGACAGCCTCGGCGTGACCATTGGCACCGTCAGCCGTGCTTACGGCGAACTCGAACGCGTAGGAAGGGTGGTCGCTCGCGTAGGAGATGGCACTTACGTGCGTCAGCGCGGGATGGAACGTCAGCGCGATGCTGGCTTTCGCAATGTCAGCGAAGAGCCGCAGGCATGTTTCGACATGAGCCGTAATCAACCGATTCCGGGGCAGGAAGCACTGCTTTTAAGCCAGAGCTTGCAGGCGTTGGCGCTCGATCCCGATGCCTTGCAGAGCATCAGCGGCTACACCGCCGATGCCGGATCGTTACGCCATCGTGCGGCGGGCGCGCACTGGTTGCGGCACCTGCAATTTGTGCCGGATGCCGAGCAGGTCGTATGCGTGAACGGCGGCCAGCACGGTCTGTTATGTGCCTTGATGGGGTTGCTCAAGGCGGGCGATACCGTGGTCACGGAACACCTGACTTACCCGGGGTTGATCAGCGTTGCACGCATGCTTGGGATCAAACTGATCGGCGTCGCGATGGATGACGAAGGGTTGATGCCGGATGCGCTGGAAGACGTTTGCCGCAACCATCGTGTGTCGGCGCTGTACTGCACGCCGACGATCCAGAATCCTACGGCGGCGGTGATGTCTGTCTCACGGCGAGAGGCGATTGCCGAGGTCTGTCGGCAGCACAATCTGCTGATCTTTGAGGATGAAGCCCACGCGGTGTTGGCTCGGCAGCGACCGTTACCCTTGAGTTATTTCGCCCCGGAGCGCTCGGTGTTGATCGGCAGCCTGAGCAAAGCGGTTTCGGCGGGGTTGCGCGTCGGTTATCTGCATGCGCCGCAACCGTTGATCGGGCGCTTGAGCGCGGCGGTACGCGGAACGTGCTGGATGGCCAGTCCGTTGGCGCTGGAGGTGGCGAGCCTTTGGATCGAAAACGGTAGTGCGGCGCAGTTGCTGGCTCGGCAGATTATCGAGATCGGTCGGCGCAAGGCGTTGGTCTGTGGGGTGTTGGAGGGCGTGGCGTACAAAACCCATCCCGACAGCCCGCACTTCTGGATCGAAGTGCCCGAGCCGTGGCGAGCGTCGCAGATTGCGGCGGAACTCAAGGAAAACAATTACCTGGTCGCCACCGCCGAGGCGTTTGCGGTCGGGCATGGGGCGGTGCCGCAGTTCATTCGGGCGAGTGTGTGTAATTCGGCGGGGGATGATGGATTGTTGATTCGAGGGTTTGAAGCGTTGAACGGAGCAATAACAGAGACCGTGTAATCGTTCTTCGCGGGCAAGCCTCGCTCCTACAGGGTTCGCGGACATCCTGTAGGAGCGAGCGGTGCGGCGATCCGACTTGCCCGCGAAGGCGGCCTGAAGGGCGCTAAAGAGCTACTTGAACCGCCGCTCCACACCTTTCTCCACCAGAATCTTCGCCGAAATCTCTTCCACCGAAAAATGCGTGGAGTTGATGTGCGCAATATTCTCGCGGCGGAACAGATTCTCCACCTCGCGCACTTCAAACTCGCACTGCGCGTAGCTCGAATAGCGGCTGTTGGGCTTGCGTTCATTGCGGATCGCGGTCAGGCGGTCCGGGTCGATGGTCAGTCCGAACAACTTGTGCTGGTGGGCGCGCAGGGCGTTTGGCAGCGTCAGGCGCTCCATGTCGTCTTCGGTCAACGGATAGTTGGCCGCGCGGATGCCGAATTGCATCGCCATGTACAGGCACGTCGGTGTCTTACCACAACGCGACACCCCCACTAGGATCAGGTCGGCCTTGTCGTAATAATGCGTGCGCGCACCGTCGTCGTTGTCGAGGGCGAAGTTCACCGCCTCGATGCGTTCCATGTAATTGGAGTTGCCACCGATAGAGTGAGACTTGCCGACAGTGTAGGAAGAATGCTCGGTCAGTTCCTGTTCAAGCGGTGCCAGGAAAGTCGAGAAAATGTCGATCATGAAACCATTGGACGTCGCGAGGATCTCACGGATGTCCTGGTTGACGATGGTGTCGAATATGATCGGCCGGAAGCCGTCGGTTTCGGCGGCCTTGTTGATTTGTTGTACCATGGCCCGCGCTTTATCCACGTTGTCGATGTACGGCCGCGTGAATTTGCTGAAGGTAATGTTTTCGAACTGCGCCAGGAGGCTTTGACCCAGGGTTTCGGCGGTAATGCCGGTGCCATCGGAGATAAAGAAAGCAGATCGTTTCATTTGCACCTTGGGCCTTAAGCTAGTGACGAATCTTGGATATGATAGGCGCGGTTTGCCGGCCTCGAGTGGCCCGCATTCTCACTTATTTTCCAGGTCCAGGCCATACAGCCGGCAAATGCTCCTTTCGAGCGCCGGCTTCTGAGCTTTTCCAACACAGTTAGTGGAGAGATCACCTTGGTAGAGTACGTAGTTTCCCTCGATAAGCTCGGCAAACACGATGTTGAGCATGTGGGGGGCAAGAACGCATCCCTGGGCGAGATGATCAGTAACCTTGCAGGTGCCGGTGTATCGGTGCCCGGTGGCTTCGCCACGACAGCTCAGGCTTATCGTGATTTTCTGGAACTGAGCGGCCTGAACGATCAGATCCACGCCGCCCTCGACGCCCTGGACGTCGATGATGTCAACGCCCTGGCCAAGACCGGCGCCCAGATCCGTCAATGGATCATGGAAGCCGAGTTCCCCGAGAAGCTCAACACCGAGATCCGCACCGCGTTCGCCACGCTGTCGGCCGGTAACCCTGACATGGCCGTGGCCGTGCGTTCTTCCGCTACCGCCGAAGACCTGCCGGACGCTTCCTTCGCCGGTCAGCAGGAAACCTTCCTGAACATCCGTGGTGTCGAAAACGTCATTCGCGCCGCCAAAGAGGTGTTCGCTTCGCTGTTCAACGACCGTGCGATCTCCTACCGCGTGCACCAGGGCTTCGACCACAAGCTGGTCGCCCTGTCGGCTGGCGTGCAGCGCATGGTCCGCTCCGAAACCGGCACTGCCGGCGTGATGTTCACCCTCGATACCGAATCGGGCTTCCGTGACGTAGTGTTCATCACCGGCGCCTACGGCCTGGGTGAAACCGTCGTACAAGGCGCGGTGAACCCGGATGAGTTCTACGTCCACAAAGGCACGCTGGCCGCCGGTCGTCCGGCCATCCTGCGTCGCAACCTGGGCAGCAAAGCCATCAAGATGATCTACGGCGAAGTCGCCACGGCCGGCAAGTCGGTCAAGACCATCGACGTCGACAAGGCCGATCGCGCACGTTTCTGCCTGAGCGACGCCGAAGTCAGCGAACTGGCCAAACAAGCGATGATCATCGAGAAGCACTACCAGTGCCCGATGGACATCGAATGGGCCAAAGACGGCGACGACGGCAAGCTCTACATCGTTCAGGCCCGTCCTGAAACCGTGAAGAGCCGCACCCAGGCCAACGTCATGGAACGTTACCTGTTGAAAGAAACCGGCACCGTGCTGGTTGAAGGTCGTGCCATCGGCCAGCGCATCGGCGCCGGCAAGGTCCGCATCATCAAGGACGTGTCCGAGATGGACAAAGTCCAGCCAGGCGACGTGCTGGTTTCCGACATGACTGACCCGGACTGGGAACCGGTCATGAAGCGCGCCAGCGCCATCGTCACCAACCGTGGCGGTCGTACCTGCCACGCGGCGATCATCGCCCGCGAACTGGGCATTCCGGCCGTGGTCGGTTGCGGCAACGCCACCCAACTGTTGAAAGACGGCCAGGGTGTGACCGTTTCCTGCGCGGAAGGCGACACCGGTTACATCTTCGAAGGTGAGCTGGGCTTCGACATCAAGAAAAACTCCGTGGATGCCATGCCGGACCTGCCGTTCAAGATCATGATGAACGTCGGCAACCCGGACCGCGCCTTCGATTTCGCGCAACTGCCGAACGCCGGTGTGGGCCTGGCCCGTCTGGAATTCATCATCAACCGCATGATCGGTGTGCACCCTAAAGCGCTGTTGAACTACGACGGCCTGCCGCAGGAAATCAAGGACAGCGTCGACAAGCGCATCGCTGGCTACAACGATCCGGTCGGCTTCTACGTCGAGAAACTGGTCGAAGGCATCAGCACGCTGGCGGCTGCGTTCTACCCGAAAAAGGTCATCGTGCGTCTGTCGGACTTCAAGTCCAACGAATACGCGAACCTGATCGGCGGCAAGCTTTACGAGCCGGAAGAAGAAAACCCGATGCTGGGCTTCCGTGGCGCCTCGCGTTACATCAGCGAATCGTTCCGTGACTGCTTCGAACTCGAGTGCCGCGCCCTCAAGCGTGTGCGCAACGAGATGGGCCTGACCAACGTTGAAATCATGGTGCCGTTCGTCCGTACCCTGGGCGAAGCGAGCCAGGTCGTCGACCTGCTGGCCGAAAACGGTCTGGCCCGTGGCGACAACGGTCTGCGCGTGATCATGATGTGCGAACTGCCGTCCAACGCGATTCTGGCGGAAGAATTCCTTGAGTTCTTCGACGGTTTCTCCATCGGCTCCAACGACCTGACTCAGCTGACGCTGGGCCTGGACCGTGACTCCGGGATCATCGCTCACCTGTTCGACGAGCGTAACCCTGCGGTCAAGAAGCTGCTGGCGAACGCCATTGCCGCGTGCAACAAGGCGGGCAAGTACATCGGTATCTGCGGTCAGGGTCCTTCGGACCACCCTGATCTGGCCAAGTGGCTGATGGAGCAGGGCATCGAAAGCGTTTCGTTGAACCCCGATTCCGTACTGGAAACCTGGTTCTTCCTGGCTGAAGGTCAAGCTTCGGCTTGATGGTGTGGGAACGGCTCGCTCACTGTAGGAGCAAGCGGTGCGGCGATCCGATTTGCCCGCGATGGCGTCTTCAAAATCGCCATCGCCAGCAAGCTGTGCTCCTACAGGGGGTGGCCGTTTTAAGAGATTGAAGTAGGGCGGGCTCCTCTGGATGCCGCCCTTTTTTGTGCAAGAGACTATGCAAAGCAGCAGCAACCTATTTCCTGTCGCCCTGATCAGCGCCGAGCGGCGCGGCGATCTGAGCGAAGACGTCTATCGTTTGAAACCCGGCAACAGCCCTGACGGCACCGTGGAACTGGCCGTGACCCGTCTGGGCATGGCGGACGCGCCCGCGCACGGTGGTGTTCCGGTGATTCTGTTGCACGGCAGCTTTTCCAATCGGCGCTTCTGGTTCTCCCCAAAAGGCCTGGGGTTGGGCGCCTATCTGGCGCGTCTGGGATTTGATGTGTGGATCGCGGAAATGCGCGGTCATGGCCTGTCCCAGCGCAACCAGAACTATCGCAAGAACCGCGTCGCCGACTACGCTCGTTACGATCTGCCGGCCATTGGCGCGTTCGTACGTGAGCAGAGCGGCCAGGTTCCGCACTGGATCGGTCACTCGCTGGGTGGCATTACCCTGGCGGCAGCCTTGGGTGGCGGGTATATCGGTGAACCGGTCGTCGCGTCTGCGGCATTCTTCGGTACGCAAGTCAGCCGCACCTATTGGCCGTTGAAAATTCCGCCGGTGGAGTGGAGCGGGCGCTTCATTCTCAAGCGTTTCGCCCAACTGTCCGGTTCACGGCTCAAGCGCGGTCCGGAGGACGAGCCGATTGGCCTGGCCCTGGAAAGCATGCGTTGGTATGGCCTGTTCGGCCGTTTTGGCGATGCCGACAAGGATTGGTGGGCCGGATTGGCTGACGTTCAGAGCCCTGTGTTGGCCGTGAGTGCCGTCAGCGATCATCAGGATCCAGCGTGGGCGTGCCGCAAGTTGTTTGATCAGATCGGTTCCGAGCACAAGCAATTCATCAACCTTGGCCGCGAGCAGGGCTTTGGCGACAATTTCGGTCACGTGGAAATGTTGGTCAGCAAAGCCGCTCAAGCCGAAGTCTGGCCGTTGGTGGCGCGTTGGCTGTCGGATCAGCACACGCCTTTGCTCGGTGAAAAAGCGGATTTGGCCTCGGCAGTCTGAGCCCGATGCTCTATCAAGGGCATTCCGCTCTGATCGGCTTGCGGCTAAGATATGACGCATTGAGCTTTTCTGGTCACTTTGCGACATCCTCGATTGTCTTCCTCTTTACAGGAGTTTCTCGATGAACCATTACCTCACGCCTGACCTGTGCGACGCCTATCCGGAACTGGTACAGGTGCTGGAACCGATGTTCAGCAATTTCGGTGGCCGTGATTCCTTCGGCGGCGAAATCGTGACCATCAAGTGCTTCGAAGACAACTCGCTGGTCAAGGAGCAAGCCGAACTCAAGGGTAATGGCAAGGTGTTGGTGGTCGATGGTGGCGGTTCCCTGCGTCGCGCGCTGCTGGGCGACATGATCGCCGAGAAAGCCGCTAAAAACGGTTGGGAAGGGATGGTGATCTACGGGTGCATCCGCGACGTCGATGTCATCGCGCAGACTGATCTGGGCGTTCAGGCCCTGGCCAGTCACCCGATGAAAACCGACAAGCGTGGCATTGGCGATCTCAACGTTGTGGTGACGTTTGCCGGTGTGACGTTCCGTCCAGGCGAATACATTTATGCGGACAATAATGGCGTGATCATCTCGCCAAGCCCGCTGAAGATGCCTGAATAAGCGTTGCACCAACCGAAGGGGTGAGGATGTTCGAGGAAGAAAACGCGCAGTGGGGGCTGGTGCATGCCCTGGTGCTGGATGGTAAAGGCGGCGCGCGTTCGATAGCCCGGACTGAACTCGATGACTTGCAGCTTCAGGCCCATGAAAGCCTGTGGCTGCACTGGGATCGCAGTCACCCGCAAACCCAGACCTGGCTGCGCAAATCCAGCGGTCTGAGCGAATTCAGCTGTGATCTGCTGCTGGAAGAGAACACCCGTCCGCGTCTTCTACAGCTTTCCGACAGCGAACTGCTGCTATTTTTGCGTGGGGTCAACCTCAACCCCGGGGCCGAGCCGGAAGACATGGTCTCGGTGCGGATCTTCGCCTCGGCACAGCGGGTTATTTCCCTGCGCCTGCGTCCATTGCGCGCCACCGACGAGTTGCTGGTGCAGCTCGCGGAAGGCAAGGGGCCGAAGACCGCCTCCGAACTCATCCTTTATATGGCCCAGTACCTCACCAACAAAGTGCAGGATCTGGTCAGTTGCCTCTCGGAAGTGGTCGATGAGGAAGAAGAAAAACTGGATGCCGACGAACGGTATTCACCCGAGCATGACTCCATTTTGCAGATCCGTCGCAGGGCTGCTGCGCTGAAACGTTTCCTGGCACCGCAGCGGGATATTTTCGGACAACTGACCCGGATAAAATTGCCCTGGTTTGTCGAAGATGACGGCGACTACTGGAACGAATTGAACAACAGCCTGACCCGCTATCTCGAGGAGCTGGAATTGACCCGGGAGCGGGTGGGGCTGGTCCTCGAGGCCGAGGACAGACGTTTGAGCGTGCGTATGAATCGCACGATGTACCGCTTCGGGATCATCACCGGAATCTTTTTGCCGATGAGTTTTCTGACCGGTCTTTTGGGTATCAACGTCGGCGGTATTCCGTTCTCTGCCAGCCCGTATGGCTTCCTGATTGCCTGCCTGATGATGATCTCGGTGGCACTGGGGCAGTGGTGGTTATTCCGACGTTTGCGCTGGGTATGACGATGCGCCATGTGACCCGGGTAAATTTGACCGCGTCTTTCACAGACATCACGAGAGGTGCGTATGCACGATCCGTTTGAACAGTCTTTGCGTGACATGCTGAACGCTTCGCCGTCCACCCGCGACGACGATGCGTGTCTTGGGCGCGTCCTGAAAACCGCCAACCGCCAGGTCGGCGCCGGCGATCTGTTCAGCCTGCTGGGCCGCTGGTTGCCCGCGCTGATGATTGCCTTGAACAACGGATCGGCTCACGTCTCGCCGGTTTCCCGTCACCGTAAACCTACCGTTCGCACTGCTGATAAGGCTGATTGAATATGGAACTTGATCTCTGGACTCAGAGCCTCGTCACTGCAATGACTGCGTTATGGACCAAGGTTGCGAATTTCATTCCGAACCTGTTCGGCGCACTGGTCGTGCTGCTGTTGGGTTTCGTCGTGGCGAAACTTTTGGATACTTTGCTGTCCAAGTTGCTCGCCAAGCTCGGTCTCGACCGCTTGATGGGCGGCACCGGTCTGACAAAATTGCTGTCCCGGGCCGGCCTTCAAGTGCCGATTTCGACGCTGATAGGCAAAATTGTCTATTGGTTCGTTTTGCTGATTTTTCTGGTTTCTGCAGCAGAATCGCTTGGACTTGAGCGAGTTTCGGCTACGCTGGACATGCTTGCGCTGTATTTGCCGAAAGTGTTTGGCGCCGCGCTGGTGCTGCTGGTAGGTGTTTTGCTGGCACAACTGGCCAATGGGCTGGTGCGGGGTGCGGCAGAGGGCGTAGGGCTGGATTACGCCGCCGGGCTGGGGAGAATTGCCCAGGGCCTGGTGATTATCATCAGTATTTCGGTCGCAATCAGCCAGTTGGAGGTCAAGACTGACCTGCTCAACCATGTGATTGTGATTGTTTTGATTACCGTTGGTCTGGCGGTAGCGCTGGCCATGGGGTTGGGAAGCCGGGAAATTGCCGGTCAGATTCTTGCGGGAATCTATGTGCGTGAGTTGTATCAGGTTGGGCAACAAGTGCGTGTTGGCGAGGTCGAAGGTCAGATCGAAGAGATCGGCACGGTTAAGACCACATTGCTGACCGATGAGGGTGAGCTAGTCTCTCTCTCTAATCGGATTCTCCTGGAGCAGCATGTGAGTAGCCGCTAACCCGGCAAACCCTGCTAATGTATGCCGCCGCAAAATGCCCTGAAGGGCTGCGGCGGACATTGACCTGACTGTCGGCCAGACTTGTTTTGAATAAAGCTCAATCGCTCTCCACGCGCTACGACCCCCGCGAGCTCTCTGATGAGGAGTTGGTCGCGCGCTCGCATACCGAGCTGTTTCACGTAACGCGCGCCTATGAAGAATTGATGCGCCGTTACCAACGAACATTATTTAACGTTTGTGCACGATATCTTGGGAACGATCGCGATGCAGACGATGTCTGTCAGGAAGTGATGTTGAAGGTGTTGTATGGCTTGAAGAACTTCGAAGGTAAATCGAAGTTCAAGACATGGCTATATAGCATCACGTACAACGAGTGCATCACACAGTATCGGAAAGAACGGCGAAAGCGTCGCTTGATGGACGCATTGAGTCTGGACCCCCTCGAGGAAGCGTCTGAAGAAAAGGCGCCGAAACCCGAGGAGAAGGGCGGGCTTGATCGCTGGCTAGTGTATGTGAACCCGATTGACCGTGAAATTCTGGTGCTACGATTTGTCGCAGAGCTAGAGTTTCAGGAGATCGCAGACATCATGCACATGGGTTTGAGTGCGACAAAAATGCGTTACAAACGCGCTCTAGACAAATTGCGTGAGAAATTTGCAGGCATTGCTGAAACTTAGTTCGGCGCAAATATCTCTTACGTGTAGGCAAGTTCTGATAGACTTGCCGCCGAGTTGTCCCCCGGTTTGCGGGACTGCTTCACAATCACCAGATGGGGATTTAACGGATGAAACTGAAAAACACCTTGGGCTTGGCCATTGGTTCTCTTATTGCGGCCACTTCGTTCGGCGCATTGGCACAAGGCCAAGGCGCAGTTGAAATCGAAGGCTTTGCAAAGAAAGAGTATTACGATAGCCAGCGCGATTTCAAAAACGACGGCAACCTGTTCGGTGGTTCGGTTGGTTACTTCCTGACCGACGACGTTGAACTGCGTCTGGGCTACGACGAAGTGCACAACGTTCGTAGCGAGTCGGGCAAGAACATCAAGGGCTCCAACACTGCCCTGGACGCTCTGTACCACTTCAACAACCCAGGCGACATGCTGCGTCCGTACGTTTCGGCCGGTTTCTCTGATCAGAGCATCGGTCAGAACGATCGCGGTGGTCGTAACGGTTCCACCTTCGCCAACGTTGGCGGCGGTGCCAAGCTGTACTTCACTGACAATTTCTACGCCCGTGCCGGCGTTGAAGCTCAGTACAACATCGACCAAGGTGACACCGAGTGGGCTCCAAGCGTCGGTATCGGTGTGAACTTCGGTGGCGGCTCCAAGCCTGCAGCTGCTCCAGTTCCAGCACCAGCTGAAGTCTGCTCCGACAGCGACAACGATGGCGTTTGCGACAACGTTGACAAGTGCCCGGACACCCCAGCCAACGTAACTGTTGACGCTGATGGCTGCCCAGCAGTTGCCGAAGTCGTTCGTGTTGAGCTGGACGTTAAGTTCGATTTCGACAAATCTGTTGTTAAAACCAACAGCTACGGCGACATCAAGAACCTGGCTGACTTCATGAAGCAGTACCCATCCACCACCACTACTGTTGAAGGTCACACTGACAACGTCGGTCCTGACGCTTACAACCAGAAACTGTCCGAGCGTCGTGCAAACGCCGTTAAGCAAGTTCTGACCAACCAGTACGGTGTTGAATCGTCCCGCGTTCAGTCTGTTGGCTACGGCGAATCCCGCCCAGTTGCTGACAACAAAACTGACGCTGGCCGCGCTGTAAACCGTCGCGTAGAAGCGCAGGTTGAAGCTCAAGCTAAGTAATTAGCCCGCAGCTCTGAGAAAAGCCCGGCTTAGGCCGGGCTTTTCTTTGTCTGCGATTTGGGTTTTCGAATCATCTGGATCACTGGAATCCCGCGAATCACTGAAACCTGTAGGAGCCGGCTTGCCGGCGATGGTCGTCAACGATGACGCGTTAAGCCTGACACGCTGCGGTGATCTCAAGTTCTTCGCCAGCGAGCTGGCTCTTACAGGTTTCGGGGCGTGCCGCTACAACACCGATCACCAGAATCGCCGGGCTTTTCAACTCAAAGGCGCAGGCATCTTCCTCCATCGCTGTCAGATCGCTCCGACATTCCCGTTGATGCGGCAGGGAAGCGTTTTCAATCATCGCCACCGGCGTATCCGCCGCCATCCCTCCGGCCAGCAGTTGCTCGCGAATTTCACTGAGCTTCGCCACGCCCATGTACACCACCAGCGTTGTGCCACTTTGCGCCAGGGCTTGCCAATTCAGGCTGCTGCCATCTTGAGTGTGGGCCGTGACCAGCGTCACGCCGCGCGCCACGCCCCGCAGGGTCAACGGAATATCGCATTGCGTCGCACCGGCCAGCCCGGCGGTGATGCCATTGACCAGCTCCACGTCGACCCCGCGTTCGCGCAGCCACTGCGCTTCTTCACCGCCCCGCCCAAAAATGCATGGATCGCCACCCTTGAGCCGCACCACGCATTTGCCGTGGCGGGCATAACGCAGCATCAATCGATGAATGAACGCCTGAGGTGTGGAGCGACAACCACCGCGCTTGCCCACCGGAATGATCCGCGCCTGCGGGCAATGTTCCAGCACGGCACCGTTCACCAGGTCGTCGATCAGCACCACATCCGCTTCGCTCAACGCCCTGACGGCTTTGAGGGTCAGCAATTCCGGGTCACCAGGACCCGCACCCACCAGCCAGACTTTTGCGTTCATAGTGTTTTCCTCACGAGATGACGGCGATCGGCTGCGCCGTGGCGGCCAGCAAACGCTTGATTTCCGGGACGCACGAGCCGCATTGCGTGCCGCAGCCCAATTCCTGTTTCAACCCCTGCAAATCCAGGCCCCGACGGATACCGGCACAGACCGCGCCTTGGCTGACGTTTTTGCAGTTGCAAAGGGTTTTAGTGCCGGCAACCGATGTGGTGGCGTTGCCTGGTGGTGCGCTCAGCGGTGCAAGCAGCCAGCGCCGCAGTTGTTCATCGGCGCGACCTTCTTGCCAAAGGTCCTGCAGCCAGTGCTGTGCGAGGGTTTCACCGGCCAGGCGAATCGCGGTGATCCGGCCATGCTCGATCCGCACCCGTTTGCCGATGGCGCGCCGTGGGTCGTCGTACGCCAGGACCGGCCCTTCATTGAGCCCAAGGCAGCGGTCGATTTCGCATAACAATTGCGGATCTGGCGCTGTGGCGCTGGCAGCGCGTATGAGCAGCGCAGGGCGCTCACGACCGGTGAGGCTGAGGCTGACGTAGGAAAACGCCTCACAGAGCGGTCGTAGCGTCTCAAAATGCTGTTGAACATCGCCCTCAATCAGTACGAAAAGGTTCCAGGGCAAATGCACGGGGTCGATTCGTACGCCGCTGTGTTTGAGTTCCGGTTGTTTCGACAACGGATCGAATGCCGGTTGGGTGAGCGCATTGACCCCGCCCTTCAGGAACCGGTCGCCCCAGTGCATCGGCAGAAACGCCTGGCCCGGACGCACGCTGTCATCGCTGCCGACGGCGACAATCACCGCGCCGCGACGGCTTTTCAAGCTGACCAGTTCTCCCGGTTGCAGTCCTTGGCGATGCAATTCATCCGGGTGCAGGCTCAGCACGGCCTCGCTGACATGACCGAACAACTGCGCAGCAGTGCCGGTGCGGCTCATGCCGTGCCATTGATCGCGCAGGCGGCCGGTGATCAGGGTCAGCGGGAATTGCCCGTCGCGTTGTTCCTTGGCAGCAAGGTACGGATCGGCCACGAATCGGGCACGCCCGTTGGCGGTCGGGAAAATTCCGTCCCGATACAGTCGGGCCGTCCCTTCACGGGCGCCGGCGGGAAACGGCCATTGCTGTGGACCGAGACGATCAATCAGCTCATGACTGATACCGGACAAATCCAGATCCCGGTTGCGCGTCAGGAGTTTGTACTCATCGAAGACCTGCGCCGGGGTGTCGAACGCAAACAGACTGGGTTGTCCGGGACGCAGGTGTTTTTCCAGGCGCTGTGCGAAATCCACTGTAATTGCCCAGTCGGAACGCGTTTCTCCGGGAGCGACAATCGCCCGGCGAACGTGGGAAATCCGCCGTTCGGAGTTGGTCACCGTGCCGTCTTTTTCGCCCCAACTGGCGGCAGGCAGCAGTAGATCGGCGAACGCGGCGGTTTCGGTGGTGCGAAAGGCTTCCTGCAACACCACGAACGGGCAGGCTTGCAGCGCCTCGCGCACGGCGCTCTGGTCCGGCATCGATTGCGCGGGGTTGGTGCAGGCGATCCACAGGGCTTTGATGGTTCCGTTACGAACCTGCTCAAACAATTCGATCGCGGTGAGCCCGGTGTTTTCCGGCAGTTGATCCACGCCCCAGTAGGCTGCGACTTCTGCGCGATGCTCGGCATTGGCCGCTTCGCGATGGCCTGGCAGCAGGTTCGACAGGCTGCCGGTTTCGCGGCCACCCATGGCATTCGGCTGACCGGTCAGGGAGAAAGGTCCTGCGCCGGGACGGCCGATCTGCCCGGTGGCCAGGTGCAGGTTGATCAGCGCACTGTTTTTCGCACTGCCGGCGGTGGACTGGTTCAGTCCCATGCACCACAGCGACAGAAAGCTCGGCGAGGTCCCGACCCACTCGGCGCATTGCTGCAGTTGCTCAACGCTGATCCCGCACAGCTGCGAGACCATGGGCGGCGTGTAATCGCGCACCAGGTTTTTCAGTTCAGCCAGGCCTTCGGTGTGGGCCTTGATGAAGTCGCGGTCGATCCAGTCTTCCCACAGCAGCAGGTACAAAATCCCATGGAACAAGGCGACATCGGTGCCGGGAAGAATCGCCAGATGCAGGTCAGCCAAGTCGCAGGTATCCGTACGACGCGGGTCGATGACGATGACTTTCATCTGTGGTCGGCGGGATTTGGCCTCTTCCAGGCGACGAAACAGGACCGGGTGGGCGTAGGCCATGTTACTGCCGACGATCATCACGCAGTCGCTTGTCTCAAGGTCTTCGTAACTGCATGGCGGTGCGTCGGCACCGAGGCTGCGCTTGTAGCCGACCACTGCCGATGACATGCACAGGCGCGAATTGCTGTCGATGTTGTTGGTGCCGACCAACGCTCGCGCCAGTTTGTTGAAGCTGTAGTAATCCTCGGTCAGCAACTGCCCTGAGATGTAAAACGCCACGCTGTCCGGGCCATGTTCGGCGATGGTTTCGGCGAACACGCTGGCGGCGTGATCGAGGGCGGTGTCCCAGTCGGTGCGGCTGCGGGCCAGGCCTTTGCCCAGGCGCAGTTCCGGGTACAGCGCTCGGGCCGCGAGGTCGCCGGTCAGGTGCAGGGTCGAGCCCTTGCTGCACAGCTTGCCGAAGTTGGCCGGGTGGGCCGGATCGCCGCTGACGCCGAGGATGCGCTCGCCGTCATGCTCGATTAGCACGCCGCAGCCGACCCCGCAGTAGCAACAGGTGGAGGCGGTGATCTGGCGGTTCATCAGCTGGCTTCCCGCATGGTTTCACCAAACATCAGGTGATTGCGGATTTCGTCGATATTCCGGTTCTCGCGAATCTGCCGGAAATACCAACCGCCATCGGCCGTGTCGCCGTACAGGCAGGCCCCGACCAGCACGTCGTCCTTGATCACCAGTTTTTTGTAGATCCCGCCGATCGGGTCGGAAAGGGTGATGGTTTCGGTGCCTTCGCCGCCCATGAAATCGCCGGCGGAGAACAGGTCAATGCCGGTGACTTTCAATTTGGTCGAGGTCACCGAGCCTTTGTAGCTGGCGAAGCCAAGCTGTGCGAGATGGTTGGCGCAGACCTTGGCCTGTTCGAACAGCGGCGCCACCAGGCCGTAGGCGATGCCGCGATGGCTGGCGCATTCGCCGATGGCGTAAACCCGTGGGTCGTAGGTTTGCAGGGTGTCGTTGACCAGAATCCCACGGTTGCACGGGAGGCCGGAGCGCTCCGCGAGTTCGGTCGCGGGGCGGATGCCGGCGGCCATCACCACCAGGTCGGCGGGGATGCGGTCGCCGTTCTTGAACTCGACCGAGCCGACCCGGCCATTGCCGGCATCGTGCAAGGCCTGGGTTTGCTCGCACAGGCGAAAGTGCAGGCCACGGTCCTCAAGCGCGGTTTGCAGCAAGCGGCCGCTGACGCTGTCGAGTTGCCGTTCCAGCAACCATTCGCCGTTGTGCACCACGGTGACGTGCATGCCGCGCAGCATCAGGCCATTGGCCGCTTCCAGGCCGAGCAGGCCGCCACCGATGACCACCGCGTGCTTGTGGGTTTTTGCGGTGTTGATCATGGCTTGGGTGTCGGCGATGTCGCGGTAGCCGATCACGCCGTGCAACGTGTTGCCCGGGATCGGCAGGATAAACGGGGTCGAGCCGGTGGCAATCAGCAGGCGGTCGTATTCGGCCTCGGTGCCGTCGTCGGCGATGACCCGACGTTTGATCCGGTCGATTTCTACGACTCTGCGGTTGAGCAGCAACTTGATGTTGTTGTCTAGGTACCAGTCCAGGTCGTTGAGCGCGATCTCTTCGAAGGTTTGCTCGCCGGCCAGTACCGGCGACAGCAGGATGCGGTTGTAGTTGGTATGGGGTTCGGCACCGAAGACCGTGATGTCGTACAGCTCGTTGCTCAGCTTGAGCAGCTCTTCCAGGGTGCGAACCCCGGCCATGCCGTTGCCGATCATCACCAGTTTTAATTTTTTCATCAGGTTCTCCGGGGAGCTCGGACCCGCCTCGACAGGGCGTTCAGGTCGTGCTCGACAAATTTTGCGCAAACAAAAAAAGGCGTCCCGCTAGTTGCCTAGCGAGGACGCCTTTGTCCTGGTCCCGTTCTCTCGGGAAGCGCATCCTTCGTCGTTGAAGGCTGGGCTTTATGTCTGTTGAGAGAGGTAATGCAGTGGTTGTGCCAAGTTGACCTACACCCGGTTTTGTTGGCTCGGAGTGCTTAATCAAAGGGGGCTTCTGCACCGAATCGAAGCGTGGTGCCCGCTAATGGAGCGGGTTGCTGATGGATTTGTGTTGGTTGTTAGTCCGCCTTCGCGAGCAAGCTCGGCTCCTACAGGTCGATCAACCCGCAACCTGTAGGGGCCGAGCTTGCTCGCGAAAGGCGCGACTCGGTCTAGCCGCGAAACAGCAAAACCAGCAGCACCACATTCACCAGCAGCGCCACCAACGCCAACGTCCGCCAGACCTTCACTGGCTCGCGCTCCAGCAGCGGCCGGGGCCGTACGCTCAAACTGCGTCGTTCACCCTGTTCCAGCACCAATAACCATTCTTCCGCGGTTTCGAATCGCTCCGCCGGGTCCGCCGCCACCGCGCGCTCCAGGCTTTGTGCGATCCACTCGGGCAGGTCCGGGCGGTAGCGACTGGCGCTGACCGGTACACCAAACCGTGGACGCTGGAACGCTTCGATTTCGCCGTAGGGATAATGCCCGGTGAGCAGGAAATACAAGGTCACGCCGGCCGCATACAGATCCTGTTGCGGGCTCGGCGCGTCACCGCGAAAAGCTTCCGGCGCAATGTAACTGGGTGTTCCGGGCAGGGTTGATGCCTGATCTTCAGACAGACCAGGGCAGTAGGCCAGGCCGAAATCCAGCAGCCGCAGTTCGCCGTCATCCCCCAGCAGCAGATTCTCCGGTTTGATGTCGCGATGCAGAATCTGCCGTCGATGCAACATCCCGACCGCCCGCAGCAAACGTTCCGCCAGATCCTGCCATTGGGCCAGCGGCAGCGTTGTGGTTCGCTCAGCCAGTTGCGCCAAAGTCGAGCCGGAATATTCACGCATCACGTAGTACAAATGCTGACGCTGGCTGGCGGCATGGACTTCAGGGAAATGCCGGCCGGCCACGCGCTTGAGAAACCATTCCTCCGACAGCAAGGCTTGCCCGGCCAGGTGATCGTCGCGCAACGCGCCGGGCAGGGTTTTCAGCAGCCAGGGTTGTTGCTGTGCGTCGCGCACCCGATAGAGCAGCGACTGCTGGCTCTGGCCGAGTATTCCTTCGACGTGCCAGCCCTCAAACGTCTGGCCTGGTTTCAGCGCTGGCGGCAGTGGCCATTGTTGCACATGAATCAACGCATCGCCGATGCTCGTTTCACCGAGGGCATCGACCCGCACCAATAACGCGCTGGCGTTGTCCTGACTGCCCGCCAGATGCGCCGCATTCACCAGGGTCTGCGCGGCGCTGTGCAGATCCGGTTGATCGCGCAGGATCGCCGCAATCGCGGTGTCGCCCAGCACAGCCCAGATGCCGTCGCTGAGCAGCACGAAATGCTCATTCAGCCGCAATTCGCCATCGAGAAAATCCAGCACCAGATGCTGATCGAGGCCGAGCGCCCGTTTGAGCACATGCTGCATGCCCGGTTGATCCCAGACGTGGTCCTCCGTGACCCGCTGCAATTGATCGGCGTGCCAGCGATAAACCCTGCAGTCACCGACATGCGCCAAGGTAAAACGCCTGCCGCGCACGACCAAGGCACTGACCGTGGTCAACAGCGGTTGCCCACCGCCATTGGCCTGCAACCAGCGATTTTGCGCCAGCAGCAAACGATCCAGTGCCTGGGCGACACCCCAGGTTTCCGGGGTGGCGTAGTAGTCCAGCGCCAGCGCCTGCAAGGTCGAACGTGCCGCGAGGCCGCCATCGGCGCACTGGCTGACGCCGTCGGCGATGGCGAACAGGTAACCCTTGCTCGCCGCCAGCGCCGGGGCCGGCGTCACCAGGCGCAGGGCGTCCTGGTTCTCCTCGCGCGGACCGATGGCGCTGGCTTCGGCAAAACTCAGTTGCAGGCTCATTCAGCCCTCACACCCGCGCAGCAGTGACGGCCGCCGAACCCCAAGTGGTTCTCCAGCGACGCTTCACGCCGTGCAGACCGAACCAGGCGAGGACGCCGAGGCTGGCGAACAACCACAGCGCCAGTTGATAACTGCCGGTGCTTTGCTTGATCGCGCCCATGCCCGCCGCGAGGGCGAAGCCGCCGATACCACCGGCCATGCCGATCAAACCGGTCATCACACCGATCTCGCGACGAAAACGTTGCGGGACCAATTGGAAAACCGCGCCGTTACCGGCACCCAGGCCGAGCATCGTGCAGACGAAAAGTGCCAGCGCCGCGTAGGAACTCGGCAAGTTGAAACCCACCGCCGCAATGCAGATCGCCGCCACCGTGTACATCGCCAGCAGTGTGCGAATCCCGCCGAAGCGGTCGGCCAGTGCGCCGCCCAGAGGACGCATCAAACTGCCGCCAAACACGCAGGCCGCCGTGTAGTAACCGGCAGTCACCGGGCTCAGGCCGTATTGGTCGTTGAAGTAGCCGGGCAGGGCGCTGGCCAGGCCGATGAAGCCGCCAAAGGTCACGCTGTAGAAAAACATGAACCACCAGCTGTCGCGGTCACCCAAGGCTTTGAAGTAGTCGGACACCGACTTGGCTTTCGGCCGCTCAGGGGCGTTTTTGGCCAGCCAGGCGAAGACGATGATGGTCAGGATCAGCGGGATCAGCGCGAAGCCGAACACGTTGCTCCAGCCGAACGCGGCGGCCAGCACCGGAGCGATCAGCGCGGCCAGCACGGTGCCCGAGTTACCGGCCCCGGCGATGCCCATGGCCTTGCCTTGATGCTGCGGCGGATACCACTGCGATGCCAGCGGCAGGGCCACGGCGAACGACGCGCCCGCCATGCCGAGGAACAAGCCCAGCAGCAGCGCTTGTTCGTAACTTTGGATGCCGTGCTTCCAGGCGACGAACAGGGCGCAGATGACGATCACCTGGCCGATCAGCCCGGCGGTTTTTGGCGACAGGCGATCCGCCAGCATGCCCATGATAAAGCGCAGTACGGCCCCGGCCAGAATCGGCGTGGCCACCACCAGCCCGCGTTGTTGGGTGGTCAGGTGCAGGTCGGCGGCAATCTGCACCGCCAGAGGGCCGAGCAGGTACCAGACCATGAAACTCAGGTCGAAATAGAGGAAGGCCGCGAACAGGGTCGGGGTATGGCCGGATTTCCAGAAGCTTGAATTCATCGCGCACCTCAGCTGTGAGTCGTCTCGAGAAGGAGTCATGAGCTTGCAGGTGGGGGGCCGCAACGGCCGCACCACCGGCCCCGGTCTGTGGGGCCAAAACAAAAAAACGCCGCCACCCGATTCGCCATGGGCAAATGAGGTGAGCGACGTCTTTGTCGTAGGTGGGGCAACCGCCGTTGGTTACCTGTAGTGATTGCTTAGCGAGATTTGTGCCAACAGTCCGAGATCGAGTCGAGCCCTTCGCGGGCAAGCCTCGCTCCTACAGTTCGAACGCAATTCTTCTGTAGGAGCGAGGCTTGCCCGCGAAGGCGTCCTTCAGCCGAGCAACTCACTCATCGCAATGATCTGCTCCGCCACCTGAATCAGCTTCTGCTGCCGGCTCATGGCCTGGCGGCGCATCAGTGTGTAGGCCTCTTCCTCGTTGCAGTCCTTCATCTTCATCAGCAGCCCCTTGGCCAGCTCGATGCGCTTGCGCTCGGCCAGTTGCTGGTCGCGGGCGTGCAGTTGCGCGCGCAGGGCCTGGTCGCTTTCGAAGCGTGCCATGGCCACGTCGAGAATCGGCTGCAAGCGTTGTGCGTGGATGCCTTCGACGATGTAGGCGCTGACCCCGGACTTGATCGCCTGGCGCATCACGTCGGGGTCATGTTCGTCGGTAAACATCACAATCGGCCGTGGCTGGTCTCGACTTACCAGCACCACTTGCTCCATCACATCGCGGCTCGGTGACTCGGTATCGATCAAAATCACATCCGGACGCACCGTTTCGACGCGCGCGGGCAGGTCGATGGTCAGGCCGGACTCGTCGATGACCTCGAATCCGGCTTCGGTCAGGGCAGCCTTCAAGCGGCCGACTTTCTTCGCGGTGTCGTTGATCAGCAGGATACGCAGCATGTTCGTAGTCTCCTGTCAGCGGCTGGCGAGTAGGGGCGAGCTGTCGCTCATGGCGTGCAGTTTGAAGCTGCGGGCATACCCGGCCGGGTCCGAGCCGTCCCAGATTTTGCCGTCGATCAACTGGCTGCTGCGCATTTCCCTGGCCGAAGAATCGACACCGACCGCGCTGGCGGCCTCTCGATACAAGTCTAGTTGCTGGACCTGACGGGCCACGGCGAGGTAGTCCGGGTCGTCGCGCAGCAAACCCCAGCGGCGGAACTGGGTCATGAACCACATACCATCGGACAGATAAGGCTGATTGACCTCGCCGGCGCCATGGAAGCGCAGCGCGTGCAGGTCTTGCCAGCGGTTGCCGAGGCCGTCGGCGTAGTCGCCGAGCAGGCGCGGTTCGATGCAGTCGAGCGGCGCGTCCAGGTATTGGGGGGCGCTCAGCAACTGCGCGGTGCTGCGGCGATTCTCGACGCTTTCTTCAATGAAGCGGCTGGCCTCCAGAATCGCCTTCACCAGCGCCCGGGCGGTGTTGGGGTATTGCTCGACGAAGGCGCGGGTGCAGCCGAGGACTTTTTCCGGATGATCGGGCCAGATGGTCTGGGTCGTTGCCATGGTGAAGCCGAGATTGTGTTTCACGGCGCTGGCGGACCACGGTTCACCGACGCAGAAACCGTCGATTCGCCCGGCTTGCAGGTGCGCGACCATTTGCGGCGGCGGCACCACCACACTGTCGACGTCATGCAGCGGATGAATGCCCTGGCTCGCCAGCCAGTAATACAGCCACATGGCGTGGGTGCCGGTCGGAAAAGTCTGGGCGAAGGTGAGTTTTGGGCGAGTTTGGTGCACGTGGCGGTCCAGTGCTTCAGGACCGGTCACGCCCAACGCCTGCAAGCCGTGGGAAAGGTTGATGCTCTGGCCGTTCTGGTTCAGGCCCATGAGCACCGCCATCTCGGTCGGCGCCACGCCGCCGATGCCCAGGTGCACGGCGTAGATCAAACCGTACAGGCTGTGGGCGGCATCGAGTTCGCCGCTGACCAGTTTGTCCCGCAGGTTGGCCCAGGAAGACTGGCGCTTGAGATTCAAGGTCAGGCCGTAGGGCTGGGCGAAGCCCTGAGTGGCGGCGACCACCACCGAGGCGCAATCGCTCAAGGCCATGAAACCGAGGTTGATGTCGGTCTTTTCCGGGGCATCGCTGCCGTTGACCCAGGCCAGTGGGCCCGCTGTGGTTTCATTCATGGCAAAACACCTTCCAAAAAAAACGTCGTCCCAGGCCTTCGCGCAAGCAAAGCCGGGTGACGACGCCATTGTCCTTCCACTCATCCCGTCGTTGGCATGAGTGCTGATGCCTGTGTTGGTGCAAGGCATATGCCATCGCTTGCTGATTTTGTCGCGCGCCTCGCTTGCGACCCCGATGCCCGGCTATAATCGCCGCCTCATTTCGCCGCCATTCGAGTCAACGCCGCCCATGTACACCCTGGCCCGTCAGCTGTTGTTCAAACTTTCCCCGGAAACCTCCCACGATCTGTCCCTGGACCTGATCGGCGCGGGCGGGCGTTTGGGCCTCAACGGCTTGCTGTGCAAGGCCCCGGCAAAAATGCCGGTGAGCGTCATGGGCCTGGACTTCCCGAACCCGGTGGGTCTGGCGGCCGGTCTGGACAAGAACGGCGCGGCCATCGACGGTTTTGCCCAGTTGGGTTTTGGTTTTGTCGAAATCGGCACCATCACGCCGCGTCCGCAGCCGGGCAATCCGAAACCACGGATTTTCCGTTTGCCGGAAGCTGAAGCGATCATCAACCGCATGGGCTTCAACAACCTCGGCGTCGATCACCTGCTGGCCCGCGTGGCTGCGGCCAAGTACAAGGGCGTGCTGGGCATCAACATCGGCAAGAACTTCGATACCCCGGTCGAGCGCGCGGTCGACGACTACCTGATCTGCCTGGACAAGGTCTATGCCCACGCCAGCTATGTGACGGTCAACGTCAGCTCGCCGAACACCCCGGGCCTGCGCAGCCTGCAGTTCGGTGATTCGCTCAAGCAATTGCTGGCTGACCTGGCGACTCGTCGTGCCGAGCTGGCGTTGCGTCACGGTAAACATGTTCCGTTGGCGATCAAGATCGCACCGGACATGACCGACGAAGAAACCGCGCAAGTCGCTCAAGCGCTGATCGAAACCGGGATGGACGCGGTGATCGCCACCAACACCACTCTGAGCCGCGTTGGCGTCGAAGGCATGGAATACGGTGACGAGGCGGGCGGTCTGTCCGGGGCGCCGGTTCGTGACAAGAGCACCCACACCGTGAAGGTGCTGGCGGCCGAGTTGGCGGGTCGTTTGCCGATCATCGCCGTGGGCGGCATCACCGAAGGCAAGCATGCCGCCGAGAAAATCGCGGCGGGTGCGAGCCTGGTGCAGCTCTATTCCGGCTTCATCTACAAAGGCCCGGCGCTGATTCGCGAGTCCGTGGACGCCATCGCCGCCCTGCGCTAAACCCTGTAGGGCTGGCTCGCCGCCTTGCGTAAATCCTGTAGGAGCATGGCTTGCCAGCGAAGGCGTCCTCAAAATCGCCTTCGCCGGCAAGCCGTGCTCCTACAGGGGGCGTGTTTGGCCAAACTGCAGGCATAAAAAAGGGCCCCTTGAAGGAGCCCCTGGGCCGAAGCCCGCCGCCCGGATGGGGCGTGCGTGGTAAGTCGTTACGTAATCAGGTTGTCGTGTCGGAGTGTGTGCCCTGTGTTAGCCGACGGCGTGAAGTTCGTTGAGTCTATGGATTCCCGCAGTGCCGGTCATACCGTCCCAGTTGTCGCCGCGTCCTTCTCGCCAGCCGTTAATCCAGGCTTGGCGTACTGACGGTAGAGTAAATGGGCAAAGCTCACGGGATTTGCCACCAACGCCATATTGATATCCGCGCAAAAATGCTCTTTCCAACGGATCACGCTTAAGTCTTCTCATAGGGTGTTGCCCTCACTTGTTGACTGTATGTATCGCGTTGACCTCAATCGAGGTCTGGCAGAAATGTCTGCCGTTGGGGGGCTCGCTGCCGGCGTGGCGAGCCAAGGTGTTGACGTCCGTTGTGGCGCCAACCTGTATTGAGTTCTAACCAATGCGTCACATCGAGGGAATGATCGTTTTGTCATAAGGACGTAACCATAAAGATGCTATGGCCATAAGTAACACGATGTTTGTCCCGTGTTTATTAGCCAAAGCCCTGTATGATCGGCCCCCCGCAGGATGATGGGGTTAATCCTTTAGTGAGAATGCCTCGCGTTGGTCTCGGGCATTATTCGACGAAGGGTCGAGTTATGACATTTTGTTGCATCAACTTTTTTATCTGCCCGTGCATCTAAGCTCTTCTAACCTGAGCAGCACGGGTGGGACGGCACACCTTCGTGCCACGCGGGCGCTCTTTTAGAAAAGCGCCTGATTGAAAACCGGGCCGGCAATGCGTTGTCGGTTCACTTAGCCAAAGGCTCTGAAATTCCAATGTCCGATCAATTCGAAATCTTCCTCACTTGCCCCAAAGGCCTCGAAGGCCTGCTCATCGAGGAAGCCGTCGGGCTTGGCCTTGAAGAAGCGCGTGAGCACACCTCTGCCGTGCGCGGCATGGCGACCATGGAAACCGCTTATCGCCTGTGCCTGTGGTCGCGTCTGGCGAACCGGGTGCTGCTGGTGCTCAAGCGTTTCCCGATGAAGGACGCCGAAGACCTGTATCACGGCGTGCTCGATATCGAGTGGCAAGACCACATGCTCAACGACGGCACCCTGGCCGTCGAGTTCAGCGGTCACGGTTCGGGCATCGATAACACGCACTTCGGCGCCCTGAAAGTCAAAGACGCCATCGTCGACAAACTGCGTACCCCGCAGGGCGACCGTCCGTCCATCGACAAACTCAACCCGGACCTGCGCATTCACCTGCGCCTGGACCGTGGCGAAGCGATCCTGTCCCTCGACCTCTCCGGCCACAGCTTGCACCAGCGTGGCTATCGCCTGCAGCAAGGCGCGGCGCCGCTGAAGGAAAACCTCGCGGCCGCCATCCTGATCCGTTCCGGCTGGCCGCGCATTGCTGCCGACGGCGGCGCGCTGGCTGACCCGATGTGCGGTGTCGGTACGTTCCTCGTCGAAGCGGCGATGATCGCCGCCGATATGGCACCGAACCTGCGTCGCGAACAGTGGGGTTTCACCGCGTGGCTTGGCCACGTGCCGGCGCTGTGGAAAAAGCTTCACGAAGAAGCCACCGAGCGCGCTGCGGCCGGTCTGGCCAAGCCACCGCTGTGGATTCGTGGCTACGAAGCCGACCCGCGCCTGATTCAACCGGGCCGCAACAACGTCGAGCGTGCCGGCCTGAGCGAGTGGATCAAGATCTACCAGGGTGAAGTCGGCACCTTCGAGCCGCGTCCGGACCAGAACCAGAAAGGCCTGGTGATCTGCAACCCACCGTACGGCGAGCGTCTGGGCGACGAGGCGAGCTTGCTCTACCTCTACCAGAACCTCGGCGAGCGTCTGCGTCAGGCCTGCCTGAACTGGGAAGCGGCGGTGTTCACCGGCGCGCCGGACCTGGGCAAGCGCATGGGCATCCGCAGCCACAAACAGTATTCGTTCTGGAACGGCGCGTTGCCGTGCAAGCTGCTGCTGATCAAGGTCACGCCGGATCAGTTCGTCACCGGCGAGCGTCGCACCCCGGAACAGCGTCAGGTCGAGCGCGAACAGGCGGAATACGATCAGGCGCCAAACGAGCCGCAAGAACGCCAGTACAACAAAAACGGTAACCCGATCAAACCGGCCGCGGCACCCGCCCCGGTGATCGAGCAACCGCGTTTGAGCGAAGGCGGGCAAATGTTTGCCAACCGTCTGCAAAAGAACCTCAAGGCGCTGGGCAAGTGGGTCAAGCGTGAAGGCATCGACTGCTATCGCGTCTACGATGCCGACATGCCGGAATACTCGATGGCCATCGACCTGTATCAGGATTGGGTCCACGTCCAGGAATACGCCGCGCCGAAATCCATCGACCCGGAAAAAGCCTCGGCGCGCATGTTCGATGCTCTGGCAGCGATTCCGCAGGCGTTGAACATCGACAAGAACCGCGTAGTGGTCAAGCGTCGCGAGCGTCAGAGCGGCACCAAGCAGTACGAACGCCAGGCGGCGCAAGGCAAGTTCGTCGAGGTCAACGAAGGTGGCGTGAAGCTGCTGGTCAACCTCATCGACTACCTCGACACCGGGCTGTTCCTCGACCACCGGCCAATGCGCATGCGCATCCAGAAAGAGGCGGCCGGCAAACGTTTCCTCAATCTGTATTGCTACACCGCGACGGCCAGCGTCCATGCAGCCAAGGGCGGCGCACGCAGCACCACCAGCGTCGACTTGTCGAAAACCTACCTCGACTGGGCGCGTCGCAACCTGTCGCTGAACGGTTTCTCCGACAAGAACCGTCTGGAGCAGAGCGACGTGATGGTCTGGCTGGATGCCTGCCGTGACGAGTTCGACCTGATCTTCATCGACCCGCCGACCTTCTCCAACTCCAAGCGCATGGAAGGGATCTTCGACGTGCAGCGAGATCAGGTGCAGTTGATCGACCTGGCCATGGCACGACTGGCGCCGGGTGGCGTGTTGTACTTCTCCAACAACTTCCGCAAGTTCGCGCTCGAGGAAAACCTCACCGAGCGTTACGCGGTCGAGGAGATCACGACCCAGACCATCGATCCGGACTTCGCCCGCAACGGCAAGATCCACCGGGCCTGGAAAATCACTGCGCGTTGACAGTTTTTTGCATTGGATCCACAGAGCCTTGATTTTTAAAGGCTCTTGGCTTCTTTCAGTGCTGGTCAAATTGATGGCTAATAGCTATAACTCATCGCATGGCCAATGGGCTTTTCCGGCACCTGGCGTTTTGAGTTGCCTCTATGTCGTTGCACGCCGTGCGCCCAAAGATCCTGGGTTTTATCAGTGAAGACGTCTCGGCCTGGCTGGTCGCGCTGTTTGTATTGGTCGTCGGCGGGGTTCTCACCGGGTTGCTCGCCTGGTCGACCCTGAATCTGTTTCACCAACAATTACGGCAACGTTTCCAACTGCTGGCCAGTGAACGTTACAGCCGTATCGAAGAACGCTTCGAAGATCAGGAGCAGCGCCTCGATGGCCTGCGCCGGTTCTTTGTCAATTCCGATTCGGTTGCCCGTGAGGAATTCGACGGTTACACCCAACCTTTGCTGCACCGGACTCAGGCCTATTCATTCGCCCTGCGGGTCAGCCGTGCCGAGCGGGCGGAGTTTGAGCGTCGGGTGCGGAAAGAGGGGGTACCCGATTTCAACATTCGTGAGCTCAATGCCGACGGTCAGCTGCAATTGGCGGCGGAGCGCGATGAGTATGTCGCGGTGCTGTACAGCCAGACCCAGAGCAAGCTCGGCTCACCGTTGGGTTACGACCTTGCCGCGCAGCCCCTGCGCCGTGCCACCCTGGACCGGGCGGACCAGCATGGCCAGATGGCGGTGTCGCAGCCGATGCATCTCGTCGCCATCGAGCCGGCTTATGCGCGGGGCGTGTTGTTGGTGGCGCCGGTCATGCCACGCAAAAGTCCAGACACGAAACCTTACGGTTATGTGATGGCGGTGATCAGCATGCGGCAGTTGCTGGCCGATGGCTTGCCTGAAGCGGGCCGCGATTATCTGTCAGTGCGAATCCTCGACCTGTCCATCGACGATCAGCACGAAGTGCTTTACGAATCGCCCAACGGCCCTGCCGTCAGTGAGTTGTCCGCGACCCGGCTGCTGCGGCTGGCCGACCATGACTATCAGGTCGACATCCAGCCCAGCGAGGCCTTCCTGCAAGCCAACCACTCTTCGGTCAGCAGCCTGGTGGTGCTGGGTGGTTTGCTCAGTCTGCTGCTCAGCTCGCTGCTTTATGTGTTGGTCAGTCAGCGGCAACGCGCGCTGAAAATGGTCGAGCAGCGGACCCAGGAGTTGCGCGCCCGAGAGCAGGAGCTGCGCGGTACCCATGGTCAACTGCGTGGCGTATTGAATGCCGCGACCCAGGTGGCGATCATCGCCACCGACCTGCGCGGCGTCATCAGCACGTTCAACGCCGGGGCGGAGCAGATGCTCGGCTACTCAAGCGTGGAAGTGGTGGGGCACATGACCCTGGAAAACCTGCACCTGCCCCGGGAACTTGCCGCGCGTTCGGCCGAGTTGAGTGCACGTTATGGCAAACCGATTCCGACCTGCCAGGCGATGTTGGTCGAGGGCGGCGAGGAGGGCGGTCACGAGGCGCGGGAGTGGACGCTGGTGCGTGGCGATGGCAGCCAGTTGACGGTGAACATGCTGGCGACCCCGGTGCTCGACGAGCAAGGTTTGTGGGTCGGGCACCTGGCGATCTGCATCGACGTCACCGAGCGCAAGCGCGTGTACGAAGCGCTTGCCGCACGGGATTTGCTCTTGAAGAAACTCAGCGCCCATGTGCCCGGCGGGATTTACCAGTTCAAGATGGAATTCGACGGGCGCTTCAGTGTGATCTACGCCAGCGACGGCATCCGCGATATCTACGAACTCGAGCCGGATGTCTTGTTGCTCAACGCCGAAGCGATTTTCACCCGGATTCACCCCCAGGACACCACCCGGGTCCGCGCTTCGATCCGGGCGTCGGCGGACACGCTCAGCCCGTGGCGCGAAGAGTACCGCGTGCAGTTGCCGACGCGGGGGGTGCGCTGGGTCCGTGGCGAAGCGACCCCGGAGGAACTGCCCGGCGGCGGCGTGCTCTGGCATGGCTATATCTCGGACATCTCCGACCTCAAGCGCGTCGAAGAAGAGCTGCGGGCGCTGTCGATCACCGACTCGCTGACCGGGATCCACAACCGGCGCTACTTCCAGGAACGCCTGACCACCGAGATGGTTCGTGTGGAACGCGGTGGCGGCGAGTTGTCGGTGATCATGCTCGACATCGACCATTTCAAGCGCATCAATGACCAGCATGGCCACGCCGTGGGCGATCGGGTGTTGCAGGCGGTGTGCGAGCGCATCGGCAATCGCCTGCGTCGCACCGATGTGTTCTGTCGCCTGGGCGGTGAAGAGTTCATGGTGCTCTGCCCGGACATCGATGGCGAACAAGCCTATGGGCTGGCGCTGGAGTTGTGGCAGGGCTTGCGCAGTTCACCGATCGACGATGTCGGGGTCGTCACAGCGAGTTTCGGCATTGCCAGTTGGCGTGTCGACGAGGGCGCGGATGCGTTGCTGCTGCGGGCGGACTCGGGGGTGTATGCGGCGAAACAGGCGGGACGGGATCGGGTTCAGGGCGAGATGAATTAGCTGCTGGCTGCACGCGATTAATGTGGGAGCGGGCTTGCTCGCGAATGCGGTGTATCAGTCGACATTAATGCCGAATGACACACCGCATTCGCGAGCAAGCCCGCTCCCACATTGGATCTGCGGTGTTTTAGAGAACCGAAGCGGTATCCGGCAGTTTCGGCTGGCGATACAAGTCCAGCAGCACCTGATCCAGCACCGACGATGCGCCAAACGGGGCCTTGTCGTTGAGGATCGCCACCACCGCCCAGGTGTTGCCATTGACGTCGCGGCTGAAGCCGGAGATCGCGCGCACGGTGTTCAGGGTGCCGGTCTTGACGTGGGCTTCGCCGCGCATCGCGGTGGTCTTCAGGCGTTTGCGCATGGTGCCGTCGGTGCCGGCAATCGGCATCGAACTGATGAACTCGGCAGCGTACGGGCTATGCCACGCGGCTTGCAGCATCGCCGCCATTTCACGGGCGCTCACGCGTTCTGCGCGGGACAGGCCGGAACCGTTTTCCATCACCAGGTGCGGCGCGGTAATGCCTTTCTTCGCCAGCCACTGACGTACCACGCGCTGGGCCGCTTTGGCGTCATCGGCGTCGGCGTCGGTGCGGAATTTCTGGCCCAGGCTCAGGAACAGCTGCTGCGCCATGGTGTTGTTGCTGTATTTATTGATGTCGCGGATGACTTCCGCCAGGTCCGGCGAGAAGGCACGAGCCAGGACCTTGGCGTCTTTCGGCGTGGGCGCCAGAACGTCCTTGCCCTGAATGCTGCCGCCCAGTTCCTTCCAGATCGCCCGGACGGCACCGGCGGTGTACGTCGCGTGGTCGAGCAGCGACAGGTAAGTCTGCGAGCTGCAGCCATCGCCCAATTGCCCGCCGACGGTCACGGTGACGCTGCCGTCGGCCTGGGTCACCGGGTTGTAACGCACGCCACCGGTGCATTGCTTGCCGTTGACGGCCTTGACCTGGTTTTCGATGCGGATGCTGGCAATCGGCGGCTCTACCGAGATCAGCACTCGGCCGTTGTCGTTGCGCGCGACGAAGCGCAGGGCCTTGAGGTTGACCAGCAGCGAATCGGGTTTGACCAGGAACGGTTTGTTCTCGTCATTGCCGTCATCGTTGAACTCCGGCAGTTGCGGTTGCACGAAGAAGCCACGATCCAGCACCAGGTCGCCGGTAACTTGCGTCACGCCGTTGGCCCGCAGATCGCGCATCAGCAGCCAGAGTTTTTCCATGTTCAGCTTCGGATCGCCGCCACCCTTGAGGTAGAGGTTGCCGTTGAGAATGCCGCCGCTGAGGGTGCCGTCGGTGTAGAACTCGGTTTTCCACTGGTGGTTCGGGCCGAGCATTTCCAGCGCTGCATAGGTGGTCACCAGTTTCATGGTGGACGCCGGGTTGACCGAGACGTCAGCGTTGAAAATGGTCGGGGTGCCAGGGCCATTGAGCGGGATCATCACCAGCGACAGGGCATTGTCCTGCAGCTTGCTGGCCTTGAGGGCTTTTTCTACGTTGGGCGACAGCGCGGTGTTGATGGTGGCGGCGGAAACGGGGAGGGCCAGCGGGAGAAGAAGACTGGCCAGCAGCAGTGGACGCAAAGATTTGATCATCTGAAATAAAACCCTACAGCCGAGGGGGAAAAAGACGAGGGCATGAAGATAATTTCCCTCAGTGGTCATGAAAGTGTCGGCATTATGCCCCAAGGTGTAGCGGCTTGTGCCGTGCCCGCGCCTTCTAATCCGCTATTTTTTTACCGGCGGTAACGCGTTGCGCCCAGAGAGTCGGGCAATTGGCGGCTTAAACTGCTAAAGTGCCGCCCGTTATTACTTATGAGGATTGTTCCAATGGCGACTAACCGTTCCCAGCGTCTGCGCAAAAAACTGTGCGTCGATGAATTTCAAGAGCTGGGTTTCGAGCTGAACCTGGATTTCAAAGAAGATTTGGCTGATGAAGCCATTGATGCTTTCCTCGACGCGTTCCTGAAAGAAGCCATGGAAGCCAACGGTCTGGGTTATGTTGGCGGCGACGACTTCGGTCTGGTTTGCCTGCAGAAACGTGGCTCGGTGTCCGAAGAGCAGCGTGCAGCTGTTGAAGCCTGGCTCAAAGGCCGCAGCGAACTGACTGAAGTCACCGTCAGCCCGCTGATCGACGTCTGGTACCCGGAAAAGCCGATCAATCCGGTAGCTTGATGTCATAAAAAACGGCGACCCAAGGGTCGCCGTTTTTTTATGCCTGCTTTTTGATGGTGCATGGGTTGGCAGCCATGGCGATCTCGGGAATGCCTTCGCGGGCAAGCCTCCCGCCGACAAGGGC
>NZ_CATKQM010000008.1:0-151438 GCF_949768225.1 Pseudomonas sp. IT-P44 | reverse complement strand
GGCGGGGCGTTGCGGGAAATGTTGTTGGCTTGCGGGACCCTTCGCGGGCAAGCCTCGCTCCTACAGAGAGCGAGGCTTGCCCGCGAAGGCGTCATCACTGCCCGAACAACACTTTCTGTCCCTCAGGCGACGTAAACATCCCATCCCCGTTATGCCCAACCCCGGGCACTTCGATCAATTGCTGATTCAATCCTTGCGGATGGCTACGCTTCAAAAACTCAAAATAATTGCGCCCGCGAATCAATCGATTAGCGCCTTGGGCTTTCGCCTCGCAGCTTTTATCCAGCGCCGGATGGTTCGGATCGATGTCCTGCTGCCCCAGTAGATAAACGATGTCACGCTGAACGTAGTTTTCCTCCAGTTGCACGGGCGTTTGTCCTTCGGCGTAAGCGGGCAAATCTGACAGGCCATACTTCCAGCGGTTGAACGCCGGGCAACCGGCGTGACTGAACGCCACTGGCCGCCGCTCATCGAAATACGCGTAGGAAGACGGATTGGCGATGACGTAGCGCATGTGCACGCCAGCCGCCTTGAGCTCCGGTTGATCGTGACTCAACAACGCATAACGCTGAACCACCTGAGCGCCGCCCGAGTGGCCCGCGATGACGACATCCTTCACGTCCGGAAACTGTCGACGATCGCCGAGCCGGGCGATGATCTGGTCGAGTGCCGCGTAGGAACTCAGCGCAAACGGAGCGGTGGATAAACCGCCGGCCATCCAGTCATTGCCCTGCCAACGCAACACAGTGTCGGCGACTGGATGGAGTGCCACGTCGGTTTCATTGAGAAATTGCGGAGCGATCACCAACGTATGGGCGCTTTGCCCGGCTTGCTCTGCCGCCCGCTCGGCACTCTGGCGGTAGGTTTCAGCATTGCGCAACCGACCATGGATGATGATCAGCACGCGCTCGATTTTCGCCGGCGCCGGGCCGATGCCCACCGCCATCTCACCTTCTTTCAACAAGAGTCGGCCGGGGCTGATCTCCTTGACCCCATGCTCGGCAGCCTGGGTACAGGTGCAAGTAAACAACAACATCAACAACCACTTTTTCATTTACAGATTTTTCGCCGCAAAGGTATCGCACTGGCCCACCTGGCCTTGCGCAAATCCGGTTTTGAACCAGCGCACCCTTTGCGCCGACGTGCCATGGGTAAACGAGTCCGGCACCACGCGACCCTGGCCTTGCTGCTGCAAGCGGTCGTCGCCGATGGCGTTGGCGGCGTTCAAGGCTTCTTCGATGTCGCCCGGCTCCAGCCAGTTCAGGCGTTGCTGTGCATTGTTGGCCCAGACACCCGCGAGGCAATCCGCTTGCAGTTCCTGACGCACCAACAAGCCACCGTCACCTTCCATTTGCCGGCCTTGCTGACGGGCTGCCTGAATTTTCGCGGAAACACCGAGCAAGGTCTGAACATGGTGTCCGACTTCGTGAGCGATCACGTAGGCCTGAGCGAAATCACCCGCAGCGGCAAAGCGTTGCGACATTTCCTGGAAGAAACTCATGTCCAGGTAAACCTTCTGGTCTGCGGGGCAATAGAACGGCCCGGTCGCCGAGGTGGCCAGACCGCACGCCGAGTTCACCCGGTTGCTGAACAGCACCAGCGTAGGATCTTTATACTGTCGGCCGGCCTGCTGGAAAATCTGGCCCCAGGTGTCTTCGGTGTCACCGAGGATCGAACGGACGAATTCCGCCCCTTCATCATTGGCTGGCGGTGCCTTGCGGGTTTGTGTCGAGGCCGGTGCCGATTGCTCGGTCATCTGCCCGGTGAGTTGGCCGAGGATCTGCAACGGGTCCTGGCCGGTGATCCAGCCGATCCCGACAATCAGAATGATCGCGGTCAGGCTCAGGCCCTTGCCGCCACCAAAACGCATCCCGCCGCCACCACCGCCGACGTCATCACCACGGGCATCGACCACGTTGTCGCTGCGTCGGCCTTTTTTCCATAGCATGTGGGAATCCTCTGATTATCGTGGGGATGAGTGTTGCTGGTGAGTGGGAGCGGCGCCAGTCCGGTCGTCCGGCTTTTATGCGGGCGGGAACATTACTGAGTGTATTGAACGTGGATAGCCCATCGAATTCCGTCAGGTGATGGGTTTTTTATGACGTCAGGGCGAACGCCCTATGACTTGTAGGAGCCGGCTTGCCGGCGATGGCGATCTTATGGACGCTATCGCCGGCAAGCCGGCTCCTACGAAAAGCAGTCCGGTGCTTACCGGTCGAACGCATCCCACACCGGCGCGAAGTCAGGGCTGACCAGTCGTTCGCGTTTCGACAAACCGGCAATCAACGCCCGGTCTTCGTCATCGAGCTGGACGTCCAGCGAGGCCAGGTTGGCCAGTTGATTAGCCTCGCTGCTGGCCTTGGGGATCGCCGCAACGTTCGGTTGATCAAGCAGCCATTTGAGCGCCACTTGTGCTGGCAGAACCCCGTGTCTGGCGGCGACCTGCTGGATTTGCGGGATGTCCGAGACCTTGTTGCGGGCCAGCGGCGAGTAGGCCGTCAGTGCCAGGTCATGTTGACGAGCGTAGTCCAGCAGCGCGTTTTGTCCGAGCAACACGTGGTATTCAACCTGAATGGCTGACAGCGGCGCGCCCAGTTCTTCGACGACTTTACGCAGCAGCGGCAGCGGAAAATTCGCCACGCCGATATTGCGCGCCAGGCCTTGCTCCTTGAATGACACCAGGGTTTCGATCGTGCGTGGAAGGTCCCAATCGGTGGTCGGCCAGTGGACCATGAACAGGTCAACGTAATCGCTGCGCAAGGCCTTGAGGCTGCGATCCATGGAGTGGCGCATGGCATCGGGTTGCAGTTGATCCCACCAGATTTTGGTGGTGACGTGGATCTGCTCGCGAGGCGTAGGACTGTTCGCCAGCGCCTGACCGACGGCCTCTTCGTTGTTGTAGGCGGCAGCGGTGTCGATATGCCGATAACCCAACTTCAACGCCTGTTCGACGGCGCGTGTGCATTCTTCGCCGAGCATCGGCCAGGTGCCGAGGCCGAGTTTTGGCATGTTCAAACCCTGTGCATTAACGATGCGCTGCATGGTCGATCTCCTGTTCGTAAGCAGTGATGCCGGCGATATGTCGCGCGGCGATGTAGCCGAACGTCAGTGCCGGGCCGAGATTAATGCCGCCGGCGGGGTAATGCCCGCCCATGATGCTGGCCATGTCACCGCCTGCGGCGTACAGCCCGGCGATGGCCTGGCCGGATTCGCCGAGGACCTGGGCGTGTTGATTGACCTTGAGCCCGGCGAAGGTGCCGAAGCAGCCGGGCTGGACCTTCACCGCGTAAAACGGCCCTTGCTCGATGGGGGCGACGCACGGGTTGGGTTGATGCAAGGCGTCACCCTGTTTGCGGTTGTAAGGCGTCGAACCGCGACCAAACAAGGGGTCTTCACCGTTGCGCGCATGCTGGTTGTAGTCCGCCACAGTGCTGCGCAAGCCGTTCGGGTCG
The DNA here is from genome assembly GCF_949768225.1 of Pseudomonas sp. IT-P44. NCBI lineage: Bacteria > Pseudomonadati > Pseudomonadota > Gammaproteobacteria > Pseudomonadales > Pseudomonadaceae > Pseudomonas > Pseudomonas sp. IT-P44. The sequence continues at coordinate 147,986 of NZ_CATKQM010000008.1, read as the reverse complement.
ATGCCGCAGGCGTGGGCCAATTCCTCGATCGTGTTGCCGGTTATCAGATAGCCGCTGCGGATAAAGGATGACAACGGAACCGGAAACGGCCGAGAGATGCCTAGCCCATATCGGCGTTGAAAGCCATGGGCGCAAATCAGCCAGGAGGCAACCTCTTCGCCGGCAGGCGCAGCAGCGACCATGGCCGTTACATAGTCGTAGTAGCCGTTCGCTTCATTGACGAAGCGCTGGCCGTTGCTCAGTACGCCGATGATCCCCGGTTTGCCCCGCTCGATAATGTGCGGGAAGTGACCGATGCTGCCATCCCTGTGTGGCACTTGCGAGACCGGCGCCCACGCTACGGGAGAGGCCATGTCGGTGTTGACCCGGGCCCCGGCGCTTTCGCCCAGGCGCAAACCGTCACCGGCCACACCGAGGGGGGGCAGTGCCCAGTGTTCGTTGCCGGTCGGTGTGCGCGGGAACAGTGCCTTGCGCCGCTCGGTGTCATTGGCAAACCCACCGGCCGCGAGCACCACAGCCTTGCGTGCATGGATGCGGACCTTGCCCTTGGCGGTGCTCACCAGCGCGCCCTGGACCTTATCGCCTTCGCGAAGCAACTCGCTGACAGGCGCTGATTCCCAGAGCAGCACGCCAAGGTCTTCGGCAGATTTTGCCAGGCGTGCGACCAGCGCCACGCCGTTGACCAGCTGCATCGCCCGGCCATGCACAATCAGGTCGAGCAGGTGCCGGGTGAAGCGCCGGGTGACGTGCCACGCAGCAGGCACCGAACGGGTCAGGTTGAGAAACGCGGCCAGGTCCGCCCCTGCCATGATCGGCATGCCCATGAACGAAGTTTCCCGCATGGTTTTGCGAAGACGCCTCAGCAGCTTGCCGACCTTTCGCCCGTCATAGGGCGCAGCGATCACCGAACGTCCGCCCGTTCCGGCACCGGGCGTATCGCCATGTATGTCGGCGATGGCATTGCCATCGGCGAATTGCAGCGAGGTGTGCTGTTCGAAGAAGGCGACCATCCGTGGGCCCGCCTCAAGGAACGCATCGATCATTGCCGGTTCGTAGCGCTCACCGAGTTCATGCTTGAGATAGGTGCGCGGCAACTCGACGTCTTCGACGATGCCGGCGCGGCGCGCCAGAGGATTGCACGGCACCCAGGCCCAGCCGCCGGACCACGCCGTGGCTCCGCCGAATACCGGGTCTTTCTCCACCACGATGACTTTCAATCCGTGCCATGCAGCGGTAACCGCTGCCGATAACCCGGCTGCACCGGAGCCGACGATCAAAACATCGCAGTCGATGTCTGGAGAGCTGTGGGATTCGGCAGGCATTGTTTAAAACTCCGGTGCGTATTTTTAGAATTTGATTCCAGAAAATATAGTGACGTGAATCCGCTCGGCAACCACTCAGCCGATAAAACGGGCGGTTACCGAACAAGCAGTTCCAGATTTCGCATTAAGCGGTTTGTCTTCTAGAATCGGGCAAATTTCAGGCGGAACCTTCCATGGCCGGCAGTCAGATCGAACGTGTTTTCAGCGTGCTGGAAAGCCTCACCAGTGACCCTCGCGGCCTGCCGATGCAGACGCTGGCAGAGCAACTGGACATCCCTAAAAGCGCGACTCATCGCTTGCTCGCCGAGCTGATTCGGCTGGGTTACGTGCGGCAGAATCCGGATAACCTGCGCTATCACTTGTCGACCAAACTGGTGGCCATGGGGTTCCGTTATCTGTCGGGAAGCGGCGCCGATATCGTGCAGCCAGTGCTTGATCGCCTGGCCCAGGAAACCGGTGAACTGGTGCGTCTCGGGGTCATCGAGGGCGAGCGTCAAACCTGGATCGCCAAGTCCCAGGGCGCCCGCTCCGGTCTGCGTTACGACCCGGACATGGGCCGTGATGCGCCGCTGTTTTACACGGCGTCGGGCCATGCGTGGCTGGCGTGCATGAGCGATGCCGAAGCGTTGTCGCTGGTGGAACGCCAGGGCGGCGAGCGGCCAAAAGACCTCGGGCCGAACGCGCCGCGCTCCAACATTGAATTGCTCGAGCGCCTGCGTCTGGCGCGGGAGCAGGGCTACGCCTGGGTCGAAGAGAGTTCGGCGGTGGGCACATCGGCGATTGCGGCGGTGGTGCGTCACCCGAGCGATGGGCGAGTGATCGGGGTGCTGAGCATTGCCGGGCCGAGCGCGCGGATGCCGGGGGCGCGGCTGCATGAGTTGGCGCCGCTGTTGTTGAGATTTGCCGAAGAGTTGTCGGCGGCGAGTCTCGCGTCGGAATTCTTCAGTTAACCACCGCCGCACAGGAAACCCTGTGGGAGCGGGCTTGCTCGCGAATGCGGTCTATCAGCGCATAAATGCTGCGACTGACACACCGCATTCGCGAGCAAGCCCGCTCCCACATGGATCTTTGTTCGCCGGAAAGTTGTGCGTTGTTCGCACGCTTTCGTGAATCGCTTGTGTAAGAATCTGGAACCAGGTTCTAAATTGTTGAGGGTCAATCAACAATAATCACAAGAGGACCGCACCATGACTTCGCCCGTTCGCATCGCTCTGATCGGTGCCGGCAACATGGGCCAGCAGCATTACCGGCATCTGCACACCCTGAAGGACGCGACCCTGTGCGCGGTAGCCGACCCTGGCCCGCAAGCGGCAGGTCTCGCCGCCGAATGGGGCGTGGGGTATTTCTCCGATCACCGTCAGATGTTGGAACAGGTGAAGCCGGACGCGGTCATCGTGGCCAACCCGAACACGCTGCACGTCAACACCGCGCTCGATTGCCTGGCTGCCGGCGTGCCGGTCCTGCTGGAAAAACCGGTCGGCGTGCACCTGGATGAGGCGCGCGAGTTGGTAGCCGCCTCGAAAGCCACCGGCGTCCCGGTACTGGTCGGCCATCATCGTCGACACAATCCGCTGATCGTCCGCGCCCGCGAACTGGTGCAAAGCGGTGCTTTGGGACGGCTGACGACGGTGACCGCGCTCTGGCAGTTGCGCAAACCCGACAGTTACTTCGAAACGCTGTGGCGCCGCGAGCCAGGCGCGGGAATGTTGCTGACCAACCTGATCCATGACCTCGATCTGCTGCGCCATCTGTGCGGCGAAGTGCGGCAGGTTCAAGCGATCACCAGCAATGCCGTGCGCGGGTTTGCCAACGAGGATTGTGCGGCGGTGTTGCTGCAATTCGACAACGGCGCTCTGGGCAGCCTGACCGGTTCCGACGCGGTGGCGGCGCCCTGGAGTTGGGAGCTGGATTCCGGGGAGAACCCGGTGTATCCGCGTCAGGCGGATCAGCCGTGTTACTTGCTGGCCGGTACCGGCGGCGCGTTGAGCATTCCGCAACTCAAGCGCTGGCATTACGCCGACGCTGATGGGGGATGGCATCAACCCTTGTTGCCGGTGCAGGAAAGCGTCAGCGCCGATGAAGCCCTGGGTTTGCAGTTGCAGCATTTCGTGCGCGTGGTGCGTCGGGAAGTCGAGCCGTTGGTCAGCGCTGCCGATGCGGCACGCACACTGGCGTTGATCGAAGCCATCCGCGAGGCCGCCGAAACCGGTCGCGCCTGCACCCCCGTGGTGATCGAGGAATGAACATGAATGAACGGATCTTTTCCCTGGCCAGTCTGACGGTACTGGAATTGTCACCGCCGCAGATGGTGGACGTCGCGGCACGTGCCGGGTACAGCCACGTGGGACTACGCCTTGAGCCGGCGACACCCGAAGAACATCACTTTGCGCTGGTAGCCGATGTCGGTTTGCGGCGTGAGACGCTGGCGCGGCTGCGCGACACCGGTATTCGTGTGCTGGATGTTGAAATCCTGCGTCTTAAACCGGACACCGTCGTCGCCGACTTCGAGAAAATTCTGGCAGTCGGTGCGGAGTTTGGTGCCAGTGAATTGCTGGTGGCGGGTAACGATTCTGACGAGCAGCGGCTGACGGAAAACTTCGCCCGGCTCTGTGATCTGGCGGCGCCTTACGGACTGCACCCGCACCTGGAGTTCATGCCCTGGACTGATGCGCGCAATCTTGAACAAGCGGTGCGCATTGTCGAAAACGCTGATCGTGAAAACGGCGCGGTATTGGTTGATGCTTTCCATTTCGACCGCTCGGGTTCTCGGCTGGAAGATCTGGCCAAAGTCGCCCCGTCACGGTTACGGTATGCGCAGTTGTGCGATGTGGCGGGGCCGCGGCCGATGGACATGGCGGAGATTTTGCGTCAGGCCCGCAACGAGCGACGTTTTCCGGGTGATGGCGATTGTGATCTGGCGGGGTTGTTGCAGTGTTTGCCGGCCGATATTCCGCTAAGCCTGGAGATTCCAACGGTGAAGTTGTTGGAGCAGGGCGTGAGCGGGTTGCAGCGGGCGCAGATGGCGCTGGATAAGGCCCGGGAATTGTTGGCAAGAATCTAGAAGGTGCTGCGCACCTGTTCGCGGGCAAGCCACGCTCCTACAGGGGCAATGGATAACCCTGTAGGAGCGAGGCTTGGTCTGGGCGGCACTCCGACGAAGCTTTTGACTTTCGAAGTAAAAAAGGATCCCCAATGACCGTCAGCACCCCGCTCTCCGGCGTAAACCAACCCTTCAAAGGGATTTTGCTGATCGTCTTCGCCACCTTTCTCTTCTCCAGCCATGACGCCTTGTCGAAATACCTTTCGGGGTTCTACCCGATTGTCATGGTGGTCTGGGCCCGGTATGTGGTTCACACCTTGTTGATGGCAGGGATTTTTCTGCCGCAATCCGGGCTGCGAGTCCTACGCACCAAACGGCCGTTGCTGCAGTTGCTGAGGGCGTTGTGCCTGTTGGGCACCAGTCTGTTTTTCACCACCGGCTTGCAGTACATCCCGTTGGCCGAAGCCACCGCGGTCAACTTTCTTGCGCCGGTCCTGGTGACTGCTCTGTCGGTGCCGCTGCTGCGTGAGCGCGTCACCCGTGGTCAATGGATCGCGGTGATTTGCGGATTTATCGGCGTATTGATCATCGTCCATCCCGGCGGTGATCTGTTCACGCCAGCGGTGCTGCTGCCGCTCTGCTCGGCGCTGTTTTTCTGCTTCTATCAATTACTCACCCGCAAGCTCAGCAGCGTCGACAGCCCGACCACCAGCAACTTTTTCGCCGGGTTGTGCAACACCCTGGTGATGAGCGCGCTGGTGCCGTTCTTCTGGCAAGTACCGAGCCTCGGGCATGGATTGATGATGGTGGCGCTGGGGGCATGCGGGATGACGGCGCACTTGTTTCTGACTCAGGCATTCCGCTACGCCGCTCCGGCGCTGTTGGCGCCGTTCGGCTATTGCCAGATTGTCTTCGCCGGTTTGCTCGGCTGGTTGCTGTTTTCCCACACGCCGACCCTGACCACGGTGGTCGGGATCGCGGTGATTTGCTGCAGCGGTTTGGCGGCGGCCTGGCAGCAAAGCCGTCGCTGAACAGGGTCAGAATCTGAAGCGCACCACCAGGTTTTGCAGGCCGGTCGCCAGTTGCGACAATTCCTGGCTGGTGGCGCTGGTCCGGGTCGAGGCGTCGGCACTTTCCAGCGACAGGTCGCGGATGTTCAGCAAATTGCGATCCACCTCGCGGGCCACTTGCGCCTGTTCCTCTGACGCGCTGGCGATCACCAGATTACGTTCATGGATCTGCTCCATGGCCCGGGTGATTTCTGCCAGTGCCAGACCCGCCTGTTCGGCAATCGACAAAGTGTCGGCGACGCGCTGACTGTTGTCGTGCATCGACAGCACCACGCTGTCGGTATCGCCCCGCACCCGGCCAATCATCTGTTCGATTTCGCGGGTCGATTGCTGGGTGCGATGAGCCAGCGCCCGTACTTCATCGGCCACCACTGCAAACCCACGCCCGGCTTCCCCGGCGCGGGCGGCCTCGATGGCGGCATTGAGCGCGAGCAGGTTGGTCTGTTCGGCGATGGCGCGGATCACGTCCAGCACCTTGCCGATTTCCCGGGATTGCTCGGCCAGCGTTTGCACCTGCTGCAGAGCGATGCCGGCATTGCTGCTCATCGCCTGAATCGAATCCAGTGTCTCAATGACCCGCGTCTGGCCCTGGTTGGCTTGCTGCGTGGACAGGCGAGTGCTGTCGGAAGTCGACACCGCGTTACGTGCGACTTCTTCCACCGCGACCGTCATCTCGTTGACGGCCGTGGCGGCTTGCTCGATTTCATTGTGTTGCTGTTGCAGCCGAGCGGAATCCTGCCGAGTGTTCTGATTCATCTGCTGCGCAGCCGCCGCCAATTGCGTCGAGGTGCCGCTGATCAGTTGCAGGGTTTCGCGCAGGCTGGTTTGCATGGCCGACAAGGCCTTGAGTAAACGTGCGGTTTCATCGCTGCCGTGGCTGTGGATCGGTTTGCTCAAGTCCCCGGCGGCGACTTGCTCGGCTACGGCGACAGCCTGACGGATCGGAACGACGATGCTGCGAATCAGCAGCCAGGCCAGGCACAAAGTCAGGAGCGCAACGGCGATCAGCGCACCGATCACGGTGAACTTCACCTGGTTGTAAAGCGAGTCGGCCTGGTTGGCCGACAGGCTGACTTCATTGGCGGCAAGGGCCATCAATTCGGCGAACTGGTCACCGGTCTGGGTCGAGTACTCCTGGATTTTGCCGTTGAGCAGCGCGGTCATGTCTTCGCTGCGGTTCTCCCGCGACAGCGCTTCGTATTGCGCCAACGCCTGACGGTAACGGGTGACGGTGGCAACGAACTTTTCGTACGGCTCCCGGTTGTAATCACCGACCAGCGGGGTGAATTTTTCCAGCGTCTCGCCCAGCCAGCCTTGTACTTGATGCAGGCGTGTGACAGTAGCATCGAGCACTTTCGGGTCGCGGTTGAGTGCCATGCGCAGGCTGAGTACGCGAATGCTCAGGACATAGTCTCGGATTTCACCCAGGTAGCGAACGCTCGGCAGGGAGATGTTTTCCGTGTGCTGACCGGTGGCGCGGACCTGCGCAACCTGTTTGAGGGCGAACAATCCCTGCAACAGAACCAGCAGGGCGATAACGCCGAAGCTGATCACGGCGCGTTTGGCAATGCTCAAGTGACCTGGCGACATGGTGGGTCTCTGTGGTGTTGAGAAAGAAGGGGGCATTCATAAATCCTGCGCATAAAAAAACGCAGGCCCGGGATCAGGCCTGCGTTTGGGGTGTATCAGTTTTCGACTGTAGGAATCTTGCGCGGCGCCATGAAGTACATCCAGGTCAGCGCGATGAAGTACATCGCCGGAATGATGGTGAACAGCACGGTGTAGTTGTTGTTGGTGATGGTCAGAATGTGGCCGACCAACTGGGTCATGAACATCCCGCCAATCGCCGCACACATGCCGCCGAAGCCGAACACCGTACTCATCATGTGTTTAGGTGTGTAGTCCATCACCAGGCTCCAGATGTTCGCGGTCCAGGCCTGGTGTGCACCGATGGCCAGGGAGATCGCAAACACCGCCACCCACAGGCTGCTCGAACCGGCGGCCATGACCACGCCGATGATGCAGCAGGCGAACAGGAACATCGACATCAAGCGCGCCTTGATCGGGTTGATCCCGCGGCCGATCAGGAACGAGGACAGGATGCCGCCGCCAACGCTGCCGAAGTCGGCGGTGAGGTAGATGATGATCAGCGGGATACCCATCTGGGTCACGTTGATCCCCAGGTTGTATTGCTGATTGAGGAACGGCGGCAGCCAGTACAGGTAGAACCAGAACACCGGCGCGGTGATCGAGTAGGCGAGGGCGAAGGCCCAGGTGCCACGCATGCGCAGGATTTTGGAGAACGGTACGCGGGATTGTTCCGGTTCGACTTCCTTCTGGATGTAGTCCAGTTCCGATTGTTTAACGCTTGGGTGATCTTCCGGGTTGAAGTACTTCAGGCCCCAGAACAGCAGCCAGATGCCGCCCAGCGACGCCATGCACAGGAACGCGGCCTGCCAGCCCCACACGTGCAGGATCAGCGGCAGCAGCATCGGGGTGAACATCGCACCGACGTTGGTGCCGGCGTTGAAGATGCCGGTGGCCACGGCGCGTTCACCGGCCGGGAACCACAACCGCGTGGTTTTCACGCAAGCCGGGTAGTTGGCGGCTTCGGTCAGCCCGAGGATAAAGCGGCAAACCATGAAGCCGACCGCTGACGTGGCCAGGCCATGGGCGCCGGTTGCCAGGCTCCAGAGCAGCACTGCGCAGAAGAACACGCGCTTCACGCCGACCCGGTCGATCAGCCGGCCTTGCAGCACGAAACCGATGGCGTAGCCGACCTGGAACCAGAAGTTGATGTTGGCGTAATCCATCGCCGTCCAGCTCATTTCCTTGGCCAGGATCGGCTGCATCACGCCCAGTGCGGCGCGGTCGATGTAGTTCAGGGTGGTGGCGAAAAACACCAGCGCCAGCATGCCCCAACGGGTCTTGCCGACGGCCATGGCGCCGCGGATCTTGTCGCCGATGCCACCGACGGCAGGAGTCGTGGAGGAACGCTCCACGGGAGAGCTTTGAGAAGGAGTCATGTAGGCCACCGATTATTTTTATGTGGTGTTCTGAGTCTTGGGTCACCGAGACCGATGGTTGTGACCGGACTCAATGTGTAGTGGATGGTGGGCAGTGGACGAAAAATCGTCAATTCGCCAAAGGCCATTGTGTTCGATAATCGCACGGAAAACTAACCGGATAGTACACTTTGAATTGCTGTGCTCGATACTACGGCCAATAATTTACTCCATGAAAAACGCGGTCCCTTGTAGGAGCCGGCTTGCTGGCGATGGCGTCCGCGAGATCGCCATCGTCGGAACGCCGCCCGCAGCAAGCCGGCTCCTACAAAACCTCTAACAAGACAGTCTCCACCACCGGGAGTCGAAACATGCAGCGTTCCATTGCCACCGTGTCCTTGAGCGGTACCCTGCCGGAAAAACTCGAAGCCATTGCCGCCGCCGGTTTCGACGGGGTGGAGATTTTCGAGAACGACCTGCTCTATTACGACGGCAGTCCTCGGGAAATTAAACAGATGTGCGCCGATCTCGGGATCGCCATCACGCTGTTTCAACCGTTCCGCGATTTCGAAGGCTGCCGCCGCGACCGCCTGCCGCGAAATCTGGAGCGGGCCGAGCGCAAGTTCGACCTGATGCAGGAACTGGGCACTGACCTGGTGCTGGTGTGCAGCAACGCTTCCGCCGATTCCGTGGGTGATGAGCAAATCCTCGTCGACGACTTGCGCCTGTTGGCCGAACACGCCGGTGCGCGTGGCCTGCGAATCGGTTACGAGGCGTTGGCCTGGGGCCGACACGTCAACACCTGGCAGCAGGTGTGGAACATCGTTCGCCAGGCGGACCACCCAAGTCTGGGCGTGTTGCTGGACAGTTTCCACACGTTGTCGCTCAAGGGCGATCCGAGTGCCATCGCCGACATTCCCGGCGAGAAAATTTTCTTCGTGCAAATGGCTGACGCGCCGATCCTGGCCATGGACGTGCTGGAATGGAGCCGGCATTTCCGCTGCTTCCCGGGCCAGGGCGAATTCGATTTGCCGGGGTTCCTCGCGCCGATCATCAAAAGTGGCTACACCGGGCCGTTGTCGCTCGAGATCTTCAACGACGGCTTCCGCGCCGCACCGCCACGGGCCAACGCCGCCGACGGTTTACGTTCGTTGCTGTACCTGGAAGAGAAGACCCGCGAGCGGCTGGCGCAGGAAACCAAACCTGCGGCCAGCCCGGACATTCTGTTCGAGACGCCGAAGGCCAGTGAATACAACGGCATCGAATTTCTTGAGTTCGCCGTGGACGAAAGCCTCGGCGCCAGGCTTTCTCATTGGCTGGAGCGGCTGGGCTTCGTCAAGGCCGGTCAACACCGTTCAAAAAGCGTGAGCCTGATGCGTCAGGGCGACATCAACCTGATTCTCAACTCCGAGCCCTACTCGTTTGCCCACAGCTTTTTCGAAGCGCATGGCCCGTCGCTTTGCGCCACTGCGGTGCGGGTCAATGACAGCGCCAGCGCGCTGGCCCGGGCCGTGGCTTACAAAGGTCAGCCTTATCGCGGACTGGTCGGCCCCAATGAGCTGGAACTGGCTGCGGTGCGCGCGCCGGATGGCAGCCTGATTTACCTGGTGGACCAGGACGCCGACGTCTACGGCACCGACTTCAATCTGCAACCGACGGAAACGGCCAGCGGTGGCCTCAAGCGCATCGACCACATGGCCATGGCGTTGCCGGCCGACAGCCTCGACAGTTGGGTGCTGTTCTACAAAAGCCTGCTGGATTTCGAAGCCGATGACGAAGTGGTGCTGCCCGATCCGTATGGTCTGGTGAAGAGCCGGGCGCTGCGTAGCCGCGACAGTTCGATCCGCTTGCCGCTGAACATTTCCGAGAACCGCAACACCGCGATCTCACACGCGCTGTCGAGTTATCGCGGCTCCGGCGTGCATCACATCGCGTTTGACTGCGACGATATCTTTGCCGAAGTCCGTCGGGCCAAGGAGGCGGGCGTACCGCTGCTGGATATCCCGCTCAACTATTACGATGACCTGGCGGCGCGGTTCGATTTCGACGACGAATTCCTCAGCGAACTGGCTTATTACAACGTGCTGTACGACCGTGATGCCCAGGGCGGTGAGCTGTTCCACGTTTACACCGAGCCGTTCGAAGGGCGGTTCTTCTTTGAAATCATCCAGCGCAAGAACGGCTATGCCGGTTACGGCGCGGCCAACGTGGCGGTGCGGCTGGCGGCGATGGCCAAATCCCGCAGCGGCGCCATTCGTCAGGCGAAGTTGTAGCAATTTCGTAAACGCGAGGTTAAACCGCTGCCGCGCGGCTTCCTTCACTGTGCCGTGCGGCTCATAATCGCCAGCCTGTGCAGTGATGGCCGTGAGCCCGCAATGACAATGACATCAGAACTCTCCGTAGCGCCCGACGAACCCTTGGCCGAGCCACGCAAGAGTCGCAAGAACAACCCGGAAAAGACCCGCGAGAACATTCTTCAAGAGGCCATTGTAGAGTTCGTCCAGCAGGGGCTTTCCGGCGCTCGCGTCGATGCTATCGCCGAGCGCATTCACACCTCCAAACGCATGATCTATTACTACTTCGGCAGTAAGGAACAGCTCTACATCGAGGTGCTGGAGAAGCTCTACGGCGATATCCGCAGCACCGAAAACCGCCTGCACCTGGCCGAGCTGGCGCCGGTGGAGGCGATTCGGCGGTTGGTGGAATTCACCTTCGATCACCATGATCGCAATGTCGATTTCGTGCGCATCGTCAGCATCGAGAACATTCACAACGCCGAATTCGTGAAGCGCTCCGATGCGATCAAGGCGATGAACAACACCATTCTTGATTCACTGGGTGTGATATTGCGTCGCGGGGTTGAAGAGGGTGTGTTCCGGGCGGGGCTTGAGCCCTTGGATGTGCATCTGTTGATCAGTTCGTTCTGCTTCTATCGCGTGTCGAACCGCCATACGTTTGGTGAGATTTTTCAGATCGACCTGCCGGACGAAAGCATCAAGCAGCGTCATCGAGAGATGATTTGCGAGTCGGTGTTGCGATACCTGCAGGCCTGACGCCTTCGCGGGCGAGCCTCGCTCCTACAGGTTTTGCGTTGATCTGTAGGAGCGAGGCTTGGTCTGGGCGGCATTCCGACGAAGCTTTTCAGCTATTCATGCTTTGAAAATGCGCCAGCATTCGCTGTGCATCCGGCACCACGCCGCTGAACAATTCAAACGCCTTCACCGCCTGAAACACCGCCATGTTGCCGCCATCCAGTGTGCGGCATCCCAAGGCGCGGGCGTTGCGCAGCAGTTCGGTTTCCAGCGGGAAGTACACGATCTCTGCCACCCACAACTGTGGTCTTAGCAACTCCACCGGGACTGGCATGCCAGGCAGCTTTTTCATGCCCATGGGCGTGGTGTTTACCAGGCCGTCAGCCTGAGCCAGCGTGTTCGGCAAATCATGACCCGCCACGGCTCGGCCAGCGCCGAAATGCTGATTGAGATTGTCCGCCAGACTCTGCGCGCGACTGATTTCCACATCGAAAATGCTCAACCGCTGTACGCCTTCGCTCAATAGCGCGTGGGCCACCGCCGCACCGGCACCACCGGCGCCCATCTGGACGACACGCTCAAGGGCAACGCCCTGCAAGCCACGGCGAAAACCTTCGGCAAATCCCAGGCAATCGGTGTTGTGGCCGATGCGTCTGCCGTCCTTTAACACCACCGTGTTCACCGCGCCGATACCGCGGGCTTCCGGCGACAATTCGTCGAGCAGGGGGATGATCGACTGCTTGCACGGAAAGGTGATGTTCAGGCCGGTGAAGTTCATACGTTCCGCCGCTATCAACAGGTCGGACAGGGCGCTGCTGTCGAGTTTCAACTGATCGAGGTCGATCAGGCGGTAGAGGTAACGCACACCCTGGGCGTCGCCTTCATGTTCATGCAGTGCGGGCGTGCGGGACGCCTGAATGCCGGCGCCGATCAGCCCGGCCAGTACCGCGTTGTTCTGAGTCACGGCGTTCACCCTTTCAAGCGCAGGCTGAAATGCTCCAGCGCCAGGCGATAGCCGTGGCTGCCGAAACCGGCCATTACTGCGGTGGCAATGGCTGAAACAAAGGAGTGGTGGCGGAAAGGTTCGCGAGCATGGACGTTGGACAGGTGGACTTCGATCACCGGCAATTCGCTGGCGACCAGGGCGTCACGAATGGCGACCGAGGTATGAGTCCAGGCAGCCGGGTTGATGACGATCCCGGCGCAACGACCGCGGGCGGCGTGAATCCAGTCGAGCAGTTCGCCTTCATGGTTGGTCTGGCGAAACTCCACCGCCAGGCCGAACTCTTCGGCGGCCCGGCCGCACAACGCTGCGATATCCGCCAGGGTTTCGTGGCCGTAAGTTGCCGGTTCACGGGTGCCGAGCAGGTTCAGGTTCGGGCCGTTGAGCACCAGAACGATAGGGTTCATCAGGGTCTCTCCACATATTATTTTTGGCATGGGCTGATGCTTCAGCCTGTGGAGATAAATTGTACTAGATGGTTAATTTGGTCAATTGAACAGGCGCCAAGACGGAGGTTTGTGTGCGGTGATCGGACGGTTTCGGCATCTCAACGCGGCAAATGCTCTATCAGAAAATCAATAAACGCCCGTAATCGCAGAGGTACATGGCGGCTTTGCGGGTAAAGCAGGGTGAATGGTCGTGACCGTCCGCCGTAAGGTTTGAGGATTTCCACCAGCGAGCCATCGGCCAGCTCTTTTTCGACGATAAAACGATAGGTCTGGAATAGACCCGCCCCATGTTTGGCCAGGGTCACGCCGCCCAGCACGTCGTCGGAACAACTGAGATCGCCCTCGGCGAGAATCTCGCGCTGCACGCCATCGTCGTTGAACAGCCAGGCAATCCGCCGACCGCTGCTGGGCAAATCGTACTGGATGCATTCATGATTTTTCAGGTCATCCAGGGTTTGCGGCGTGCCCGCGCGCTTCAGGTAATCGGGGCTGGCGATCATCACCAATTGCGCGTCCTCCAGTTGCCGGGCGATCAGCCCGGAATCCGGAATCGCCCGCACGCGGATGGCCAAGTCATAGCCTTCACCGACGAAATCGATGTTGCGATTGCTGATGTGCGACTCGACTTTCACCTGCGGAAAACGCTCCCGAAACGCCGGCAGCAACGGCAGGATCCGGTGATGCGCATACGTCGTGGGGATACTGATGCGCAAGGTGCCGGAAGGCTCTTGCTGCTGGCCCATCACCTCGCGTTGGGCCTCGACCAATTGCGCCAGCGCCTGACGACATTCTTCGTAATACCGGCGCCCGCTATCCGTCAGTTTGACGCTGCGAGTGGTGCGCGCGAACAGCCGCACACCCAGGCGTTCCTCCATGCGCGACACGGACCGACTCACCGCTGCCGGCGTCACGCCAGCGACCAGCGCAGCGGCGGTGAAGCTGCCCGCTTCGGCGGCGAGGCAAAACAGTTCGATGCTGCCGAGTTGAAGATCGTCGAATGTTCGCTGCATGATTGATTACACCGGGGATCAAATGGAGGACTTGATGCAGTGTTTATCAAATTGCGGAAAGGATTGCTTACCATTTTTGCAGCTTATCGCCATGCAAGCCGCTGATGGACATGGCCGCCTCGGTCATTGCTTCGCGCAATGGTCGCCAAAGCAGCGCCGCCAAAGCGGAGGCTACGCAAACCAGAAATCACCGAATGAGCACGCACAAAAAAGCCGTCGAAATGACGGCTGTTTTGTATCGCTCAGCAGCAATCAACGCCGGGTCAACAACACTCCGGATTCCATGTGGTGAGTCCACGGGAACTGGTCGAACATTGCGCATTGGGTAATGCGGTGGGTGTCGTGCAACTGGGCGATGTTGGCCGCGAGGGTTTCCGGGTTGCAGGAGATGTACAGGATATTGTCGAAGCGTCGGGTCAACTCGCAGGTGTCCGGGTCCATGCCGGCGCGAGGCGGGTCGACGAAGACGCTGCCGAACTCGTAGCTCTTGAGGTCGATGCCGTGCAGGCGACGGAACGGGCGAACTTCGTTCAGGGCTTCGGTCAGCTCTTCGGCGGACAGGCGCACCAGCGTGACGTTGTTTACCGCGTTTTCGCTGAGGTTGCTCAGTGCCGCGTTGACCGAGGTCTTGCTGATCTCTGTGGCCAGCACTTTGCGTACGCGGGTCGCGAGCGGAAGCGTGAAGTTGCCGTTACCGCAATACAGTTCCAGCAGATCGTCCGGGCGGTCGCCGAGTGCGTCGTAAGCCCAGTTCAACATCTTCTGGTTCACGGTGCCGTTGGGCTGGGTGAACGCGCCTTCCGGCTGACGGTAGCTGAACGTGCGGCCACCGACTTCCAGTTTTTCGACCACGTAATCGTGGCCGATCACTTCGCGTTTGCCCTTGGAGCGGCCAATCACGCTGACGTTCAGGTCTGCCGCTAGTTTTGACGCCGCCGCGTGCCAGTGTTCGTCCAGCGGGCGGTGATAGCACAGCGTGATCATCGCATCGCCGGCCAGCGTGGTCAGGAACTCCACCTGAAACAGCTTGTGGCTCAGGGCCGCACTGGCTTTCCACGCGGCCTTGAGCTGCGGCATCAGTTGATTGATGCGCAGGCTGGCAATCGGGAACTCTTCGATCAGGATCGGCGTGCGTTTGTCTTCCTGGGAAAACATCGCGTAGTGACGCTCGCCGGCTTCGCGCCACAGGCGGAATTCGGCACGCAGGCGGAAGTTCTTCAGCGGCGAGTCAAATACGGCTGGCTCAGGCGCATCGAACGGGGCCAGCAGGTCGCGCAGGCGCGTGACCTTTTCTTCGAGCTGAACGGTGTAAGCCTGGGAATCAAAAGTCATGCGTTGAACCAACCCAACTTGATCACAAACAGAATCGACAGAATCACCAGCGCCGGGTTCAGCTCACGGCCGCGACCGGACAGCAGCTTGATGGCGGTCCAGGAAATGAAACCGAAGGCGATGCCGTTGGCGATGGAGTAAGTGAATGGCATGGCCAGGGCAGTGACCACGACCGGTGCGGCAACAGTGATGTCGTCCCAGTCTATTTCGGCCAGGCCGGAAGTCATCAGGACTGCGACGAACAGCAGTGCCGGCGCCGTGGCAAATGCCGGAACACTGGCGGCCAGTGGCGAGAAGAACAGCGCCAGCAGGAACAGGATCGCCACCACAATGGCCGTCAGACCGGTGCGGCCACCGGCGCTCACACCTGCTGCGGATTCGATGTAGCTGGTGGTGGTCGACGTACCCAGCAACGAACCGGCCATGGCCGCGGTGCTGTCCGCGATCAGCGCGCGGCCCATTTTCGGCATGTGGCCGTCCTTGCCCATCAGGCCGGCGCGCTTGGCGACGCCGATCAGGGTGCCGGAGTTGTCGAACAGGTCGACGAACAGGAAGGCGAAGATCACGCTGACCAGACCGATGTCCAGTGCACCTTTGATGTCCAGTTGCAGGAAGGTCGGCGCCAGCGATGGCGGCATCGACATCACGCCGCCGAACGGGGTGAAACCGAGGGCAATCGACGCAATGGTCACGACCAGAATCCCGATCAGCACCGCACCGCGCACGGCGAGGGCTTCAAGGGCAACGATCAGGGCAAAACCCAGTGTGGCGAGGATCGGTGCCGGTTGTTTCAGGTCACCGAGGCCGACCATAGTCGCCGGATTGCTGACTACGATGCCGGCGTTGTGCAGGGCGATCAGCGCCAGGAACAGGCCGATACCGGCAGCAATCGCCGAACGCAGCGGCAGCGGGATGCTGTTGATGATCCATTCCCGGATGCGGAAGATCGACAGCAGGAAGAAGCACACTGCCGAGATGAACACCGCGCCCAGCGCCACTTGCCAGGTGTGGCCCATGTGCAGGACCACGGTGTAGGTAAAGAAGGCGTTCAGGCCCATGCCCGGCGCGAGGGCGATCGGGTAGTTGGCGATCAGGCCCATGGTCGTGGAGCCGATGGCGGCTGCCAGACAGGTGGCGACAAACACCGCACCTTTGTCCATGCCGGTCTCGCCGAGGATGCTCGGGTTGACGAACAGAATGTAGGCCATGGCCAGGAAGGTCGTGACGCCCGCAAGAATCTCGGTCCGCACGTTGGTGTTGTGTGCCTTGAGTTGAAACAGCCTTTCCAGCATGTCTGCTCCCCGTGGCGCGCCCGGCGCCGTGAATGTATCGACCTCAACAGCAAAGCACAGACCGCTGCAGGCGCCTGGTAATTTTCTGTGGGTCGGAAAAAGCCGCGCATCATACCAGCCGCGTGGGGTTGTGGCTGCTTATGGTGGTGATCGTCGTCGATGTTTTGCGTTAAAGCCAAGTGCGCCATACTGCGCGCTGGTTTTGGGGGACATGGGGATTGCATGAAAAAGCGTCTGGTTAACGTATTTGGAGTATTGATTGCCTTGATGCTGGGGGCGCAAACCGCTTCGGCTGCCTCGGCGGCGCCGTTGAGCCAGGTCAAGGTGCTCAAGGTCGAGTCGCC
Organism: Pseudomonas sp. IT-P44; assembly: GCF_949768225.1. Taxonomy (NCBI): domain Bacteria; kingdom Pseudomonadati; phylum Pseudomonadota; class Gammaproteobacteria; order Pseudomonadales; family Pseudomonadaceae; genus Pseudomonas; species Pseudomonas sp. IT-P44. The sequence continues at coordinate 131,087 of NZ_CATKQM010000008.1, read as the reverse complement.
GGCCTGTGGGTTTGAGGACATTGGCGAGGGGCAGGAGACCACACGCTGCGATCACAGCGGGCCGAACATCAAGATCTACGTGCTGGAAATCGGCTATGGCCGCAAGGCGCAAGTCGGGCTGGACGGTTTTGATGTGGACGGCACCCGGACCCCGATCTGCGCTTTTGATAACGGCAATCTGACCGATTGCACCGTCGGCAGAAAAACCGTGGGCTATCTGTATGTCTTCGATCTGGCCGGCAAGCAAGAAGGCACGTTCACCTTCAGCAACACGTCCATCAATGCGCCAGGTAATACGCTGTCGACGCAGCTTTACATCAAGTAACGGCCGGCTCGAACAAGGGTCAGGAAAGCTGACTACGCTTTAAAGATCATTCTGTGGATTGCGCCCATGACCTTTAGAGCCCTGATTACCCTCGCCGAGGGCATCGATGATCTGCAAACCGTGACGCTGATCGATGTGCTGCGCCGCGCCAAGGTTGAAGTGGTGGTGGCCAGCATCGAGGGCCGGCGCATGCTCACCTGTGCCCGCGGCACTCGCGTGACGGCCGATGCAATGCTGGTGGATTTGCTGGCCCAGCCGTTCGACCTGGTCGCGCTACCTGGCGGTGCCGTCGGCGCGCAACATCTGGCCGGCCATCAACCTTTGCAGCAATTGATCAAGGATCAGGCGGCAGCCGGCCGTCTGTTCGCCGGCATCGCCGAAGCCCCGGCCCTGGCACTTCAGGCCTTTGGCGTCCTGCGTCAACGGCGGATGACCTGCCTGCCGACTGCCAGCCATCAACTGTCGGGTTGCAACTTCGTCGATCAACCGGTGGTGGTCGACGGCAACTGCGTGACCGCTCAAGGTTCAGGGGGCGCTTTGGAGTTTGCCCTGACACTGGTGGAGCAACTTTGCGGCAAGGCTATGCGTGCGACGGTGGCGGGGGAGTTGGTGGTTTAGAACGTGTCAGGCGTGAACGGCGAGGGGTTTGATGACCGGTTGCTCCCGCTGCTCTGCTTGCCAGAGATCGTAGTCGGTCTGAACCCCTAGCCACATCCGCGCCTTACCAATTCCGGCCCGCTCCAGACGGACTGCCAGGTCTGGACTGATCGGCGCATGGCCATGCAGCACCCGCGAAAGGTGAGGGCGTGCAAACCCCAAATGCCGGGCAAGTTCCGTCACGCTGATGCCCAGTTCGGGCAGGACGTCCATCAACAGTGTTTCGCCAGGGTGTGGCGGGTTGTGCAAGGGCATGTCCTGCCTCCTGTCAGTGGTAGTCCAGATAGTCGACCAACTCGATATCCGAACCGATAAAACGAAAAATAACCCGCCAGTTTCCTGAAACGCTCAGTGCCCAGAACTCGGCCAATTCGCCCCTGAGCGGGTGTAATCGCCATCCCGGTAGATCGAGGTCACCCGGTGCCATTGCGCGGTCCATGAATTGCAGCATCCGAGACAGACGCTTTGCATGGTCTGCCCGGATTCCACGCGTCGAACCTGTTTCATAGAAACCGCGAAGGCCTTTGTGCTGAAAGGATTTGATCATGGGTTGAGTGTAAGGCGTTACATTACACTCAATGCACTATCTATGTATTGCACCTGGTCGGCAAATTTGTGCTCTGCCTCAGTATTTCAAACCTTGGCTTCTTCCGCAGGCACATGCATGCGATCCCGGTTGGCCAGGGTCGGAAACAGTTTGATCCAGACCCCGGTCACCACCAGCGTGCCGATGCCGCCCATGACCACCGCCGGCACGGTGCCGAACCAATGGGCGGTGAGACCGGATTCGAATTCGCCCAGCTGGTTCGAAGCGCCGATGAACAGGCCGTTGACGGCGCTGACCCGGCCACGCATTTCATCCGGGGTTTCCAGTTGCACGAAGGACGCGCGGATCACCATGCTGATCATGTCTGCTGCGCCCAACACGACCAGCACCGCCAGCGAGAACCAGAATGAAGTGGACAGGCCGAACGCAATGATCGCGACGCCGAATACACCGACAGCGGTAAACATCACCCGACCGACCTTGCGATCCACGGAGAACCGCGCCAGCCACAGCGACATCAGCAACGCGCCCACTGCCGGAGCCGAACGCAACAAGCCCAGGCCCCATGGCCCGGTCAGCAGAATGTCCTTGGCAAACACCGGCAGCAAGGCCGTCGCGCCGCCGAGCAGCACGGCAAACAGATCCAGAGAAATCGCCCCGAGAATGTCCGGTCGGCTGCGAATGAAGCGAATACCCGCCAGCAGCGAATCCAGGGTGGCCTTGCCTTTGTTCAACGGCGTTTGCCGCGCGGGCAGGTTGAGCATCAGCAGGCAGGCGATCACATAGAGAATCACGGTCGGGCCGTAGACCCAGACGCTGCCAAAGGCATACAGCAAGCCGCCGAGGGCCGGTGCGACGATGGTCGCCGATTGTTGGGCGGACTGTGCAGCGGCAACGGCGCGGGGGAACAGGGCGGAGGGAACGATACTTGGCAGCAGCGCCTGGGTGGTCGGCATCTCGAAGGAGCGCGCGGCGCCGAGCAGAAACGCGAGGATGAAGATCATTTCCCGGGTGACATGGCCGGTGGCGCCGCCAATCGCCAGCGTCAAGGCAATCAAGGCTTGCAGCGACTGACAGATCGCCGCGACTTTACGCCGGTCGTAGCGGTCGGCGACATGCCCGGTGTGCAACATGAACAGCACGCGCGGGGCAAACTCCACCAGACCGACCAGGCCCAGATCCAGCACGTTGCCGGTCAGTTGATAGAGGTTCCAGCCGATGGCCACGGTGAGCATCTGAAAGCCGCTGGCGGTAAATACCCGAGCCAGCCAGAACGCGATGAAAGGGCGGTGATGACGTAACAGCAAAGGCGCTTGGCTGGGCATCGGAGGCAGATCTTGAGCGAGGGGAGGCCCGAGATTATCACCAACCTGTAACCAGAAGTTGCAGAGGCGGGAAATTTAGTTAGCTAGACACCGATCTGAAGGAATACCGCAATACCCTGTGGGAGCGGGCTTGCTCGCGAAGGCGGTGTGTCACGCGACATGGATATCGGCAGGTATGCCGCCTTCGCGAGCAAGCCCGCTCCCACAGGAATGTGTTGCCAGCTATGACTGTGACTATGAGGCAACCTGTCACGCGGCAAAAGACCACACCGTCCATCGCCAAAAACCGGACTACTCTTTTACCCATGCTTGATCCAGATCAAGGCCTTTGTGGAATTGATCTGGTGGCCAGATGGCCAGACTCCCTACGTGTGATGTTTGTAAAAAGAAGAACGAATTCAAATTCGCCACACTCCTATTCGTGGGGGCCGTGGGTGTAGGCCGCAAGCCTTCAGCCGGTATTACCTGACAGAGGAAGACTTATGTTCGGTTTGGAGGCGCTTGATCTCGCCCGAATTCAGTTCGCGTTCACCATCTCGTTCCACATCCTGTTCCCGGCCATCACCATTGGTCTGGCGAGTTACCTGGCGGTACTCGAAGGCCTGTGGCTGAAAACCAATAACGACACCTACCGCGATCTGTACCACTTCTGGTCGAAGATCTTTGCCGTCAACTTCGGCATGGGCGTGGTCTCCGGGCTGGTCATGGCCTATCAGTTCGGCACCAACTGGAGCCGTTTTTCGGACTTCGCCGGTTCTGTCACCGGGCCGTTGCTGACGTACGAAGTACTGACCGCGTTCTTCCTTGAAGCCGGTTTCCTTGGGGTCATGCTGTTCGGCTGGAACAAGGTCGGGCGCAATCTGCACTTCTTCGCCACGGTCATGGTCGCCATCGGCACGCTGATCTCGACCTTCTGGATTCTCGCGTCCAACAGCTGGATGCAGACCCCGCAGGGCTTCGAAATCGTCAACGGCCAGGTCATTCCAACCGACTGGCTGGCGGTGATCTTCAACCCGTCGTTCCCGTACCGCCTGATGCACATGGCGACGGCCGCGTTTGTCGCGACCGCATTCTTCGTCGGTTCCTCGGCGGCCTGGCATTTACTGCGCGGCAAGGACAACCCGGCGATCCGTACCATGCTCTCGATGGCCATGTGGATGGCCTTGATCGTCGCGCCGATTCAGGCGGTCATCGGTGACTTCCACGGTCTCAATACGTTGAAGCATCAACCGGCGAAAATCGCCGCGATCGAAGGCCACTGGGAAAACCACGGTGATGAACCGACCCCGCTGATCCTGTTCGGCTGGCCGGACATGAAAGAAGAGAGGACCAAGTTCGCCGTCGAGATTCCGTACCTGGGCAGCCTGATCCTCACGCACTCGCTGGACAAACAGGTGCCGGCGCTCAAGGAGTTCCCGCCGGAAGACCGGCCGAATTCGACCATCGTGTTCTGGTCGTTCCGGATCATGGTCGGCTTGGGCATGCTGATGATCTTTACCGGTCTGTGGAGCCTGTGGCTGCGCAAAAGCGACAAGCTGTATACCTCGCGACCGTTCCTGTACCTGGCATTGTGGATGGGGCCGTCCGGCCTGATCGCGATCCTCGCCGGTTGGTTTACCACTGAAATCGGCCGTCAGCCTTGGGTCGTCTACGGCCTGATGCGCACGGCGGATGCGTCCTCCAATCACAGCTTCATGCAGATGAGCATCACGCTGATCCTGTTCGTCGTGGTCTATTTCGCGCTGTTCGGTGCCGGTCTGGGCTACATGATGCGCCTGGTGCGCAAAGGGCCGAAGATCGACGAAGGCAAGGAAACCAACGACGGTGGTCCCGGCCAGAAACGCACACCGGCGCGTCCCCTGTCTGCGGCTGACGATGATGGCGCCGAAAACGACCACAGCCCCAGCCTGACCAAGGAGATTTGAGTCATGGGTATTGATCTTCCGCTGATCTGGGCCGTGATCATCATCTTCGGCATCATGATGTACGTGGTCATGGACGGCTTCGACCTGGGGATCGGGATTCTCTTCCCGTTCATTCCGGGCAAGACCGACCGTGACGTAATGATGAACACCGTCGCACCGGTCTGGGACGGCAATGAGACCTGGCTGGTGCTGGGCGGTGCGGCGCTGTTCGGCGCCTTCCCGCTGGCGTATTCGGTGGTGCTCTCGGCGCTGTACCTGCCGCTGATTTTCATGCTGATCGGGCTGATCTTTCGCGGCGTGGCGTTCGAGTTCCGCTTCAAGGCCAAGGACGACAAGCGCCACCTCTGGGACAAGGCGTTCATTGGAGGCTCCATCGCCGCGACCTTTTTCCAGGGTGTCGCGTTGGGTGCGTTCATCGATGGGCTGCCGGTGGTCAACCGTCAGTTCGCCGGCGGGTCACTGGATTGGCTGACACCGTTCACGATGTTCTGCGGCGTGGCGTTGGTGGTGGCTTATGCGCTGCTCGGTTGCACTTGGCTGATCATGAAAACCGAAGGCAAGTTGCAGGAACAGATGCACAACCTGGCGCGGCCGCTGGCGTTCGTGGTGCTGGCGGTGATTGGTATCGTCAGCATCTGGACGCCGCTGGCTCACGCGGAAATCGCCGCGCGCTGGTTCACGTTGCCGAATCTGTTCTGGTTCCTGCCGGTGCCGATTCTGGTGTTGGTGACCATGTACGGCCTGATCCGCGCTGTGGCTCGCAATGCGCACTACACGCCGTTCCTGCTGACGCTGGTGCTGATCTTCCTCGGCTACAGCGGTCTGGGCATCAGCCTGTGGCCGAACATCGTGCCGCCGTCGATCTCGATCTGGGACGCCGCCGCACCGCCGCAAAGCCAGGGCTTCATGCTGGTCGGCACCTTGTTCATCATCCCGTTCATCCTGGGTTACACCTTCTGGAGCTACTACGTGTTCCGCGGCAAGGTCACCCATGAAGATGGTTACCACTAATCCTGTAGGAGCAAGCTTGCTCGCGATGGCGTCATCACTGACGCCATCAACCTTGAAGAGGAGGGTTGGAACGCCATGACTGGTAAACACACTTTGGAAGAAATCCAGGCCGCAGAGAAAAAGCCGCTCTGGCAGCGGCTTGGCTGGCTGGCGATGATCTGGGCCGGCAGCGTGGTAGCGCTGTTCATCGTTGCGAGCCTGATGCGCATGTTCATGAATGCCGCAGGCCTGTCGACCCACTGAATTCGCAAAATCCCATCCCGATGCCTTGCGGCACGGATTTACAACCCTCCTGCGCTGGAGGGTTTTTTTTGTCCGGGATTATTTTCGGGCTTTGAGGATCACGAACTTCGGTGTGGCCGCCACTTGTTCGACGCCACGGAACAACCGCGCCAGTTTGCTGTGATAACCCAGATGACGGTTGCCGACGATGTACAGCGCGCCGCCCACCACCAGCGCTTCGCGCGCTTGCTGGAACATCCGCCAGGCGAGGAAATCGCCCACGACTTGTTGTTGGTGAAACGGGGGGTTGCACAGCACCACGTCCAGTGACTGCGGCTCCTGCCCGGCCAGACCATCCCCGGCACGCACGATCACGTCCCGGTCACCCAGCGCCGCGCGCCAGTTTTCGGCGGCCGATTGCACGGCCATGAAGGATTCGTCCACCAGCGTGTAGTGCGCCTGCGGGTTTTGCAGAGCGCTGGCAATGGCCAACACGCCATTACCGCAGCCCAGATCCGCGACCCGTGCCGCGCCGAGGTTTGTCGGCAAGTGCGGCAAAAAGGCTCGGGTACCGATATCCAGCCCTTCGCGGCAGAACACATTGGCGTGGTTGAGCAGTTCAATCGCCGGCGCATCGAGCTGATAGCGAGTCGGGTAGGGCGACGTCGCGGGTGCTTTGGCTTCAGCGGTGGCCATCAACAGCCGAGCCTTTTTCACCGCCAGCGAGGCTTGAACCGGACCGATGTAGCGCTCCAGCAAATCCCCGGCGGCGCGTGGCAGATGCTTGATCATGGCGCCGGCAATCACTTGGGCGCCGGGCGCCAGTTGGCTTTGCAGACGGATCAGTTGTTCTTCCAGCAAGGCCAGGGTTTTCGGTACACGAATCAGGACCCGATCAAACGGGCCGCTAAACGCTTCGCTGGCAGGTACGCGAGGCACGGCATCAAATGCCTGAGCGTTACGGATCAGATTTTTTTCCAGGCCTTGAAAGGCCAGGAACGAGTCGCCGCTGCTGGTCACCTGAACCTTGCCCGCGAGGCTGGCAGCCAATGCGCCAAAGCTGTCGTTGAGCACCAAAACACGCGTATCCGGAGCCGGTTGTTGTTCGGCCAGGTGATTGAGCAGGTATTCGTCGGCGGCATCAAACGCTTGCAGCGGTTCGTTCTGCTGTTCTGGCTGGCGGATCAGGTCGAGGCGGGCGAAGGGTGTTTCGAGCAAAGGCATGGGGCGGGGCTCTGGGTAAATCAACGGGTATCCCGCGGCCCAGGGGCGTTGTAGCGGGCGAGGCCGTCCGAGTGCACTGCGTCGTGAAGGTTCACACGTCAACACTCAGGAGGAATCGCAAATGGTACGTTACTCGCAGGTTTTAATCGATCAACGTGTCGAGGTGCTTTTGAGGTGACCGGCCTTGATCGCGGCGATGATCGCGGCAATCTTGTTGCTGACCCCGAGTTTCAAAATCACGCTTTGAATGTGGAAATGGATGGTCCGTGCGCTCAGGTTAAGAATTCGCGCGCTTTCTTCAGCCGTCTTGCCGGCTGCCGCCAGTTCCAATACGTCGATTTCCCGTGGAGATAAATGTGGAGCGGGTGGTTTCAGCATTTTCCTGGGCAACGATTGTGCGATCAACGCATGAAGATGACGGCACATGAACACCGAGAAACCGAGGTTTTCATACAGCTCCAGGGCCGTGATCGGGTAATGGCTCCTTGCCAGGCTCAGAATACTGCACAGGCCGCTCTCTTCGTCATGCAGCGATTGTGACCAGCCGTGCTGCAAACCATGCGTTTCCAGGGCCTCCCACAGGGAAGGAACCTTGGAGAAAAGCGTTTCGCTCCACATAATGGGCAGCATTGAGTGATTGCAATGAGCCACTACCGGGTCCACCGAGCTTAAGTTTTTCTGTTCATAATACGTGTTCCAGATGGTTGGGTAATTGTTGTGTCGGATAGTATTGAGCTGGTTGCTTTTTGTTTGATAAGTAGTTGAAAAAGCGAAAAATTTAAACCCGATGTTTTTCGCGAATTCAAGTGCGATCGGGTACGCGGCATCAATATGCTTCGTGCTCGATAGTTGGTTGAGTTGTGACTCCTTCCACCGCTCCATCATGTATCTCCATTTTACAATCTGCCGGGGTGCTGATTGGATCCGAAATCCTGCACGAGCCGAGTGTAGGATGATTCGTACATAAAGGTGAGATTTTTTGGCTTTACTGCGCTTTAAAAAATAAATATCAAGTTCTAATGGGATTTTTAAAAATGCGGCGGGTTTTGAATGTCGAGTTTAATTTCATTGGCCGTTTTATTAACTGAATGGTACGTCTGAAAAGATCAAATACTCTTTGTAATGTTCAGGTTGATAATTAAAGACACTACAAATCATCGGTGTTTGTTTTTCCCGCTTTGCGGGACACTGGATGCAATCTGTTGAATGGAGCGCACCATGACTGCCAGTGCAGAAAAATTCACGCGCCAGACCCTGCTCGACGTCAAGCCGTTGACCCCGAGCCTGTTCACCCTGCGCACGACGCGGGATCCGGGCTTTCGTTTTCGTGCGGGGCAATTCGCCCGGCTGGGCGTGACCAAGGCTGACGGCAGCGTTGTTTGGCGTGCCTATTCCATGGTGTCTTCGCCTTACGACGAGTTCCTCGAATTCTTTTCCATCGTGGTGCCGGGGGGCGAGTTCACCAGTGAGCTGAGTCGGCTGGGCGTCGACGATACGCTGCTGGTCGACCGCCAAGCCTTTGGATACCTGACGCTTGATCGCTTCATCGATGGGCGGGATCTCTGGTTGTTATCCACCGGCACGGGCGTGGCGCCGTTTCTGTCGATCCTGCAGGACTTCGAGGTCTGGGAGAAGTTCGAGCGAATCATCCTGGTCTACAGCGTGCGCGAAGCCCGGGAGCTGGCGTATCAGGAACTGATCGCGGAATTGATGCAGCGTGACTATCTGGCCGAGTACGCGCACAAGTTTCAATACATTGCCACCGTCACCCGCGAGCAGCATCCAGGTGCCTTGAATGGCCGGATCACCACCTTGATCGAGAGTAGCGAACTGGAGCGGGCGGCGGGTGTGGCAATGACGTCCGAGCATTCGCGGGTCATGCTGTGTGGTAACCCGCAGATGATCGATGACACGCGAAAACTGCTCAAACAGCGTGACATGCACTTGAGTCTCAGCCGACGCCCCGGGCACGTGGCGGTGGAAAACTACTGGTAAAAAAAACGGCGCCTCGAAGGCGCCGTTTTTACCTGCATCAGATCATTCTGGCCGATTGTTCTGAGCCTTCAACAGATCGCGAATTTCACCCAACAGCTCCTCTTCCTTGGTCGGAACCGGCGGCAGGGTGGGCGCAACGGCTTCTTCGCGCTTCAAGCGATTGATGGCTTTGACGCCCATGAAAATCGCGAACGCGACGATGATGAAGTCGATCATGCTCTGGATGAATTTACCGTACGCCAGCACCACTGCGGGGGCGTCGCCGCTGGCGGCCTTGAGCGTAATGGCGAGATCACTGAAATCCACCCCACCGATCAGCAGGCCGATTGGCGGCATGACCACGTCGCCGACAAACGACGAAACGATCTTGCCGAAGGCGGCACCGATGATGATACCGACGGCCATGTCGACCACGTTGCCTTTTACCGCGAAGGCCTTGAACTCATTTAGCACGCCCATAGGTTATTTCCTTGTTACAGATGAGGTTGGTAACGCAGTGTAAATCAGCCAAATGGTTCTTGCCCGAAACAACTGCTTACAGCGCTTGCCTGCTATCGACCGGGGCAACGGTAAAAAGTTTTCAAAATGCCATCATTGGTGCATTGATCTGCGTTTTTCAGGTGTGTGCCCGCTATCCATCTGAAGGGTGTTGTTCGTCATTCAGTCGCTTGCGCTGATCAGCGATGGAGGTGGTGGTCCTTATCAAAAGTGCGTGCGTCACAGGAGCGACTTGTTGAGTGTAATGGGAGAGTGCGTGCTATAAGTTTTACAGCGGTTAACTTCAAGTATAAGTTCCTGGTTCGGAAAATAGTGGCTGGAAAAACACAGAATGCGTGATGCCGTAAAGCCATCGATTTGATTTTCAGTATTAAACTCTTGGTTTGTTAGGTGATGTTGTACGTTAAGTTTGCAGAGTGTTAAGAGTTGTACAGCTTTGTGGGTTTTGGATTTAACGTTGGTCGAGTTATTTTGGCAGCGCGTTGTACAAGTTATGAAAGTTGCAACGCTGTCGTTGTCTCGAGAATCGAACAAGTTGCCGCACAATTCCATTTGGCAACTCCGTCGCACTGATCCAGCCCAGCTGAGCTATCATCGCGGTTTTTGCCGGGAGTTCAGATGGCCAAGGCCAAACGCATGTACGGCTGCACCGAGTGCGGCTCAACCTTCCCCAAGTGGGCCGGCCAGTGCGGCGAGTGCGGGGCCTGGAACACCTTGACCGAAACCATGGTCGAGAGCGGCGGTGCCGCAGCCCCCAGCGGCCGCACCGGCTGGACCGGCCAACAGGCACAGATCAAGACCCTGGCCGAAGTCAGCGTCGAAGAAATACCGCGCTTTTCCACTGCATCCAGTGAGCTCGATCGCGTCCTGGGTGGCGGGCTGGTGGACGGTTCGGTGGTTTTGATCGGCGGTGATCCGGGCATCGGCAAATCAACCATCCTCTTGCAAACCTTGTGCAACCTCGCCAAGAGCATGCCGGCGTTGTACGTCACGGGCGAAGAGTCCCAGCAGCAAGTGGCCATGCGCGCCCGACGCCTGGGATTACCGCAGGATCAACTGCGGGTCATGACCGAAACCTGCATCGAAACCATCATAGCCACCGCCCGGGTCGAAAAGCCCAAGGTCATGGTGATCGACTCGATTCAGACGATTTTCACCGAGCAGCTGCAATCGGCACCGGGCGGCGTGTCCCAGGTGCGGGAGAGCGCGGCCTTGCTGGTGCGTTATGCCAAACAGAGTGGCACAGCCATTTTTCTGGTTGGCCACGTGACGAAAGAAGGTGCGCTGGCCGGACCGCGCGTGCTGGAGCACATGGTCGATACCGTGCTGTATTTCGAGGGCGAATCCGACGGTCGCTTGCGCTTGCTGCGGGCGGTGAAGAACCGTTTTGGCGCGGTCAACGAACTGGGCGTGTTCGGCATGACCGACAAGGGTTTGAAAGAAGTCTCCAACCCTTCGGCGATTTTTCTTACTCGTGCACAGGAAGAAGTCCCGGGCAGTGTGGTCATGGCAACGTGGGAAGGGACCCGACCGATGCTGGTGGAGGTTCAGGCGTTGGTGGATGACAGCCATCTGGCCAACCCGCGTCGGGTCACGTTGGGGCTGGATCAGAACCGACTGGCGATGTTGCTGGCGGTTCTGCATCGACACGGCGGCATTCCGACCCACGACCAGGACGTGTTCCTCAACGTGGTGGGTGGCGTGAAGGTGTTGGAAACCGCATCCGACCTGGCGCTGATGGCGGCGGTCATGTCCAGTTTGCGCAACCGGCCATTGCCCCATGATCTGCTGGTGTTCGGCGAAGTCGGTTTGTCTGGCGAAGTGCGTCCGGTGCCGAGCGGGCAGGAACGCTTGAAAGAAGCGGCCAAGCACGGCTTCAAACGGGCCATCGTGCCCAAGGGCAATGCGCCGAAGGAGTCTCCGTCGGGATTGCAGATTATTGCCGTTACCCGCCTCGAACAGGCCCTCGACGCCCTGTTCGAATAACCTGCCAGATAGAACACCGATCCTGTGGGAGCGAGCCTGCTCGCGATAGCGGACTGTCAGTCAACATCATCGTTGAATGTTAAACAGCTATCGCGAGCAGGCTCACTCCCACATTGGATTGGTGTCGGGTTTTCAGACTTCGATCAGGGCACCCAACTCGCGCTCCAGCTCCTGCGGATCCCCCAGATTGAGCTCGATCAATCGCCGCAGCCGCTCGATGGATTCCAGGCTGATGTATCGGCAAACGAATCCCAAATGGCGAGGATCGTCGTGCGTCAGTTGCACATCCATCTTGATGTCAAAGTCCTTGCTGAGATGAATGTCGACAGAAAACATCTTTTTCGGGTCGCCCAGCCACGGCTCGGGTCGCTCGATCAGTATTCCCTTGAGCGACAAGTCAATCAGCTTCACTGGCCAGATGAATTCCCCTTGGCAAAGCTCGGTTCGGGCATCGAACGCAATACGTTTGAAGCGGCGGCGATTGGCAGGGTGTTCGCTCATGTCTTATTCCTCTTAATGTCCGCTGACTATAGACCCGCATTGTCAAAGCCTGCCAGCTGACACGGGCGTCTAGACCAATGTCGGGTATGGCCTTTGCCGTCAGGAGAGCTAAACTCGGGGTGGCTGTCTTTCTTGTCCACCCTGGCTGGAATAAAAAAATGAAAAATAATAATAGCCCGCTACGCCACCTACCCTGGCTGCTGCTGGCAATCGTAGGAGCGTGCGCCCTTGGCGTAGTGGCATTGCGTCGAGGCGAGGCAATCAACGCCTTGTGGATTGTGGTCGCTGCCGTGGCCATTTATCTGGTTGCGTACCGTTATTACAGTCTGTTCATCGCTAACAACGTGATGCAACTCGATTCACGACGGGCCACCCCCGCTGTGCTCAACAATGATGGTCTGGACTACGTCCCGACCAACAAACACATCCTTTTCGGTCACCACTTCGCAGCCATTGCCGGCGCAGGGCCATTGGTCGGTCCGGTGTTGGCGGCGCAGATGGGCTACTTGCCCGGCACGCTGTGGCTGATTGCCGGTGTGGTGCTGGCCGGTGCGGTTCAGGACTTCATGGTCCTGTTCATGTCCACCCGCCGCAACGGCCGCTCCCTGGGCGACATGGTCCGCGAAGAAATGGGCCGCATCCCCGGCACCATCGCGCTGTTCGGCTGCTTCCTGATCATGATCATCATCCTCGCGGTGCTGGCTCTGATCGTCGTAAAAGCCCTGGCCGAGAGCCCGTGGGGCATTTTCACGGTGATGGCGACTATCCCGATCGCGATGTTCATGGGCATCTACATGCGCTACATCCGCCCGGGCCGCATCGGTGAGATCTCCATCGTCGGCGTGCTGTTGCTGCTGGGTTCGATCTGGCTGGGCGGGCAGATTGCCGCGGACCCGGTCTGGGCCAAAGCCTTCACCTTCACTGGCGTGCAGATCACCTGGATGCTGGTCGGTTACGGTTTCGTCGCTGCCTCTTTGCCGGTGTGGCTGATTCTGGCCCCGCGTGACTACCTGTCGACGTTCCTCAAAATCGGCACCATCATCGCACTGGCGATCGGCATCCTGGTCACCATGCCCGAGCTGAAAATGCCGGCGCTGACCCAGTTCATCGATGGCACCGGTCCGGTATGGAAAGGCGGCCTGTTCCCGTTCCTGTTCATCACCATCGCCTGTGGCGCGGTCTCGGGTTTCCACGCGCTGATCTCCTCCGGCACCACGCCAAAACTGCTGGATAACGAGGTCAACGCCCGTTACATCGGTTACGGCGGCATGTTGATGGAATCGTTCGTGGCCATCATGGCGATGGTTGCCGCTTCGGTGATCGAGCCAGGCGTGTATTTCGCCATGAACAGCCCGGCGGCCGTCGTCGGTGGTGACGTGGTCGCGGTTGCACAAACTGTCAGCAGCTGGGGTTTTGCAATTACTCCGGAAGCGCTGCAAACGGTGGCCAAGGACATCGGTGAAACCACCATCCTGGCCCGCGCCGGCGGTGCGCCGACCCTGGCGGTCGGTATCGCGCAGATCCTGCACAGTGTCCTGCCGGGTGAAAACACCATGGCGTTCTGGTACCACTTCGCGATCCTGTTCGAAGCGCTGTTCATCCTGACCGCAGTCGATGCCGGTACCCGTGCCGGTCGCTTCATGTTGCAGGACTTGCTCGGCTCCTTCGTGCCGGCGCTGAAACGCACCGAATCCTGGACCGCCAACCTGATCGCCACCGCCGGTTGTGTGGCGATGTGGGGCTGGTTGCTGTATCAGGGCGTGATCGACCCGCTGGGTGGCATCAACACCTTGTGGCCGCTGTTCGGTATCTCCAACCAGATGCTGGCCGGTATCGCGCTGATGCTCGGCACCGTCGTGCTGATCAAAATGAAACGCCAACGCTACGTCTGGGTGACCATGGTGCCAGCGGTCTGGTTGCTGATCTGCACCACCACCGCCGGCTTCATCAAGCTGTTCGACGCCAACCCGGCGATCGGCTTCCTGTCGCTGGCCAAAAAATACAGCGATGCGCTGGCCAACGGTCAGATCCTCGCCCCGGCCAAGGACATCACCCAGATGCAACACGTGATTTTCAACGCCTACACCAACGCAACGCTGACCGCGCTGTTCCTGTTCGTGGTGTTCAGTATCCTGTTCTATGCACTCAAGGTCGGCATTGCCGCCTGGGGTAAAAAAGAGCGTACGGATAAAGAATCGCCATTCCAGGCCTTGCCGGACGCGTAATCGAGGATTGCAGCATGTTCAATGACCTGAGTCGCCTCGGTAAATACCTCGGTCAGGCCGCGCGCCTGATGGTCGGCATGCCCGACTACGACAACTACGTCGAGCATATGCAGACCAAACACCCGGACAAACCGGTGATGAGCTACGAAATGTTCTTTCGGGAACGTCAGGAAGCCCGTTACGGTGGCAAGGGTGGGCCGAAGTGCTGTTGACCCGGTTGTCGGGTTAACAGCAATCCCTGTGGGAGCTAGCCTGCTGGCGATGGCGGCTGAACATTCAACATCACTGTTGATTGACAGTCCGCCATCGCTAGCAGGCTAGCTCCCACATTTGTTTTATGTTGTTTTCTAATTTTGTAAAGCAGGAGACTCCAGTTGTCCTCTCCCATCCCCGTCACGATCCTCAGCGGCTTCCTCGGCGCCGGCAAGACCACGCTGTTGCGCCACCTGCTCAAAGCCGAGCACGGCCTGAAAATCGCCGTGATCGAAAACGAATTCAGTGACGCCGGCATCGACACCCAACTGTTGGGCGACGAGCCGGTGCAGGTGATGACGCTGTCCAACGGCTGCGTCTGCTGCACCATCCACACCGACCTGACCAAGGCGCTCTACCTGTTGCTCGAACGCCTGGACAGTGGAGAAATCGCCTTCGACCGTCTGGTGATCGAGTGCACCGGCCTGGCGGATCCGGCACCGGTGGCGCAAACCTTCTTCATCGACGAAGAACTGCGTGAGCGTTACATCCTCGACGGCATCATCACGTTGGTCGATGCAGCGCACGCCGACGTACACCTGACCCAAACCATCGCCCAGGCGCAGATTGGTTTCGCCGACCGCTTGCTGGTGAGCAAACGCGATCTGGTGGACGAGTCGACCTTCACCGCGTTGAGCGAGCGCCTGACCCGTATCAACCGTCGCGCGCCGATTCGCGTGGTCGACCACGGCCAGATCGATCTGGCCGAGCTGCTCGATGTGCGCGGCTTCAACCTCAATGCCGACCTGGGTGGCGGCGTGAGTTTGCGCCCGGTCAGCAAAGCGCCTTCCATCGACCGCATTTCCAGCCTGGTGCTGCGCACCGACAAGCCGCTGGATATCGACAAGCTCAGCGAGTTCATGAACGAACTGCTGGAAGAACATGGCAAGCAGTTGCTGCGCTACAAAGGCGTGCTGAACATCCTTGGCGAGCCGCGGCGCATGGTGTTTCAGGGTGTGCTGAAGTTGTATGGCTTCGACTGGGACACGGAGTGGGCAAAGGGCGAGGCGCGGGAAAGCGTGATTGTGTTTATTGCCGATGAATTGCCGGAAGAGAAGATCCGCGAGGGGTTTGCGCGGGTGGCGGCGGATTGAATCGTTTCGTTGGTCAGTGATAACGCCTTCGCGGGCAAGCCTCGCTCCTACAGTCGGTGATATCCGTAGGAGCGAGGCTTGCCCGCGAAAGCGATCTAACCAGCAACACGATCCTGACTAAGCCCAAGTCCTGAGTTCAGCAATATTTCCTCAAGATCATCCAGGTGCCCGCTTAGCAGCGAGACCGCCTTCACCGCATCCCCACGCTCCACCGCATCCAGAATCGCGGAATGCACCCGCCAATCGCAATAACCCTCCACCGATACATCAAACTGCGCAATCGCCAGTGAAGTCAGTGGCACCAGGCTGCCCAGAAAATGCGCCAACGGTGCATTCCCCGCCATTTCGGCCAGCTGCAGATGAAACGCCCCCGCCAACCTGATCGCCGAGCCATGCGCGGCACATTGGCGCTCGCGATCAATCAACCCACGCAGACACTTCAAGTCCTGCGCACGGGGCTGCTGGCACGCCAGCCGCACCACCGTGGTTTCGGTCAGCCGCCGCGCATGCAGCGTCTGCCGGACTTGCTCATGATCGAGCGCAGCGACTCGGGGACGATGGTGAGTGCGCAACACGATGATCTGCTGATGGGACAGCTGCGTCAGCACCCCACGCATGTCACTGCGGCGAACGCCGAACATCTGCGCCAGGCTTTCTTCGGTAAAGCGACTGGCCGCATCGATGCGCTGTTCAAGAATGGCGTCGAAGACTCGCGAGTAGAGATCATCCGTCGGCGCGGGAAAGGGCAGGGCAACAAGAGTTTGCGCTGAAGCGAAGCTGTTCATGGCCTGTCTCCGGTTCCAAGAGGGTTCAACTGCCGAGGTTGTCGTCCGGGATATTCAATTCGATGCCCATCCGCTGGCCTTCGCGAAGAATGTGCCGACGCATTTCGGCACTCGCCAGGGCGCTGTTTTTGCTGCGGATCGCGCGTACCACGGCTTCGTTTTCTTCGAGGCGTTCAGCCAGATGCTCGGGGGAGTTGCGCAGCACCTCGGCGCTTTGCTTGAGGGCGTTGCTGGTCTGCTGTACCACGCTCTGGAAAATCGGGTTCGAGGTCAGCGTGAATAGCTCTTCGTGGAACGCGATGTAGGCGTTGACCCCGGCTTCGCTGTCGTTCGCCTCCAGGGCTTCGCGCATGTCCATCAGGGTCAGGCGCAGTTGCCCGACTTCCTTGCTGCTGATCGACTGCGCCACCAGACCGACGATAAACGGCTCAAGGGTGTAGCGCAGTTGCAGCACGTCTTCCAGGCTCGCGCCGGCCACTGCGCTGTCGTGGCTTTGGCTGTCAGCCAGTTGGGCATCGAGCACCACCACGCCTTTGCCCGGCATCGAGCGCACCAGGCCGAGGGTTTCTAGGACGATGACCGCCTCGCGCAGGCTCGGGCGGCTGATGCCCAGTTGTTCGGCCAGTTCACGTTGCCCTGGCAGCATCTCGCCGGAGCGCCATTGCCCACGTGCCAGCGCGGCACGAAGTTTTTCCACTACTGAATTTACGACGGTTGACGAGGTAATCACTGTTCGCTCCAAGTCGCGATAATGTGCCCGCCCATAGGCGGGCACACGTTGTTTAAAATTCCTGCTGGTGCGCGGGCGCGACCGGTTTTCGAGGCTGGAAGGTATAACCCACCTGACCGGAAAGCACCTTGTTTGCGCGTTGGATATCGATGTCTTTTTCCCATCGGGCGATGGCCACGGTGGCGACGCAGTTGCCGATCAGGTTGGTCAGCGCGCGGCCGATGCCCATGAACCAGTCCACCGCCAGTACCAGCACCAGACCGACCACCGGAATCGCCGGGATGGCCGTCAGTGTCGCTGCCAGAATCACCAGCGCCGAGCCGGGAATCCCGTGAGCCCCTTTGGAGGTGATCAGTGACACCAGCAAAATGGTCAGCAAATCAGTCATGGCCAACGGCGTGCCCGTGGCATTGGCGATGAACACAATGGCCAATGTCAGGTAGATCGAAAAACCGTCGAGGTTGAATGAGTAACCGGTGGGAATCACCAGCCCGACTGTCGAACTGCCGATGCCCAGATGTTCGAGCTTGCGCATGATTTGCGGCAGCACGGCGTCGGACGACGCGGTGCCCATGACGATCATCAGTTCTTCGCGCAGGTATTTGAGCAACGGCCACATGCGCAGGCCGGACAGGCGCATCACCAGGCCGAGAATCAGCGCCACGAACGCTACACACGTCAGGTAGAAAAGACCGACCAGACTGCCAAGGTGTTGCAGCGAGTCCAGGCCATATTTGCTGGTGGTGAAGGCAATCGCGCCGAACACGCCGATCGGCGCCAGGCGCACGATCATGCCCATGATGCGGAAAATCACGTGGCTCAGCTCATTGATCAGCCGGGAAATGCCCGACGCGGCTTCGCCCACCAGGTTCAGTGCGCTGCCGAACAGCACTGAAAACAGCAGGACCTGCAGGATGTTGTTGTCGGCAAATGCACCGATCACCGAGGTCGGAATCAGGTCCATCAGGAACTGCGTGGTGGTGTGCATGTGCTGGCCGCGCTGGGCGATGTCGCCCATGTCGGCGGCAGACAGCTGCTCCAGATGAATGTTCGCGCCGCTGCCAATGCCGGTGCTGAAGGCGAACACCAGGCCAATCACCAGGGCGATGGTAGTCAGCACTTCGAAGTAGATCACCGATTTGAGGCCGATGCGCCCGACCTTCTTCAGGTCGCCGGCGCCGCTGATGCCGCTGACCACCACGCAGAACACTATCAGGCCGATGAGCATCTTGATCAGTTTGATGAAGCCGTCGCCGAGGGGTTTGAGCTGGGCGGAGTATTCGGGAAGGGTCAGCCCGCAGACGATGCCGAGCACCAGTCCGAGAACCACTTGAAGGAAGATTGAACGCGAGCACCATCTGAGCATGGGAGGAATCCTGGTCGGTGTCCTGGCTGCCGTGCGCTGCGCGCATCAGATTCAGGACTTAATTATTGTGGTCTTACCGGTATGTCCAGTGCAGGCGCAGTCTACGCCGGATTTTTTTACGATTACAAGTGAAAACCTGAAAATTGGCATGACCGGTCTGACCAGCGAAGCTGGTTGTGTAGGAGCCGGCTTGCTGGCGATGGCGCCAGAAAGATCCCTACAAGGCTCAAGAACAAGCGCTCCAGCCAGCCACCTCCTACAAAACGCAGGCGAAAAAAAACCGGCCATCACTGGCCGGTTTTTTCTAACTACGGTTTAACGGGCTGATTAAGCGCCGTACACCGGCAGCTTCTTGCAGATGGCCTTGACCTTCTCACGAACGGCGTCGATCACCGCTTCGTTGTTCAGGTCAGCCAGGATGTCGCAGATCCAGCCGGCCAGCTCTTTGCACTCTGCTTCCTTGAAGCCGCGAGTGGTCACAGCCGGAGTGCCGAAGCGCAGGCCGGAGGTGACGAACGGGGAACGTGGATCGTTTGGCACGGAGTTCTTGTTCACGGTGATGAATGCTTTGCCCAGAGCGGCGTCAGCGTCTTTACCGGAGATTTCCTGCTTGATCAGCGACAGCAGGAACAGGTGGTTTTCAGTACCGCCGGAAACCACGTCGAAACCGCGCTCGATGAAGACGCTGGCCATGGCCTGGGCGTTTTTCACCACTTGTTGCTGGTAAGCCTTGAACTCAGGCTGCAGCGCTTCCTTGAAGCAGATCGCTTTGGCAGCGATCACGTGCTCCAGCGGGCCACCCTGGGCGCCCGGGAATACTGCGGAGTTCAGCTTCTTCTCGATGTCGGCGTTGGCGCGAGCCAGGATCAGGCCGCCACGTGGACCGCGCAGGGTCTTGTGCGTGGTGGTGGTCACGACGTCAGCGAATGGCACCGGGTTCGGGTAGACGCCAGCGGCGACCAGACCGGCCACGTGGGCCATGTCGACGAACAGGTAGGCGCCAACCTTGTCAGCGATTGCGCGGAAGCGCGGGAAGTCGAGGATCTGCGAGTAGGCAGAGAAACCGGCCACGATCATTTTCGGCTTGTGCTCAACGGCCAGGCGCTCGACTTCGTCGTAGTCGATCAGGCCATTGGCGTCGATGCCGTACTGAACGGCGTTGTACAGCTTGCCGGAGGACGAAACGCTGGCACCGTGGGTCAGGTGACCACCGTGAGCCAGGCTCATGCCCAGGATGGTGTCGCCAGCTTGCAGCAGGGCCAGGTAAACGGCGCTGTTGGCTTGCGAACCGGCGTGCGGCTGAACGTTGGCGTAATCGGCGCCGAACAGTTCTTTGGCACGGTCGATGGCCAGTTGCTCAACGACGTCGACGAACTCGCAACCACCGTAGTAGCGCTTGCCCGGATAGCCTTCGGCGTACTTGTTGGTCAGTACCGAGCCTTGAGCTTCCATCACCGCAGGGCTGGTGTAGTTTTCCGAAGCGATCAGCTCGATGTGTTCTTCCTGGCGCTGAGCTTCTTGCTCCATGGCGGCAAAAAGATCGGCGTCGTACTTGGCAATAGTCAAATCACGGCTGAACATGGCGGTCCTCAAGGATCGGGGCAGAAAAGGGGGGCATTCTAACCCAATGGGATTTAGATGGCATATGAAAGGGCATCATGTCGCAGACAAGTGGTGTTCATGCAGGAATCGGCGGCGATCGTGCCGGCCTCTTCGCGGGCAAGCCTCGCTCCTACAGTCGGTGATATCCGCAGGAGCGAGGCTTGCCCGCGAAGGGGTCATCTGCAGCACTACAAATTTCAGTCGAACATGAACAACGCATCATTACTGAACTGCGCTTCAAACCGGCCCGCCGGCATCGGCCGCCCGAACAGGTAACCCTGAACCTCATCGCAGCCATGCTCACGCAGGAAGTCCAGCTGCTCATGGGTTTCCACGCCCTCGGCGATCACCGCCAGGTTGAGGCTGTGGGCCATGGCAATGATTGCCCGGGCGATCTGCGCATCCTGTTCACCCGACGGCAAGCCATCGACAAAGGTTCGGTCGATCTTCAGCACGTCGATCGGGAACTGCTTGAGGTAGTTGAGCGACGAATAACCGGTGCCGAAGTCGTCGACCGCGATGCTCAGCCCGAGGTTTTTCAGCCCGGCCAGAATCTGCATCGCCTCGCTGACTTCGCGCATCAGGATACTTTCGGTCAGCTCCAGCTCCAGGCACGCCGGTGGCAGGCCTGTTTCCTTGAGGATGGTGGCGATCCGCGTGCCGAGCTGGCCGTCGGAGAACTGCCGGGCAGAGATGTTTACCGATACCTTCGGCACCCGCACCTTGGCCTGATGCCAGGTCTTGAGCTGACGGCACGCCTCGCTGATCACCCAGTCGCCGACGTCCACCACCAGGCCCAGTTCTTCGAGCACCGGAATGAAATCCCCCGGCGGCACCAGGCCACGGCGCGGATGACGCCAGCGCAGCAAGGCTTCGGCACCGGTCAGGCGTTTGCCGTCGCCGCTGAATTGCGGCTGGTAGTACAGAACGAATTCGTTCTGTTCCAGGGCGTGACGCAGGTCGCTTTCCAGCTCCAGACGCTCGAGGGCACTGGCGTTCATGTCCGCCTGATAGAACTGGAAGTTGTTCTTACCGCGTTCCTTGGCGTGGTACATCGCGGTGTCGGCGTTCTTCATCAGCTGACTGAGTTCGTTGCCGTCCTGCGGGCTCAGGGCGATGCCGATACTGGCGGTGACGAAGAATTCGCGGCCTTCAAGCACGAACGGTTTCACCAGGCTGGCAAGAATCTGTTCGGCCACGTGAATCGCCCGATTGAGGGCGATTTCACGGTTGGCCCGCGGTTGCAGGAGCAAGGTGAATTCGTCGCCGCCCATACGCGCCACGGTGTCGTCGTCATCGACGCAACCGAGCAGGCGCGTGGCCATTTCCTTGAGCATGCGATCGCCGGCGGCGTGGCCCAGGGAGTCGTTGATCGGCTTGAAACGGTCGAGGTCGAGGAACATCAGCACCACCCAGGACTTCTGCCGTTCCGCCGATTGCAGCGCGGTGTGCAGGCGGTCCTGGAACAGCGTGCGGTTGGGCAGGTGCGTCAGGGCGTCGTAATAGGCGAGGCGGTGAATCCGTTGTTCACTGGCCTTGCGCTCGCTGATGTCGCTGAAGAAACACACGTAACTGGCCAGATCGCCTTCATCGTCGAGCACCGCTGTGATACCGACCCACGCCGGGTAATGCTCGCCGTTACGACGCCTGAGCCAGACTTCGCCTTCCCAGGTGCTGTGCTGGTTCAATTGCTTGAGCACATAGCGCAGGTGCGCTTCCTGCTGCTCGTCGACGGTCAGCATGTTCGGCAACTGGTCGAGCACTTGCTCCACCGCATAGCCGCTCACGCGGCTGAACGCTTCGTTGGCCTGCACGATGTAGCCTGCCGGGTCGGTGATCAGGATCGCCGACGTCGAGTGTTCGAATACCGTGGCCGCCATGCGCAGGTCTTTCTCGGCGCGGCGTTGCTGGCTGATGTCGCGACCGACACCGAGCACGCCTTCGAAGGCGCCGTGTTCGTCCCAGACCAGCACCAGCCGCAACTCGATTGGTATCTTGCGCCCATCGGCACGCAGGCAGTCGAACAGGAACAGTTGGGTCTGCACCTGGCTGCGCAACAGCGCCAGTTGGTCGGGTTTGCCCAGCGCTTTGCTGACGCGGTCCATCAGGTTGTAGATGCCGGTCAACTGTTGCGGGTTGGCGATGGTCGACTGCCAGCCGTTCTGGAAAATCCAGTCGGTGTCGTAGCCCAGCACGGCTTGCACCGACGGGCTGACGTAGTTGAGCGAGAGCTTGCTGTCGGTGGAGAAAATCACGTCGCTGATGCTTTCGGCGAGCATCCGGTAGCGCTGCTCGCTGTCGCGCAGGGACTCACTGGCCTCGATCTGCTCGGTGATGTCCTTGGCCACGCCGATGATCCGTGTGACCTGGTCGTGTTTGTCCCGCGCCAGCGCCTGCTCACGAATATCGAAACGCCGCCATTTGCCGTTGCGGTGACGGAAGCGCAGTTGGCATTGCAGCAATTGCGTATAGCCCGCGTGCCGCTGGGTCTGGCGCGCGCGGTGGTAGTGGTCGGCATCTTCGGGGTGCAGCAGGATTTCCCAGAAGTACTCGCCCATCTGGTGCAGCTCGGTGCGGTTGTAACCGAGTGTCTGGCCCAGGTGGTGGTTGCTGAAGATCATGCGCTGGCTGATCACGTCCTGGACGTACAAATGATCCGGCACGGTGCGCACCACGTCGGACCAGAACCCTTCACGCTCAAGCAGCGACAGTTCGATGAGCTTGCGACTGGTGATGTCGCTGATGCTCAGGATCACCGCTTTATAGTCGTCCTGGTTTTCCGGCAGGCGCATCACCAGCCACAGGTGCTGATCGCGGCCATTGGCGTCTTGCAGTTTTATTTCCAGCTCAAACTGTTTCTGCTGATTGAGCACCGCTTCAAGCACTTGATTGCCGATGGCGGTGCCATCCAGCGGATTGCCGTCGATCAGCAACTTCCAGGCTTGCTCGCAGGAATTCACGTTGAGCAGTTGCAGGGCAACCTGGTTGACCTCGGTGATGCGCAGTTCCTGCAACAGTTGCTGGCGTTGTTCCGGGGTTTCCAGCCAGGTTTGCAGGTGTTCGGTGCTGTGCAACTGGTTTTTGTCGAAGACGTTCTTGAGGCCAGACACATCGAGCACGCACAGGGCGACGCCGGTGCCTTCGAAAATATCCTGATAGCGCCGGCGACCTTCACTCACCTGGCGCTGACGACGGCGTATGTTCAACAGGGCGATCAGCGGCAGCAGAGAGAGCGCCAGCCCCAACAGGCATTTACCGATAAACGCCGGCAGCAGTTCTTCGATCACACGTTGGCGGTCGAACAACCCGCGCAGTTGCCAGTCGCTGCCGGTCAGGGGGACCGTCAGCACGCTGTTGGCCACATCATTCGCGGTCAGCTCGCTCGGCTTGGCCAGGGGCTGTGAATCATCGCGGCTGATGACCTGGTGATTGACGCGGTTTTCCACCAGCCACATTGGGCGGATGCCGGCCTCGCCTGGTTTGGTCAGTGACGAGAAAAAGCTCGGCGTCAGGCGCAGGACCCAATAGCCCCGAGAGCTGCCGCTGGCTTGATGCAGCAACAGGTGCACCACCGAACCGTTATCGGCGTTGCTGAAATAATGTGCCTGGGTACGGCTGCGGCGTACCAGTTCGACGAGGTAGTCGGCGTCGTCGCTGTCGGCGGTGGTGTCGCTGATGACTTTCCCTGAGGGGCTCAACAACGCGAGGCTGCGCAGGTCGGGCAAGGACTTTTGCAGCTTGCGCAGCAGCTCCTGCTGTTCGTCGGCGCTTTGCGGCTGTTCGACGATCGGTAGCAGGTTGAGGGCGATCTGCGCATTGAGCGACATGTTCAGGCTGACTTGCGCAGCCAGATCGGCGGTGTAGTCGATGGTGTATTGGCGCTGGTTTTTCTGGGTTTCGCGCAGCTGATCCAGCAGTTGCCAGAACAGCAACGCGAGCAGCAAAAGCACGAGTGTCGCCAGCGCGCCCTTTAATGTTCCGCGCAGGGGGGAACCGGGCACAGCAGTCGGTGCACGGGTGGTCAAGGGCGGAGTGACATTAGACAAACTGTAATCCTGCGATTTAGCTGGACTGGCGCGACGTGCACTATAAGCCGGACGCCCGGAGGGCGGCTAGCATGCCTTGAGTTGTGGCAAAGTGCCAGACCCTCCCGGCTGGACTGCCTTCTGTCAATAAGGTAGCTTTGCCGGTTACGCGGGAGCGTTCCAGCTCCTAGAATCAGGTTTTTTCAGCGCGCAGCATTGATACCTATCAGTCGTCGACGCGCACGGCCTGGCCGGGCATCGCCTGCGCTCCAATCATTCATCTGTCACTGACCCAAGGTTCTCCATGGCTCAATACGTCTTCACCATGCATCGGCTGGGCAAAGTTGTTCCGCCGAAGCGGGAAATCCTGAAAAACATTTCGCTGTCCTTCTTCCCCGGCGCCAAGATCGGCGTGCTCGGCCTCAACGGTTCGGGTAAATCCACGCTGCTGAAAATCATGGCCGGCGTCGACACCGAGTTCGAGGGCGAAGCCCGTCCGATGCCGGAGCTGAACATCGGCTACCTGCCACAGGAACCGATCCTGGACCCGACCAAGACCGTGCGTGAAGTGGTCGAGGAAGCGGTCAGCGTGATCAAGAACGCCCAGGCACGCCTGGACGAGGTCTACGCGGCTTACGCTGATGAAGATGCCGACTTCGACAAACTGGCCGCCGAACAGGCCAAGCTCGAAGCCATCCTGCAAGCCAGCGACGGTCACAACCTGGATCGCCAACTGGAAGTCGCCGCCGATGCGCTGCGCCTGCCGGCCTGGGATGCCAAGGTCGAATTCCTTTCCGGTGGTGAAAAGCGTCGTGTGGCCCTGTGCCGCCTGCTGCTGTCCGCACCGGACATGCTGCTGCTCGACGAACCGACCAACCACCTGGACGCCGATTCCGTCGCCTGGCTGGAACACTTCCTCCACGACTTCCCGGGCACTGTCGTTGCGATCACGCACGACCGTTACTTCCTGGACAACGTTGCTGGCTGGATCCTCGAGCTCGACCGCGGCGCCGGTATCCCGTACGAGGGCAACTATTCGGGTTGGCTTGAAGCCAAGTCCGATCGTCTCGCTGCCGAATCCAAGCAGCAGTCGGCCCACGAAAAAGCCATGAAGGAAGAACTGGAGTGGGTGCGCAAAGGCGCCAAGGCCCGCCAGTCCAAATCCAAGGCACGTCTGCAACGTTTCGAAGAAATGCAATCGCAGGAATTCCAGAAGCGTTCGGAAACCAACGAAATCTACATCCCGGCCGGTCCGCGCCTGGGCGACAAGGTCATCGAGTTCAAGAACGTTTCCAAGGGCTACGGCGATCGCGTGCTGATCGACAACCTGTCGTTCTCCATGCCAAAAGGCGCCATCGTCGGCGTGATCGGCGGTAACGGTGCCGGTAAGTCGACGCTGTTCCGCATGCTGATGGGCAAGGAACAACCGGATTCGGGCAGCATCGAAGTCGGCGAAACCGTGCAACTGGCCTGCGTCGATCAGAGCCGCGAAGACCTGGACGGCAGCAAGACTGTGTTCCAGCAAATCTCCGACGGTTCGGATCAGATCCGCATCGGCAACTACGAGATCCCGTCGCGTACCTACGTCGGTCGCTTCAACTTCAAGGGCGGCGATCAGCAGAAGTTCGTCAAGGACCTGTCCGGTGGTGAGCGCGGTCGCTTGCACCTGGCCTTGACCCTGAAAGAGGGCGGCAACGTCCTGCTGCTCGACGAACCGTCCAACGACCTCGACGTTGAAACCCTGCGTTCCCTGGAAGAAGCCCTGCTGGACTTCCCGGGCGCCGCCATTGTGATCTCTCACGATCGGTGGTTCCTTGATCGCGTCGCGACGCACATCCTGGCGTACGAAGACGATTCGCAAGCGGTGTTCTTCGAAGGTAACTACACCGAGTACGAAGCCGACCGTAAGAAACGCCTCGGCGAAGCGGCTTCCCAGCCGCATCGTGTACGGCACAAGAAACTGGCCTGATTTCGGGTTGGTTGCATGAAAAAACGGAGCCTTCGGGGCTCCGTTTTTTTATGGGTTTTTTCAGGTACACCGAGGTGCATTCATCGCGAGCAAGCTTTGCTCCTACAGGGGACGCGATCAACTGTAGGAGCAAAGCTTGCTCGCGAAAGCGGAATCACTACTGGTGCATGATCCAATTTGTGAATCCCTTTTTAGGTGCGAAATCAGCCTGAAAATGGAGGTTATTTATATCCTGCGCACCATTTAATTTCATAAACGCGACATTTTGCTCTATTACTGTGCGCGCTCCGTTTGCTAAAGTCCGGCCCAATCTCTTCCAGCGACAATAAATTTGCCGAGACTTTTCCATGATCGAATCCGTCGAAACCTTCCTTGCCCGACTGAAAAAACGCGACCCGGACCAACCTGAATTCCATCAGGCCGTCGAAGAGGTCCTGCGCAGTCTGTGGCCATTTCTCGAAGCCAATCCGCATTATCTGACCTCCGGCATTCTGGAGCGGATCTGCGAGCCGGAGCGGGCGATTGTGTTCCGTGTTTCCTGGGTCGACGATCACGGCAAGGTGCAGGTCAATCGCGGTTTCCGCATCCAGATGAACAGCGCGATCGGTCCGTACAAGGGCGGCTTGCGTTTCCATCCATCGGTGAACCTCGGCGTACTGAAATTCCTCGCCTTCGAACAAACCTTCAAAAACTCCCTGACCTCGTTGCCCATGGGCGGTGGCAAGGGTGGCTCGGACTTCGACCCGAAAGGCAAAAGCGACGCGGAAGTCATGCGCTTCTGCCAGGCCTTCATGAGCGAGTTGTACCGCCACATCGGTGCAGACGTTGACGTGCCGGCCGGCGACATCGGCGTCGGTGCCCGCGAGATCGGTTTCCTGTTCGGTCAGTACAAACGCCTGAGCAACCAGTTCACCAGCGTGCTGACCGGGAAAGGCCCGAGCTATGGCGGCAGCCTGATTCGTCCGGAAGCCACCGGTTTCGGCTGCGTGTACTTCGCCGAGGAAATGCTCAAGCGCAGCGGTGAAGCCGTCGAAGGCAAGCGCGTAGCGATCTCGGGTTCCGGCAACGTTGCGCAGTACGCGGCGCGCAAGGTCATGGACCTGGGCGGCAAGGTGATTTCGCTCTCGGACTCCGAAGGCACGCTGTACTGCGAGGCGGGTTTGACCGAAGAACAGTGGCTGGCGCTGTTGGAGCTGAAAAACGTCAAGCGTGGACGGATCAGCGAACTGGCCACGCGTTTCGGTCTGGAGTTCCGTGCGGGTCAGTGCCCGTGGGATCTGGCGTGCGACATCGCGCTGCCCTGCGCCACTCAAAACGAACTGGATGCCGAGGCCGCGCGCACGTTGCTGCGCAACGGCTGCATCTGCGTGGCGGAAGGCGCGAACATGCCGACCACCCTGGAAGCTGTGGACCTGTTTATCGAGGCCGGGATTCTGTTCGCGCCGGGCAAGGCGTCCAACGCCGGCGGTGTCGCGGTGAGCGGGCTGGAGATGTCGCAGAACGCCATGCGTCTGCTGTGGACCGGCGGGGAAGTGGACAGCAAACTCCACGGGATCATGCAGTCGATCCACCATGCGTGCGTGCATTACGGCGAAGAGAACGGCCGCATCAACTACGTCAAAGGCGCGAACATTGCCGGTTTCGTCAAAGTCGCCGACGCCATGCTCGCCCAGGGCGTGGTTTAAGCCGGTTCGATGCGGATGATTTCGATCGTCTGATCGCCCGCCGGGCGTTGCCACAGCACCTCGTCGCCGAGTTGCGCCCCAAGCAATGCCCGGCCCAGCGGTGAACCCCAGTTGATCAGGCCCGCAGACGCGTCGGCCTGGTCTTCACCGACCAATTGCACGGTTTGCTCGGTGCTGTACTCGTCGGCGAAGGTCACGCGGCTGCCGATCTGCACCTTTTGCGTTGAACTGGCGGCGGTCACGACCTGAGCGCTTTGCAGGCGCTGATTGAAGTAGCGCAAATCCCGCTCAAGGTCCACCAGGCGTTGCTTGTCGGCCTGCTCGCCTTGGGCCGATTGTTCATTGTGCAATTGTTGCAACCCGGCGACTTTTGCCTGCAACTGGGCAAGGCCTGCGGGCGTGACGTAATTGGGCTGCGTGCTGACCTGCCGTTCGACGGGCTGATCAACTTGCGCGGCGGCGTTATCTTCATTGACGAAGGCGCGACTCATGGTTTCCTCCCGTTATAGGGTTTAGGCCATGGTCACAGGCTTTTAGTTTCGGCGGATGTCTGTCAGCGACTCATTGCGAGCGAAACGCACGGGCGGCGTCCTGATCTTTCTGCTGTTGCCAGGCTTTTTCACGTTCGTCCCAGTGATGGCTGCGATAGTCCTCGCGGTCTTCGCTTTCGCGCATGGCCTGGCATTGGCGGAAGCCATCGCTCCAGCCTTCGGCGTATGGCTTGTCCTTGAGATACCGCGGCACGTTCTTGCGAAATTCACCGGTGATCGCCCCGGCGGCCTGTCGACCACTGCTGCAGCCGTCATCGAAACCATCGGCGAATGCCGGAGGATAACCCTTGGCAATCAGGTCTTCGTGAGTCGTCTGGCAACCCGCGCACAACAGCAACACACCCATCACACCCACGCAACGCCACATCTCGGACTCCCGGCCGTTCAACGGCCTATGGTTCAAGTCTAGAAGTGCATTCGTGAGACCTTCGTGAAAGGCCTGTGATGAATCCGTTGAACAACACAGATCCAATGTGGGAGCGGGCTTGCTCGCGAAGGCGTATTGTCAGTCACCATCAGTGTTGAATGACACTACGCCTTCGCGAGCAAGCCCGCTCCCACAGGGAAGGTGGTGTGTCAGGTCAGTAGTGATACCACTTCAGCTCAAGCATCACTTCATTCTCAGGTGTGGCCAGATGGCTGAATTCGCGCTGGGCGCTCAGACGCAGACCCAGGTTACGCGACAATTCCCACTGCTGGTTCAGACTCAAACTACGGCGCACTTCGCCATTGGTGAAGAAATCCCCCTTGGCCTCCAGGCTGAAATTGCCCAGCGGATTCTTCCATAGCACACCGCTGTTGAAACCTGCCGCGGGGGCGATGAAACCGGCGAAGTCGTTATTGTGTTCGACGCGCACGGTGCCCAAGGCAAAACCGAGCATGTCGTCGCCCAGTTGCCACGTGCCGCCACCACCGCCGTTGACATGACTGACGAGTGTTTCATCGTCATGTTTGCCCGGCACCCGCTCCAGGCCGCCGGTGACCTGCCACGACAGCGGTTGCAGCAGCTCGTTGCGCGGGGTCAGGGAGCGAATGGTCGCCAGATCCAGTTGCTGCAACTGCCACTGATTGCCTTCGTATTGGCGCAGTTTCATCTGCAGGATTTCGATCTGCGCGCCGAGGGGAAAGCTTTCCGAGTTGTCGTTGAGATCGTGATACGCCATGCGCAGGCCATATTCGCCAAAGGCTTTGTCGCCCCGGGTGCCGAGACCGGCCTGCCAGGTGCGCGATTCATGGCCATCTTCGGGCAAGCCCGGTTGCGGGATGTCCAGCTCCGGCGCCGGGTTCTGGTTGATCGCCCGCAGCAATTCAAAACTGCGCTGAGCTCGCTGCGGGTCGCGTTCCTGGCCGTTGGCGCGGTAGCGTTCGAGCCGGTAAGCCGCGTCGATGATCAGCGCCTGACGTTCGCGCGGTTGCGCCTTGAACGCCGGTTCCTGCAACTGTTTCTGGTCGGCGCTGACTTTCAGTACCCACTGCTGCTCTTCAGGATTCAACGGTTCGGCGCGGCTCAGCAGTTCGCGTTCGCGGGAAGGCCGATATTGAATGGACTCCACCAGGCCGGCTTCTTTCACCGCTTTGACCGTGTCGGTGGGAATGGCGGTCAGCGGGAACTGTTCGGTCAGGCGCAGGCTTGGACGCGCCACTTGCAGCAGTTCCAGCAGGCGATAGGAGCAGTTTTCGTCGAAGAAGAAATAGTCGAACTGGATCTGCTTGAGTTCCCAGACGTGCTCGACCATGCGCTCGGTTTCCTGCTGTGTCAGGTTCAGCCGGTATTCCCACAGGTCACGGTTTTCGAGGCTGCGGTACTCCGAGAGTTTTTCCTGATACGGCACCAGCGCAAACAGGCCCGGATAGCCGCCCATCAAACCTTTCCAGGCGTAGAGAATGCTGTTGTCGGAACCTTCGATGTAGGCGCCGAAGTTGATGGCGTAGCTGAGCAATGACGTTTTGTCGCTCTGCACATCCGCCTGATCGATGCGCAGCAGCGTGTGGCCGAACATCGATGACGGACTGTTCAAGTAGGCTGCCGGGAAAATCATCACCGCGCTGTGGGGCGAGACATCCTTGAACCATTGCTTGAATTCGGCACAGTCCAGTGCCGGCAAGTCAGTCAGGTTGAGTTGCGCCTTGAGCCAGCGGGTACGCGCCGGGTAGACACATTGCGCATGCTTTTCGCCGGCACTGGCCGGTGCGTACAGCGCCTGTACGGTGGCCGCCAGTTCGCGGTCGGGGTGTTCGTTGCCATCGGGCGCCAGAAAGAATTTCCTGTCGCTGACATAGCTGCGCCAGCCACCGAGCTTGGCGGTTTCGTAATGCCCCAGGGAAATCCAGAAGGGGTCGTTGGCCAGTTGCTGCAAACGTTGATTGTCGATGTGAGGCGCGGCGGACAGCGGGGCGCAGACACAGAGCGCCAGCCAGGCAAGGCGTTTGAGCATAGTGGGCAACTTAAGTCGAAAAAAATAAAGACCCGGTACGGAAGATCCGTCCTTGTAGGAGCCGGCTTGCTGGCGATGGCAGCGCCGCGTTGTAACTGGACAACCGCGTTGATGCGATCGCCAGCAAGCCGGCTCCTACAATTGAACGATATGGCCGAAAGAGGGCAGGTCCAAAAAAATAAAACCCGCTCCCCGAAAGGAGCGGGCGGGTCGAGCTTAAGCTTGAGTTGCGTACTTGGCCAGACGAGGATCGGCCTTCAAAACGGCCAGGGTGTTGGTATGCACATCTTCTGCAGTCATGTCAGCCTTGCTGAAGATCTGCTGGAAGTGCTCGTGAGTCACAGCCGCGAAATGCGCACGGTCTTCCGGCGCCACGCCCAGTACCACGGCGTAGGTCGTCAGCGCTTCGCCGTTACCTTTAGCCATGTCTTCGGACAGCTCGTTCATCATGCCATTCATGGCAAACCAGGATTTGCCGCCATAAGTCAGCGACGCATTAGTCGCGCAACCGTTGGTACCAGAGGTCATACCGAACGTTGCGTTGCCGGAAGTGCCGTTAGTGGTGGATGCCAGGAAGTGTGCCGGGGTGCCACGCTGACCTTCGAACAGCATGTTGCCCCACCCGCAATCCGGGCCGCCTGGCGCCTGTGCCATAGCGTTGATGGATACAGCGGTGAAGAGAGTACCGAGAAGAATCCGTTTCATAGCTTTGTTCTCTTTATGTGCGTACCAATGGACAAGGGTTCTGGCCCGGCTCTGTACGGAAACTGCCTGCGCGACGATCAGGCTGCGTTGAAAACAGACTCGGAATGCTCATGTGGGTCCCCCACACTCCGCTTCCTCGTCTGTTTTCGCCTTGCCTGATCGCCGCTCGGCGAGTTTTCGTACAGACCACTACGGCGCCAGTGGGCCGGTTATTGTTCCAGCCGCGCAGCTTGGAGTTTAGGCACGTTCCAAGGGTTCCGTTACTTTTTCCGAAACATTCGTTGAAAACATTGATTTAGACCCGGCCCGCCTGGGGATGCCCGTTTGGCTATGCTTTGGCGAAAGGCGCGCCTTGCAAGTGGGGTATGGGCAGCGCCAGAATGCCGCTATCTGCCCCGCCTGATGTAAGGAAGCCCGATGCCTGATCCTGTTGCTGCCAGCTTGCGTCTAGCGCCCGAAGCGCTGACCCGTCCGTTTTCCGCTGAACAGTTCAGCTTCTCTACCACCAATGATCTGGAGCCCTTCCGCGGTGTGCTTGGCCAGGAACGTGCGGTCGAAGCCTTGCAGTTTGGTGTGGCCATGCCACGCCCCGGTTACAACGTATTCGTCATGGGCGAGCCTGGCACTGGCCGGTTTTCGTTCGTCAAACGCTACCTGAAGGCCGAAGGCAAGCGCCTGCAGACCCCGGCCGATTGGGTCTACGTCAACAATTTCGATGAACCCCGCGAGCCGCGCGCCCTGGAATTGCCATCGGGCACGGCCGGCGCGTTCATCGGTGATATCAACGCTTTGATCGACAACCTGCTGGCGACCTTCCCGGCGGTCTTCGAACATCCGTCTTATCAGCAGAAAAAAAGCGCCATCGACCGCGCCTTCAACCAGCGCTACGACAAGGCGCTGGACATCATCGAGCGCCTGGCGCTGGAAAAAGAAGTCGCGCTGTACCGTGACGCGAGCAACATCGCGTTTACCCCGATGAGCGAAGGCAAGGCGCTGGATGAAGCTGAATTCGCCCAGTTGCCGGAAGCCGATCGCGAGCGTTTCCACGAAGACATCTCCGGTCTGGAAGAGCGTCTGAACGAAGAACTCGCCAGCCTGCCGCAGTGGAAGCGCGAGTCGAGCAATCAGCTGCGCCACCTCAACGAAGAAACCATCACCCTGGCCTTGCAGCCGTTGCTGTCGCCGTTGTCGGAAAAATACGCCGAGAACGCGGCGGTGTGCGGTTACCTGCAAGCCATGCAGGTTTACTTGCTGAAAACCGTGGTCGAGCAATTGGTCGACGACAGCAAGGTCGATGCGGTGGCGCGCAAGATGCTGGAAGAGCAATACGCGCCGAGCCTGGTGGTCGGTCACTCGGCCAGCGGCGGTGCGCCGGTGGTGTTCGAGCCGCACCCGACCTACGAAAACCTGTTTGGCCGCATCGAATACAGCACCGATCAGGGCGCGCTCTACACCACGTATCGCCAGTTGCGACCGGGCGCGCTGCACCGCGCTAACGGCGGTTTCCTGATCCTTGAAGCCGATAAAATGCTCAGCGAGCCGTTCGTATGGGATGCGCTCAAGCGCGCCCTGCAATCGCGCAAACTGAAAATGGAATCACCGCTGGGTGAGCTGGGGCGTCTGGCCACCGTGACCCTGACACCGCAACACATTCCGTTGCAGGTCAAAGTCGTCATCATCGGTGCCCGGCAGTTGTATTACACGCTGCAAGACCTCGATCCGGACTTCCAGGAGATGTTCCGCGTTCTGGTGGACTTCGACGAAGACATCCCGATGGTCGACGAAAGCCTGGAGCAGTTCGCCCAGTTGCTCAAAACCCGTACCTCCGAAGAAGGCATGGCACCGCTGACCGCCGATGCGGTGGCGCGTCTGGCGACCTACAGCGCGCGTCTGGCCGAGCACCAGGGGCGTTTGTCGGCGCGGATCGGTGACTTGTTCCAACTGGTCAGCGAGGCGGATTTCATTCGTCACCTGGCCAGCGATGAAATGACCGACGCCGGGCACATCGAGCGTGCGCTCAAGGCCAAGGCCACCCGCACCGGGCGCGTTTCGGCGCGGATTCTCGATGACATGCTGGCGGGGATCATCCTGATCGACACCGATGGCGCGGCCGTGGGCAAGTGCAACGGGCTGACGGTACTGGAAGTCGGGGACTCGGCGTTTGGTGTCCCGGCGCGGATTTCCGCCACGGTGTACCCGGGTGGCAGCGGTATTGTCGACATCGAGCGTGAGGTCAACCTCGGCCAGCCGATTCACTCCAAAGGCGTGATGATCCTCACCGGGTATCTGGGCAGCCGTTACGCTCAGGAATTCCCGTTGGCAATTTCCGCAAGTATCGCCCTGGAGCAGTCCTACGGTTATGTCGATGGCGACAGTGCGTCGTTGGGCGAGGCATGCACGTTGATTTCGGCGTTGTCGAAAACACCGCTCAAGCAATGCTTTGCAATCACCGGCTCGATCAACCAGTTCGGCGAAGTGCAGGCGGTGGGCGGGGTCAACGAGAAGATCGAAGGCTTCTTCCGTCTCTGCGAAGCCCGCGGGCTGACCGGTGAGCAGGGGGCGATCATTCCTCACGCCAACGTGGCGACGCTGATGCTGGACGAGAAAGTGCTGGCGGCGGTGCGCGCAGGGCAATTCCACGTTTACGCAGTACGCCAGGCTGACGAAGCGCTGAGCCTGTTGGTCGGCGAGCCTGCCGGTGCGCCGGATGAGAATGGCGAATTCCCAGAAGGCAGCGTGAATGCGCGGGTGGTGGAGCGCTTGCGGGTGATCGCGGAAATGATCAGCGAAGAAGACCTGAAAGAAGCCGAGAAAGAAGCGGCACAGGAAGCGTTGGTCGAAGCCAAGCCGGCCTGACACAGAGGAGTCCCTGTAGGAGCGAGGCTTGCCCGCGAAGAACGATAACGCGGTTATTCCGGCAAACCGCGTCATGGCTTTCGCGGGCAAGCCTCGCTCTTACAAGTGCCATCACTCTGACGTCAATATTCACACAATGACCATTCGGCGCCTTCTGGTCTCAGTTGGCGTGCGGGCCTGACTTTTCTTCTATTCTCAGCTCAAGGACATCGACAGTAATCACTGGATCGAGACAGTTCTCCCGTGGGAGCTGAATACCGGATCTACCGAGGGTCGCCGCCATGTCGCGCAACCTCTGCCTCACCCGTCAATGCCTGGGCCTTGTGACCCGTATCGAATGTGCCATCAAGCCATTGGCTGGTGATACGGGCATGTGGACTTTGCTTTTCGCCGCCGGAATGGCTGGCGAACAACCCTCAGCCATCAAAGCCCAAGGTCCGTTTCCTGGGCCCTTCGCGGCTGAATCGATCCTCGACACCATCGTTGAAAGCCTGACGTTGCACGGCTATGAACTGGCCGATGACCCGCAAATCTGGTGCCTGCACCTGCAAGCCCAGCTACGGGAAATCAATGGTGGGCGCTGCCGCAACATGGGCGGCTTCGAGTTCCGCCCCGATCACTGAGACGACTATTGGGCGAGGCTGGACGTATCAGCCTTGTCGAGTTTGACCTCGAATCCATATTGCACCGTGGTGAGATCGGTTCGCTGGTAGGTTTCCAGCTGCGCCGGCTGGCCGTAGAAGTAATGCACGCTGAATAACGCCGGGCCCTGCGCACTTGCATCGTGAATGACCGAAAGAATCTCCTTGAGATAGTGGCCGCTGTCGTCCCTGGCGAAAAAGCGCCAGTCCTGGGCGGGGAACAGCTTCAGATCAACCACCAGTGCATTGCCTTTCAGTTCCAGGCCTTTGGGCAGCCGGTCTGTTTCAAGTGTCTGCTTGTCGACGGTGGCCAGGAACAGCGGCATGGATCCCACCGCAAACGCCGGCGTTTGCGCGAACAGGTTCAAGTCATAAGTGATGATGCCGCGCAGGGGATCGACCTGATAAGCCTCGGGCGGCAGTTCGATCGGCTCGTCACGTTGACCGCTGCTGTCCTCGGTAAAGAAACTGACCGGGCTATCGCCAGGGCTGAAGGACGTGCCGAGCAGTTCATCGTTGAAGCTTCGGGTGTGATCGAACTCGATGCGCGCCGCGCTCGGGTCGTCCACCGATTGCCGGATGCTGACGCTCTTCTTCAGTTGCTCCTCGCTGAGCGTTGCGCCTTTGAGCCAGGTCGGTGCCTGATCGTCGTACACGACCACGGGTAAAGTCAGTGGCTGGATGGTTTTTGCCGTGGTGTGTTGATCGAAGCGACGGATCGGCAGGTCCAGGTCCTTGCGCGTGACCGTGGCCGCCGAAAAGTCCAGCAGGCTGACTTCAAGGGTCTCGATGGGGCCGTTGAAATACACCTTGGAGTAATGCCTGGTTTGTTGCTTCTCAAACGCGCGTTGTTCCTCATCGAGCTGCCTTTCGAAGGCTTCGCTCCAGCTCTTCTGCTGTTGCATTTTCGCCAGTTGTTTCTGGTAGAAGGCAATTTGCGCGGCGGTTTGGTTGATCGAACCCGAGCGTGAGAGAAATTGCCCGGTGGCGTCCCTGGCCTGGACGACCGACGGGTTGAAGGGTATCTCGCTGACTTCCGGGGCCAGCGGCGCGCTGTTGCTGAACTCGATTTCGGCGTAGTTGTTTGTCAGCTTCAGCAGCGTGACGCTCAGGTTGTCATTGCTGCGAGTCTGGCCGACGTCTTTTTTGGTCAGGTCGAAGCTATAGAGCCTGCGCGGGGCGATGACTTCGACCTTGCCTTGCAGGCTGATGGGCTGCGGCTGGTTCTTGATTTCCATGCCCAGGCCGTCGATGAAGGGATAAGTCACCGTGAGATCGTCGGGGCTGGTCAGGTTGGAGCTCGACGGGCTCAGTTGAATGCCCGGATCGGTTTCCGACCACTCCGGCTGGAACGGGATCACGCGTTTGTTGCTCAAGGTCACCGACTGCCATTCCAGGCCGTGGGGAAAGAGAAACTCGGCGGGAATGTTGAAGTTGAACGGGAACACCGGTTGTAGATCGGTCAGGTAGTCGGAGCTGGAATCCTTGTGCAGCACAAACAGGCCGTTAATGTACGTGTCGACCAGCGCCTGTGGCGTGGGGTAGTGCTTGAGCACGGCGAGGACATCTGCGCCGTACTCGGTTTCCACCGGTTTGCTGTCGAGTTTGAGTTGCGCACGTTCGAGCAGCAGCAGGGAGCCACCGAGTTCGGCCACGGCATCCTTGAGTTTCGGGTCCTGGATCGCGTCGAGGGAGGTTTCGAATTGCGCGGTCTTTTCCTCAAGGCTGACCTGGCGTTTGTCATCGTCCGGTGAACAGCCGCTCACCAGCAGGGCCAGACAAATCCCGGCGCTCATTAAAGGCAATCGCACATCCATTTCCCGTCGTCCTGTCCGATGTCGCAGAGGTGTCAATGCTTTGGACACTAGCAGAAAAACCTTGTCACACACGCGCAGGTGGCGGATTTTCCGAGTGTTTCTGGCTGTAACGGGGGGCTGGTATACTCGCGGCCATTTCCAGCCCACGTGTGAGATTCAATGGAACGCTTTATCGAAAATGCAATGTATGCCTCCCGCTGGCTGCTGGCGCCGATCTACTTCGGTCTGTCCCTCGGGCTGCTGGCCCTGGCGCTGAAATTCTTCCAGGAAGTCTTCCACGTCATCCCTAACGTGTTCTCGATGGCCGAATCGGACCTGATTCTGGTGCTGCTGTCGTTGATCGACATGGCGCTGGTGGGCGGTTTGCTGGTGATGGTGATGATTTCCGGCTACGAGAACTTCGTTTCCGAGCTGGATATCGATGACAACAAGGAAAAGCTCAACTGGCTGGGCACCATGGATTCGTCTTCATTGAAGATGAAGGTCGCGGCGTCCATCGTGGCGATTTCGTCGATTCACCTGCTGCGGATCTTCATGGACGCCAAAAACGTCGATCCCGAGCATTTGAAGTGGTACGTGATCATCCACATGACCTTCGTGGTATCGGCGTTTGCCATGGGGTATCTGGATAAACTCACCAAGCACTGATCCTCACCAGGCACTGTAGGAGCGAGGCTTGCCCGCGAAGGCGTCGTGACAGACAACACTTATGTCGACTGACACGACCTCTTCGCGGGCAAGTCGGATCGCCGCACCGCACGCTCCTACATGAACGGTGTGAAACAGACGGGCGGTGGCGTTTATGGCTTGTACTTTGATGCTGTGAGGCCTATGCCTGTATGAATGCTGGCTCGCCGCTGCGTGAGGTGCGTTCATGAACTTCGTAGAGTTACGTGCTTATGCCATCGCAGGGAAAGTCGATGAGCTGAACCTGATCTCCATGGAAGGCGGAATCTACCTGTTGGAGGCGCGCATGCACGGGGCCGCCTACCCGTTGAGTGATGCTCACGGCGAGATGGTTCACCTGCGCTCGGTCGAGCATGCGCGTGAAGTGCTGCATAACTTTCCCACCTTGCCATTCAACCTTGTGCATACATCGGTTCACGATGAAATGTGCGGGTTGGGTGCGAGTGCGGGGGAAAGCCTGAAGGTGCCGATTGCCTTCGGTTCTGCCTGGCAGCACTGACACCCCCTCATCAGCGCAACGACATCTGTGCTAGTCTGCTGGCCCTTTTGGTTCCGGGCGTTCCGGGACGCGCTGTGCACGCACGGCAAGTTCCAGGGCCGTCCGCACAGCGGAGCAGTGTCATGTCCGAAGTAAATCTGTCCACCGACGAAACCCGCGTCAGCTACGGCATTGGCCGTCAGTTGGGCGACCAACTGCGCGACAACCCGCCGCCGGGCGTTAGCCTGGACGCAATCCTGGCAGGCCTGACTGACGCTTTCGCCGGTAAGGAAAGCCGTGTAGGTCAGGAAGAAATGTCCGCCAGCTTCAAGGTTATCCGCGAAATCATGCAAGCCGAAGCAGCTGCCAAGGCTGAAGCGGCTGCTGGCGAAGGCCTGGCATTCCTGGCTGAAAACGCCAAGCGCGATGGCATCACCACCCTGGCTTCCGGTCTGCAATTCGAAGTGCTGACCGCCGGTGAAGGCGCCAAGCCGACCCGTGAAGACCAAGTGCGTACTCACTACCACGGCACCCTGATCGACGGCACTGTGTTCGACAGCTCCTACGAGCGCGGTCAGCCTGCAGAATTCCCGGTAGGCGGCGTGATCGCTGGCTGGACCGAAGCCCTGCAACTGATGAACGCTGGCAGCAAATGGCGTCTGTACGTGCCGAGCGAACTGGCTTACGGCGCTCAAGGCGTTGGCAGCATTCCGCCGCACAGCGTACTGGTCTTCGACGTCGAGCTGCTCGACGTTCTGTAATACATGAGCCTGTAGGAGCGAAGCTTGCTCGCGAATGCATCACCTCGGTTTCAAGTCGGAACCGAGTTGTCGGGTTCGCGGGCAAGCCTCGCTCCTACAGGTTTTGTGGGGTTTCTCATATTTCTAGCTTGTGATGCAGTTCATGCGACGGGCGCAACGCCCGGGCATAGCAGAACAGAAACAGATTGCGCACCAGTTCCTTGAGCACCACCGGCTCGCTGGAACTCAAGCCGTTGACGTCCAGGTCACCCTGATCCTGCAGCTCGTTCAAGGCTTCTTCTTCAAGCACCGCACAGACTTCCCCGGTTTCCCGATGCAGGATCCTGAGGTAGGGGTGTGGGCGGTCCAGCCAGGCATCGATCAAATAAGTCATGGGTCTCATCTCCATTGATTGGTTTCAATGAGAATAATTCTTATTCATCAAATAGCAAGGGCCTATTGGCGGTTTGTGATTTTTTCCGGGTAAAGATTGCGTAAGGTCAAAGCGGCTGGCGTTTGGCTATTGCGAGGGAATGCGGGGCGAAGCGGGGGAGGGCGAAGCACCATCCCACGCCGGGCGCGGGATGGAATACAGCAGGTTCAGACTTTTCTGACGAACTCGGATTTGAGCTTCATCGGGCCGATGCCGTCGATCTTGCAGTCGATGTCGTGATCGCCATCGCACAAGCGGATGTTCTTGACCTTGGTGCCGACCTTGACCACCAGCGATGTGCCTTTGACCTTGAGGTCCTTGATCACGGTGATGGTGTCGCCGTCTTGCAGGACATTGCCCACCGAATCCTTTTTCACGGCGTCATCGGACGCCGCTTCAGCTTCGCCGCTGGCAGACCATTCGTGGGCGCACTCCGGGCAGATCAGCTGCGCGCCGTCTTCATAGGTGTATTCGGAATTGCATTTCGGGCAGGGTGGCAACGTGCTCACTAAAGCTCCTTGGATTCAGGATCGCTAAAAAGCGCACATTATATAGAGTTTTAGCCGGGAGGGGGTCTGTAGGAGCCGGCTTGCTGGCGATCCAGTCGCCGCGGTGCTCCAGAAGCACCGCGGTGATGCAATCGCCAGCAAGCCGGCTCCTACGAAAAGCAGATCAGTGAGTGCGGGCGACCGCGAATTCACTCAGCTCGACCAATGCATCGCGGTATTCGCTGGCGGGCAGCGCGTCGAGGCATTTGATCGCACGGGCCACGTAGTCGCGGGCCAGTTGCGCGGTGTACTCAAGCGAACCGGAAGCATCAACGGCCTCGCGAATGCTTTCCAGGTCCTCGATGCCACCTTTCTGGATCGCCTTGCGCACCAGGGCAGCCTGCTCCGGCGTGCCTTCGCGCATGGTGTAGATCAGCGGCAGGGTCGGCTTGCCTTCGGCCAGATCGTCACCGACGTTCTTGCCCAGGGTCTCTGCGTCACCTTTGTAGTCCAGCAGGTCGTCGACCAGCTGGAAGGCTACGCCCAGGTGGTCACCAAACGTGCGCAGGGCTTCAGCCTGTTCCGGCGTGGCTTCGCAGAGGGCGGCGGCGCTGTGGGTCGAAGCCTCGAAAAGCATCGCGGTCTTGCCGCGGATGACTTCCATGTAGGTTTCTTCGGTAGTGCTCGCGTCACGAACCTTGGACAGCTGCAACACTTCGCCTTCGGCGATGATGCGCGTGGCTTGCGAAAGGATCTTCATCACCGGCATGGAGCCCAGTTCGACCATCATTTCGAAGGAGCGCGAGTACAGGAAGTCGCCCACCAGCACGCTAGGTGCGTTGCCCCACATGGCGTTGGCGGTCGAACGGCCGCGGCG
The DNA here is from genome assembly GCF_949768225.1 of Pseudomonas sp. IT-P44. Classification (NCBI taxonomy): domain Bacteria; kingdom Pseudomonadati; phylum Pseudomonadota; class Gammaproteobacteria; order Pseudomonadales; family Pseudomonadaceae; genus Pseudomonas; species Pseudomonas sp. IT-P44. The sequence continues at coordinate 90,430 of NZ_CATKQM010000008.1, read as the reverse complement.
CATGCCGGACATGTCGACCACGTCGTCGTGCAGCAGGGTGGCGGTGTGCAGGAACTCGATGGTCGCGGCCAGCAGACGCAGGTCGTCGCCTTCGCGGCCAAGGGCCTTGCCACACAGCAGCACTAATAAAGGACGCAGGCGTTTACCGCCGGCCGAGGTAATGTAATCGCCGATTTTCGATACCAGCGGCACTCGGGAAGTCAGCTGCTTCTTGATGATGCCGTCGACGGCGCTAAAATCGTCCGCCACCGCGCGGTAGAAAGCTTGGGGTTGCATCAGCGACAGTCGCTCCAGAAGGGTTGCGCGGCATGCTAGGACCCACGTCGGCGGGTGTCAAGGCGCGATGGACGGCCTCTTGCAACGCCACGGCAGCTTGCGTACAATCGCGCACCCTGAACTTCCTGGGCAGCACCTGCCTTACGCAATTGCAAACTGGCCTTCCAGCCATATGCAGCCATGCCAGCCAATACCTCTTCTTATAAAGAGCTGGGTGAGCAGGATTATCGGAGAAATACCATGTCGTACGCAGTAATTGTTACTGGTGGCAAGCAATACAAGGTCGCCCCAGGTGAATACCTGAAGATCGAAAAACTGGAAATCGCTACCGGCGAATCCGTTACTTTTGATCGCGTTCTGTTGGTCGCCAATGGCGATGACGTGAACATCGGCGCTCCAGTTGTTGCTGGCGCTACCGTTGTGGCTGAAGTGATCTCCCAAGGTCGTCACGATAAAGTCCGCATCATCAAGTTCCGTCGTCGTAAGCACCACATGAAGCGTATGGGCCACCGCCAGTGGTACACCGAGATCAAAATCACCGGTATTCAGGCTTAATTTCAGCCTAATTCCTCACTAGGAGAATTGACTCATGGCACACAAAAAAGCTGGTGGTAGTACCCGTAACGGTCGCGACTCAGAAGCCAAACGCCTTGGCGTGAAGATGTATGGCGGCCAGGTTATCATTCCGGGCAACATCATCGTGCGTCAGCGCGGCACCCAATTCCACGCCGGTTACGGTGTTGGCATGGGTAAAGATCACACTCTGTTCGCTAAAATCGACGGCGTGATCAAGTTTGAAGTAAAAGGCGCTTTCAACCGCCGTTACGTGAGCATTGTCCCGAAGACTGAAGTCGTCGCGGCATAATTACGTAGATGCTGGAAAAGCCCTGTCTCGCGACGGGGCTTTTTCGTTTGTGGGGTGAGTCTCTTGCAAAGCTGTTTGTAATGAGCTCCAGCGCTGGATTTGCGGTCGTTGATTGAGGTCGCTGCGCTCATTTTTGCAAGAGTCTTATGTCTGGATTTTTTCGGCTCGTCCGTATGGCGAGAGGCGTTTTGTTATGAAGTTTGTTGATGAAGTATCGATTCGAGTAAAGGCCGGTGACGGCGGCAACGGTTGCATGAGCTTCCGTCGCGAGAAATTCATCGAAAACGGCGGCCCGAACGGCGGCGACGGTGGTGATGGCGGCTCGGTCTACATGATTGCCGACGAAAACCTCAACACCCTGGTGGACTACCGTTACACCCGGCACTTCGATGCCGAGCGCGGTTCCAACGGCGGCAGCACCGACTGCACCGGCAAGAAAGGTGAAGAGCTGGTACTGCGTGTGCCGGTCGGCACCACGGTCATCGACGCTGCCACTCAGGAAGTGATCGGCGACCTGACCAAGGCTGGTCAAAAGCTGCTGGTGGCCCATGGCGGCTGGCACGGTCTGGGTAACACCCGTTTCAAATCCAGTACCAACCGCGCTCCGCGTCAGACCACTCCGGGTAAGCCGGGTGAGGCGCGTGACCTGAAGCTGGAAATGAAGGTGTTGGCGGACGTTGGTCTGCTGGGTTTGCCGAATGCTGGCAAAAGTACTTTCATTCGCTCGGTATCGGCCGCCAAGCCGAAAGTCGCCGACTACCCGTTCACCACGCTGGTGCCGAACCTGGGTGTGGTCAGCGTCGATCGCTGGAAAAGCTTCGTGGTCGCGGACATTCCGGGCCTGATCGAAGGTGCTTCCGACGGCGCTGGCCTGGGGATTCGCTTCCTCAAGCACTTGTCGCGTACCCGTTTGCTGCTGCACCTCGTGGACATGGCGCCACTGGATGACACCAGCGCCCCGGATGCGGCTGAAGTGATCGTCAGCGAGCTGACCAAGTTCAGTCCATCCCTGGCTGAGCGTGATCGCTGGCTGGTGCTGAACAAGTGCGACCAGATCCTTGAAGAAGAGCACGATGCTCGCGTCAAGGAAATCGTTGATCGCCTGGAGTGGACCGGTCCGGTTTACGTGATCTCCGCCATCTCCAAGCTCGGTACCGAGCGTCTTTGCCACGACATCATGCGTTACATGGAAGATCGTGCTGACCGTCTGGCGAACGATCCGGCCTACAAGGAAGAGCTGGCCGAGCTCGATCAGCGCATCGAAGACGAAGCGCGCGCTCAGTTGCAGGCCCTGGATGACCAGCGTGCCCTGCGTCGCAGCGGCGTTAAGTCGGTCCATGACATCGGTGACGATGATTGGGATGAAGAAGATGTGGATGACGAAGACGGTCCGGAAATCATTTACGTGCGTGACTGATCTGTTGCGATAAACTTGAACGCCGCTCCCTGGAGCGGCGTTTTAGTATCTGGAAATCGATTGTTGGTAACAAATAGCCACGATTAACGTCACGGGCAGCGCTGGGTCGCGCTGCCCTCAAGCTAAGGTTGAAGATGATGCGGAGCAAGGTGACAGGTGCGCAGCGTTGGGTCGTGAAAATCGGCAGCGCGTTGCTGACGGCGGACGGCAAGGGCCTGGATCGCGCGGCAATGGGTGTCTGGGTCGAACAGATGGTGGCCTTGCATGAGGCGGGCGTCGAGCTGGTGCTGGTGTCCTCCGGGGCGGTAGCGGCGGGCATGAGCCGTCTGGGCTGGACCGTGCGACCCAGTGCAATGCACGAATTGCAGGCAGCTGCCGCCATCGGTCAGATGGGTCTGGTTCAAGCGTGGGAGTCGAGCTTTGCCGAGCATGGCCGGCACACTGCGCAGATTCTTCTGACTCACGACGATCTGTCTGACCGCAAGCGCTACCTGAATGCCCGCAGCACCTTGCGTGCCTTGGTCGAGTTGAAAGTGATCCCGGTGATCAACGAAAACGACACCGTGGTCACCGACGAAATCCGTTTCGGCGACAACGATACGCTCGCGGCGCTGGTGGCCAACCTGGTCGAGGCTGATTTGCTGGTGATCCTGACGGATCGCGACGGCATGTTCGACGCCGATCCGCGCAACAATCCCGATGCCAAGCTGATTTACGAAGCTCGTGCTGATGATCCGGCGCTGGATGCTGTCGCAGGCGGTACCGGTGGTGCGTTGGGTCGTGGCGGCATGCAGACCAAGTTGCGTGCGGCGCGCTTGGCAGCGCGTTCCGGTGCGCACACCATCATCGTCGGTGGGCGCCTTGAGCGTGTGCTGGATCGCCTGAAGGCAGGCGAGCGCATCGGCACCTTGCTGTCGCCGGAGCGCGGCATGCTGGCGGCGCGCAAGCAATGGCTGGCCGGGCATCTGCAAACTCGCGGCACGCTGGTGCTGGATGCTGGTGCGGTGACGGCCTTGTCCCAAGGCAATAAAAGTCTGCTGCCGGTGGGTGTCAAACTGGTTCAGGGCAGTTTCCGTCGCGGTGAAATGGTGGTGTGCGTGGCGCCGGACGGTCGTGAAATCGCCCGTGGCCTGGCCAACTACAGTGCGCTGGAAGCACAAAAAATCATCGGTCAGTCGTCTGAGGCGATTGTCGGTCTGTTGGGTTACATGGCGGAGCCGGAACTGGTTCATCGCGATAACCTGATCCTGGTCTGAAGGAATATTTGAATGCGCGTGGCAAAAGGATTGTTGGGCTTGCTGTTGGCAATGCCGCTGCTGGCTTCGGCCGAGGAGATTGGTCAGGTGTCGACGGTGTTCAAGTTCGTCGGCCCGAACGACCGCATCGTCGTCGAGGCATTTGATGATCCGAAGGTCGAAGGCGTGACGTGCTACCTGTCCCGAGCCAAGACAGGTGGTGTGAAGGGTGGTTTGGGTCTGGCTGAAGATCGAGCGGAAGCGTCCATTGCGTGCCGTCAGGTTGGTCCGATCAACTTCAAGGGTGAATTGAAGGATGGCGAAGAGGTGTTCAAGGAGCGTACTTCGCTAGTCTTCAAGACCATGCAGGTGGTGCGTTTCCTCGACAAGAAGCGCAATACGCTGGTGTATCTGGTGTACAGCGATCGCTTGATCGAAGGCAGTCCGCAGAATGCGGTGACGGCGATTCCGATATTGCCGTGGCGTTAATGGATGGTTGATTGACTGGCGAGCCGTTCGGCTCGCCATTTTTTTGTTCGGTGGAATTGAAGTGCTTCAGGCGCGAAAGGATTCGTATGCGGTCGTTTTTGCTGTGGTTTGTGCTGTGCTGTTCGGTGTCCGGCTCGGTATTGGCGGAGCCATTTTATGTTGGGAAGTCGCTGGCGCATCCAGTGATAAAGGGCTCTCAGGACAGTGGTGCGACGTTGGCCTTTCTCCGTGAGGCGGGCGGGGTGAAAGGTTATACCTGTCTGTGCGAGTCGCCTGATGAGGCGCCACAATTACTGGATAACTTCGGTGATGCGAGTATTGAGTCGGTGTTCTATGCCAGCCTCGACAGCGACATTGAGACGCTGATCGTGCTTTCCCGGGCTTCGGGGCGATATGCGCTTCGTGGTTACCGGTTCTCCCCGCAGACGGGCCGGTACCGCCGACTCGAAACCCTGCAGTCGGTTCTGGATCGAATTGCCAGTGGTCATAAAACCCTCAATGCCGCCCTCGTCCAGCGCGAACTCGTTAAGTTGTCACCTTATGACTACGGTCGGCCCATGGTGAGAACCGGCATTGTCGAATTCGATGCGCTCGATCCTGCTGGCGGAACGCTGGTGGGGTATTTTGGCGTTGATGGCGTCCCGGCTTCTGCGGTGCATGGACCGGAGGATGGTCATCGTGACACCTATAAGAAGACTTTCGAGAATCGTGACGGGCATTGGCTGACGGTCACTTATGAACGTGTCTATCCTTCGGAGGACGATGTCGGCTCTGCCTATAGGGTTAGCAGAGTGGCCTGGGAAACTGATCCGAAGCAGTATCGAGGATCGGAAGACGGTGTATCGGTGTTGTTGAGTGAGGGCAGGCTACTGGCGCGTGGTGCATTTGTTCAGGGTAAGCAGTCTGGCAGCTGGGTCATCTTCGAAGAGTCGGGTGAGTCTAGCGGTGCCTACGTGGACGGGCTGCGCCAGGGGCGCTGGATTGTTCAGGATGAGGATACCGTTTCAGAAGGCATGATCGTCGATGACTTTTATGAGGGGCGCTGGGTCATTCGTGCGCAATCGGGGGAGGGCGAGCTGTCGGGGTTTGATACCTACAAACACGGTGAGTTCGACGGTCCTACCGAGCGCATGAGCCATGGTGAGATCGTCCAGCGCGGCGATTTCGTAAAGAGTCAGCAGCATGGTTACTGGATTACCAGGAGTGGCGAGGGCAGTTACCTGTGGGGCGTTCGCGAAGGCACCTGGAAGTTGAACGTTCAGGATGGGCGTGTGCAGACTGTCAATTTCGTCGCCGGCAAGAAGCAGGGAGAGTTGCGGGAAGTTGATGCGGCAGGCGTGTTGCGCCTCGTCGAGCATTATCGTGCCGACGTTCTTGATGGGCTCAAAGAAACCTATGCCGCCAATGGCAAGCTTACCTATTCGGCCAACTATGCCAATGGCCAGATTGACGGGCGTGCGCTGACTTACAGCGAGGACGGTGCTGTGTTGCGCTCGGATATCTCCTGGCGTAACGGTTCGATAGACGGTGCTTTTCGAGACTTTCATCCCAATGGGAGGCCCGATCGGGTGGCTACCTACGAAGCGGGCGAGCCAATTGGCAATCTTCAGTCATTTGATGAGGCTGGAGTGTTGGTCGAGGATAAAAACTATTGCCATGTGGCGGACGGGAAGTACACCCGTATCAAGCTCTGCGGCAAGCAGCGAGGTGGCTTTAATAACGGCCAGTTCGACTTTGAGGCTGAGTATCTGTTCGGCAATGAGCAAAGTGTCCGGCATGTCCAGGATGGGCGAAAGGTTCGCGAAGTGTTGCTGGGGCCTGATGATCATGTGACTCGCAACAGTTACTACTCCAATGGACAGTTGGAGTGTTCGGAGGCAAAACAGGGCTTTCGTCTGATCACGGTCGAGGGGCGAGAGTACAAGGATTATTCGTATGCCAGGCGTGAGGGAGAAATGGTCTGCTATTACCAGGCGGGTGTGATCAAGCGGCGATTCAACTTCAAGGATGACAAGCTGGTCGGTTGCTATACCGGTTACGATGAGGCGGGTGTTCAGAATTTTCCGCCGCCAGAAGGTTGTCCTCCGCCGAAGCCGGTGGTGTTCAATTTCGGTGAGTAGCCTTTGTCCGGAGAGTGCATCCTGTGGTGGATGTGCTCCCGGTGTGGGGTTGGGTTGGGTTGAGTGACGAGGTCAAATCGCAGGCAATAAAAAACCGACCCTGAGGTCGGTTTTTTAACAAGCGTGTTACTTAGGCAGCAGCAAGGTTCAGAGCCTTGACGTGGCCATTCAGGCGGCTCTTATGGCGAGCAGCCTTGTTCTTGTGGATGATGCCTTTATCGGCCATACGGTCGATAACTGGCACGGCCAGAACGTAAGCAGCTTGAGCTTTTTCAGCGTCTTTTGCGTCGATGGCTTTAACTACATTCTTGATGTAGGTACGAACCATGGAACGCAGGCTGGCGTTGTGGCTGCGACGCTTCTCAGCCTGTTTTGCACGTTTTTTGGCGGAAGGTGTGTTGGCCACCGTCGAGCTCCTCGAAAGACTTTTTAGGAAATAGCAAACAAAATAGGCCGCGAATCATGCCGATGAGTTGATGTCTTGTCAAGGGCGGTTGAGACGTTCCGCTAAGTGGTAGGTATAAAGAGGCGGGATATTTATTTCCGGCGCTTGACCTGTAAACTCGCGAGCTTTGGCTCTGTGCTGCTGCGGCGCGGAGTATCGCATAAGTGGGCGCTTTGTTCGCCTGCTGTTTATCGACAGGCACAAACTCTTTCAATGAATCTGCTCAAATCGTTGGCCGCCGTCAGCTCTATCACGATGCTTTCCCGGATTCTGGGGTTCGTCCGTGACACCCTCATTGCGCGTATTTTTGGTGCGGGAATGGCCACCGACGCCTTCTTTATCGCCTTCAAACTGCCCAATCTGCTGCGCCGGATCTTCGCCGAAGGGGCGTTTTCCCAGGCGTTTGTGCCGATTCTTGCTGAATATAAAAGCCAGCAAGGCGAAGAGGCGACACGAACCTTTATTGCCTACGTCTCCGGACTGCTGACCCTGGCGCTGGCAGTGGTCACTGCGTTGGGCATGCTCGCTGCGCCGTGGGTCATCTGGGTGACCGCGCCCGGTTTCACCGATACCCCGGAAAAATTCGAGCTGACCTCCAGCCTGTTGCGGGTGACATTCCCTTATATATTGCTGATCTCCCTGTCTTCATTGGCCGGGGCGATCCTCAACACCTATAACCGCTTCTCGGTGCCGGCGTTCGTGCCGACCTTGCTCAACGTCAGCATGATCATCTTTGCGGTGTTCCTGACACCGTATTTCGATCCGCCGGTCATGGCGCTGGGTTGGGCGGTGCTGGCGGGTGGTCTGGCGCAGTTGCTCTATCAGCTGCCGCACCTGAAAAAGATCGGCATGCTGGTGCTGCCACGCCTGAACCTGCGTGACAGTGGCGTGTGGCGGGTCATGAAACAGATGCTGCCGGCGATTCTCGGCGTTTCGGTGAGCCAGATTTCGCTGATCATCAACACCATTTTTGCCTCGTTCCTGGTCGCCGGTTCGGTGTCGTGGATGTATTACGCCGACCGCCTGATGGAATTGCCGTCCGGCGTGCTGGGCGTGGCGTTGGGCACGATCCTGTTGCCGACCCTGGCCAAGACCTACGCCAGCAAGGATCGCGCAGAGTATTCGCGGATTCTCGATTGGGGGCTGCGCCTGTGCTTTGTGCTGGTGCTGCCGTGCTCGCTGGCGTTGGGGATCCTGGCTGAGCCACTGACGGTCTCACTGTTTCAATACGGCCAGTTCAACGCCTTCGATGCGTCCATGACTCAGCGGGCGCTCATTGCGTATTCGGTCGGGTTGCTTGGCATTATCGTGATCAAAGTGCTGGCGCCGGGCTTTTATGCGCAACAAAACATTCGCACGCCGGTGAAAATCGCAATTTTCACCCTGGTGGTTACCCAGTTGTTCAACCTGGTGCTGATCGGGCCGCTGGCCCATGCCGGTCTGGCTCTGGCGATCAGCGCTGGTGCCTGCCTTAACGCCGGGTTGTTGTTCTATCAGCTGCGCAAACAGCAGATGTATCAGCCGCAGCCGGGCTGGGCGAAGTTCGGTGCCAAACTGGTGGTAGCGGTCACGGTGATGTCCGCGGTGTTGCTGGCCGGGATGCATTTCATGCCGGCCTGGGATCAGGGCCACATGCTTGAGCGATTCCTGCGTCTGGGCGCTCTGGTAGGGGCTGGCGTGGTCTCGTATTTCGGCATGTTGCTGTTGATGGGCTTCCGTTTGCGCGACTTCAATCGCAAGGCGCTGAACTGAGGCTTTTGCCTCGATAAACACGGGCGGGCCGGCGGTTTTGTCGGTTCGATCACTTTGGGTTACGGTGTTGCCTGTCGTCGGCCGCCGGGTGTGGTTATAATCGACCACTTTATGAGCAAGAAGCGCGTTATGCAGCTGGTTCGAGGCCTCCACAACCTGCGCCCCCAGCATCGGGGCTGTGTCGCCACTATTGGCAACTTTGACGGTGTTCACCGTGGCCACCAGGCTATCCTGGCGAGGCTGCGTGAGCGAGCGCTCGAGTTGGGCGTGCCCAGCTGCGTGGTGATTTTCGAGCCGCAGCCACGGGAGTTTTTCGCCCCGGAGACAGCGCCGGCCCGCTTGGCGCGCCTGCGTGACAAACTCCAGCTGCTGGCTGACGAAGGCGTCGACCGGGTCTTGTGCCTGGCTTTCAACCAGCGCCTGAGCAAGCTCAGCGCCAGCGAATTCGTTGATACCATTCTGGTGGACGGTCTCGGCGTGCAGCATCTTGAGGTCGGTGACGACTTCCGCTTCGGCTGTGACCGGGTAGGGGATTTCGATTTCCTGCAACAGGCCGGCGTCATGCAGGGCTTCACCGTCGAAGCGGCGCAAACCGTTGAGCTGGACGGCATTCGCGTCAGCAGCACCCAGGTGCGAAATGCCCTGGCCGCTGCCGATTTCGCCTTGGCAGAGCGTCTGCTCGGTCGGCCGTTCCAGATCACCGGGCGAGTCCTGCATGGCCAGAAACTGGCGCGCCAGTTGGGTACGCCAACCGCCAACATTCAACTCAAGCGCCGTCGCGTGCCGCTCACCGGGGTTTACCTGGTCAACGTCGACATCGACGGCAAGACCTGTCCAGGCGTCGCCAATATTGGCGTGCGTCCTACGGTCCAAGGGGATGGCAAAGCCCACCTCGAAGTACATCTTTTAGATTTTGCCGGCGATCTGTATGACCGGCGTTTGACGGTGGTTTTCCACCACAAGCTGCGTGAAGAGCAGCGTTTCGCCTCTCTGGAGGCGCTTAAGACGGCGATCAATGCGGATGTCGCCGCCGCCCGTGCCCTGTCGCACCTAGCGCCAATCGCTAATGAAGAGCCATAAATGACCGACTATAAAGCCACGCTAAACCTTCCGGACACCGCCTTCCCAATGAAGGCCGGCCTGCCACAGCGCGAACCGCAGATTCTGCAGCGCTGGGACAGTATTGGCCTGTACGGAAAGTTGCGCGAGATTGGCAAGGATCGTCCGAAGTTCGTTCTGCACGACGGTCCTCCGTACGCCAACGGCACGATTCACATCGGTCATGCGCTGAACAAGATCCTCAAGGACATGATCATCCGCTCGAAAACCCTGTCGGGTTTCGACGCGCCTTATGTTCCAGGCTGGGACTGCCACGGTCTGCCGATCGAGCACAAAGTCGAAGTGACCCACGGCAAGAACCTGGGCGCGGACAAGACCCGCGAACTGTGCCGTGCCTACGCCACCGAGCAGATCGAAGGCCAGAAATCCGAATTCATCCGTCTGGGCGTGTTGGGCGACTTCGCCAACCCGTACAAGACCATGGACTTCAAAAACGAGGCCGGTGAAATCCGCGCACTCGCCGAAATCGTCAAGGGCGGTTTCGTGTTCAAGGGCCTGAAGCCTGTGAACTGGTGCTTCGACTGCGGTTCGGCCCTGGCTGAAGCGGAAGTCGAGTACGAGAACAAAAAGTCCTCGACCATCGACGTGGCGTTCCCGATTGCCGATGAAGCCAAGCTGGCTGCCGCTTTCGGTCTGCCGTCGCTGGGCAAACCTGCTTCGATCGTGATCTGGACCACCACCCCGTGGACCATCCCGGCCAACCAGGCGCTGAACGTTCACCCGGAATTCAACTACGCCCTGGTCGATGTCGGCGACAAGTTGCTGGTGTTGGCTGAAGAGCTGGTTGAATCCTGCCTGGTCCGTTACAGCCTGGAAGGCTCGGTCATCGCGATCACCACCGGTAAAGAACTGGAACTGATTAACTTCCGTCACCCGTTCTACGACCGTCTGTCGCCGGTTTACCTGGCCGACTACGTTGAACTGGGCGCTGGCACCGGTGTGGTTCACTCCGCTCCGGCCTACGGCGTGGACGACTTCGTGACCTGCAAGAAATACGGCATGGTCAACGACGACATCCTCAACCCGGTGCAAAGCAACGGCGTCTACGCGACTTCGCTGGAGTTCTTTGGCGGCCAGTTCATCTGGAAAGCCAACCCGGCCATCGTCGACAAGCTGACCGAAGTCGGTGCGCTGCTGCACACCACCATCATCGAACACAGCTACATGCACTGCTGGCGCCACAAGACCCCGCTGATCTACCGCGCCACCGCGCAGTGGTTCATCGGCATGGACAAAGAGCCTGTCAGCGGCGACACCCTGCGCAAACGCGCTCTTAAAGCCATCGAAGAAACTCAGTTCGTTCCGGCCTGGGGCCAGGCGCGCCTGCACTCGATGATCGCCAACCGTCCGGACTGGTGCATCTCCCGTCAGCGTAACTGGGGCGTGCCGATCCCGTTCTTCCTGAACAAGGAAAGCGGCGAGCTGCACCCACGTACCGCCGAGCTGATGGAAGAAGTCGCCAAGCGCGTCGAAGTCGAAGGCATCGAAGCCTGGTTCAAGATGGACGCTGCCGAGCTGCTCGGTGACGAAGCGCCGCAGTACGACAAGATCAGCGACACCCTGGACGTCTGGTTCGATTCGGGCACCACGCACTGGCACGTCCTGCGCGGTTCGCACCCGATGGGCCACGAAACCGGTCCACGCGCCGACCTGTACCTGGAAGGCTCGGACCAACACCGTGGCTGGTTCCATTCGTCGCTGCTGACCGGTTGCGCCATCGACGACCACGCGCCATACCGCGAGCTGCTGACCCACGGCTTCACCGTCGACGAGTCCGGCCGCAAGATGTCCAAGTCGCTGGGCAACGTGATCGCGCCGCAAAAAGTCAACGACACCCTGGGCGCCGACATCATGCGTCTGTGGGTCGCATCCACCGACTATTCGGGTGAAATGGCGGTTTCCGAGCAGATCCTGCAACGCAGTGCGGACGCCTACCGGCGCATCCGTAACACCGCGCGCTTCCTGCTCTCCAACCTGACCGGTTTCAACCCGGCCACCGACATCCTGCCGGCCGAAGAAATGCTCGCGCTGGATCGTTGGGCCGTGGATCGCACCTTGCTGCTGCAACGCGAGCTGCAAGAGCATTACGGCGAATACCGCTTCTGGAACGTCTACTCCAAGATCCACAACTTCTGCGTGCAGGAGCTGGGCGGTTTCTACCTCGATATCATCAAGGACCGTCAGTACACCACTGGCGCCAACAGCAAGGCCCGCCGTTCGGCGCAAACCGCGCTGTACCACATCTCCGAAGCGCTGGTGCGCTGGATCGCGCCGATCCTCGCGTTCACCGCCGACGAACTGTGGGAATACCTGCCGGGCGAGCGCAACGAATCGGTGATGCTCAACACCTGGTACGAAGGCCTGACCGAGCTGCCGGAAAACGTCGAACTGGGCCGCGCCTACTGGGAGCGGATCATGGCGGTGAAGGTCGCTGTGAACAAAGAAATGGAAATCCAGCGCGCGGCCAAAGCCGTCGGTGGCAACCTGCAGGCCGAAGTGACGCTGTTCGCCGAAGACGCCCTGAGCGCCGACCTGGCCAAGCTGAGCAACGAACTGCGCTTCGTACTGATCACCTCGACCGCCAGCGTTGCGCCGTTCGTACAGGCTCCGGCCGATGCAGTGGTCACCGAAGTCAGCGGCCTGAAGCTGAAAATCGTCAAGTCGGCCTTCGCCAAGTGCGCCCGTTGCTGGCACTGCCGTGAAGACGTCGGCGTGAACCCGGAACATCCGGAAATCTGCGGTCGTTGCGTCGATAACATCAGCGGCACTGGCGAGGTTCGTCACTATGCCTAACGCCATTGGCCGTTTTGGACGGCTGGGCTGGCTCTGGTTGAGTTTGCTGGTCCTGGTCATCGACCAGGCCAGCAAGTTCTACTTCGAAGGCAAGCTTGAGATGTACCAGCAGATCGTGGTGATCCCCGATTACTTCAGCTGGACCCTGGCCTACAACACAGGCGCGGCGTTCAGTTTCCTGGCCGACAGCTCGGGCTGGCAGCGCTGGTTGTTCGCCCTGATCGCGGTCGTGGTCAGTGCGGTGCTGGTGGTGTGGCTCAAGCGTCTGGGGCGCAACGAAACCTGGCTGGCCATCGCATTGGCGCTGGTCCTGGGTGGTGCGCTGGGCAATCTGTACGACCGCATAGCCCTGGGCCATGTGATCGATTTCATCCTGGTGCATTGGCAGAACCGCTGGTACTTCCCGGCGTTCAACTTCGCCGACAGTGCAATTACTGTGGGTGCGGTGATGCTGGCGCTGGACATGTTCAAATCAAAGAAGACGGGAGAAGCAGTTCATGACTGAACAGGTATTGGCTGAGCAACGCATCCGCCAGAACACGGAAGTCACTTTGCATTTTGCACTGCGCCTGGAGAACGGCGACACCGTCGACAGCACCTTCGACAAAGCCCCGGCGACCTTCCAGGTCGGCGACGGTAACCTGTTGCCAGGTTTCGAAGCGGCGCTGTTCGGCTTCAAGGCCGGCGACAAGCGTACGCTGACGATTCAGCCGGAAAACGCTTTTGGTCAGCCGAACCCGCAAAACGTACAGATCATCCCGCGTTCGCAGTTCAAGGACATGGACCTTTCGCCGGGTTTGCTGGTGATCTTCAACGATGCGGCGAATACTGAGCTGCCTGGCGTGGTGAAAGAGTTCGATGACGAGCAAGTGACCATCGACTTCAACCATCCGTTGGCCGGCAAGACATTGACCTTTGACGTGGAAATCATCAACGTCAAATCGCTGTAACTGACTGAATGCGGTCAAATGTAGGAGCAGAGCTTGCTCCGGGCGGCGTTCCGACGAAGGCGTCATCACATTCAACATCAATGTTGACTGACACACCGCTTTCGTCGGAACGCCGCCCGGAGCAAACTCTGCTCCTACAGGATGTAATGTTCTAATTTTCCTGCGCGCAAGACACGAGGCACAGCATGCAAATCAAACTCGCCAACCCCCGTGGCTTCTGCGCCGGTGTGGACCGGGCGATCGAAATCGTCAACCGCGCCCTGGAAGTTTTCGGGCCGCCGATCTATGTGCGCCACGAAGTGGTCCACAACAAATTCGTCGTCGAAGACTTGCGCGCTCGCGGCGCGATCTTCGTTGAAGAGCTGGATCAGGTGCCGGACGACGTCATCGTGATCTTCAGTGCCCACGGCGTTTCCCAGGCGGTGCGTACCGAAGCCGCCGGCCGTGGCCTGAAGGTGTTCGACGCCACCTGCCCGCTGGTGACCAAAGTGCACATCGAGGTCGCGCGCTACAGCCGTGATGGTCGTGAATGCATCCTCATCGGCCACGCCGGTCACCCGGAAGTCGAAGGCACCATGGGCCAGTACGATGGCAGCAATGGCGGCGCGATTTACCTGGTCGAGGACGAAAAAGACGTCGCCGCGTTGCAGGTGAACAACCCTGAAAAACTGGCGTTCGTGACCCAGACCACCCTGTCCATGGACGATACCAGCCGCGTCATCGACGCACTGCGTACACGCTTCCCGGCGATTGGTGGCCCGCGCAAGGACGACATCTGCTACGCCACGCAAAACCGTCAGGACGCCGTCAAGACGCTGGCCGACGAATGCGACGTGGTGCTGGTTGTCGGCAGCCCGAACAGCTCCAACTCCAATCGCCTGCGTGAGCTGGCCGAACGCATGGCCACTCCGGCCTACCTGATCGACGGCGCCGAGGACCTGCAAAAGAGCTGGTTCGACGGTGTCGAGCGCATCGGCATTACCGCAGGTGCCTCTGCACCGGAAGTACTGGTGCGTGGCGTGATCCAGCAGTTGCAGGCCTGGGGCGCTACCGGTGCCGATGAACTGGCAGGTCGCGAGGAGAACATCACGTTCTCCATGCCGAAAGAGTTACGCGTTCGTTCGCTACTTTGATTTTTTTCCTTTCTCGCACAACGCCTGCACAGCCTTGATGCTGCGCAGGCTGACGCGACCGCTCGGGGCCAGCACCACTTGGTGCTGACTCACTGGCTCGTGTTTTGCGCAAACATGCAATGTCCCCGCTTGAAAGCCTCCGTGCTGCGGTTCGCCGAGATGGCTGAATCGTACTGAAGTCCTGACATAGTGATTGCCGACAACCGGCACCCGAGTGTCGCTTCGGCGCTCGACCAGCAGCGGATTGCGGCTGTCCTCATGTCCCTTGCCATTTAAATCCAGAATCATCCGCCAGCCTTGGCCCCAATCGTCGTTTATCCCGTGTATGACGACAGCCTGGTTTCGCGTGATTGCCTCGCTTCTGGCACTGCGCATGCCACTGACAAGCGACTTCGCTGCCTCCTCCTGATGGTTCGATTCCGTGAGCGCTGCGAACGCCGGACTGACCAGATGCAGAACAATCCCGACAATCGTCAGTCCCATGAGCAGTTCAATCAGACTGAAACCCTGCTGATGCATGACATCTCCCTCCCTGGAGTGCGGTGGCCCGCGCAAACCTTGCGCAGTAATGGCAAAACAACCGACACCTGTGGGTCGATTGTTCTAGCGTGTAACAGCAGGTATAGCCGACGGCAACGGAGGGCATTGATGGATCATCGTACAAAAGGTTTCACGCTGATCGAGTTGCTGGTCGCGCTTGCGGTCTTTTTGATTCTGATCACCCTGGCAGTACCGGCGTTTACCCGTTCGGTGCAAGGCACCAGGGCTGATACCGAGATCGGCGACCTGCAGCGCGCCTTGAATTTCGCCCGGCTTGAGGCCATCGATCGCGGCCTCACCACCCGGGTGCGGCCGACGGCGGGTGGCAGCGTCTGGACCGGAGAATTGGCGGTCTATGACAGTACTGGCACTGTGGCCAATGTATTGCGGGTTGTTCCCGCGATGAGCAGCGGCGCGACTCTGACGCTAACCTCAGGCGTGACCGCCATCGATTTCAACAATCTGGGCGGTCTGTCGGCACCGTCCACGGCGGTGGTGATCAGCTACGTATTGGGGGCGCAAAGCAGGACGCTGAATGTGTGTTTGAAAGGACGAATTCTATTGGGTGGAAGTTGCGGATGAGGGGATGGAGCAAGCGTGCACAGGAGGGCATGACGCTGATCGAGGTTCTCGTGGCGTTGTTGATTTTGAGCGTGGGGCTGTTGGGGGCGGCGGCGTTCCAGCTCAATGCGCTGAAGTACACCGACAGTTCGCGGATGACCAGCCAGGCGAGCTTTATCGCCTACGACATGATGGACCGCATCCGCGCCAACGCCGGCGCCGATTACACGGTCACGCCTCCTACGTCGGGCAACCTCAACGTTGCCCGGGATCAGGACCTCTACGACTTCACCTCCAATATCGTCAGTATGCTCGGCGCCACCGCTACGGGCAGCGTCACCCTCAATCAGCGGGTGTACACCATCACCATAACCTGGGACGACTCGCGGGCGGCCAATGCCGCCAATTCCCGTCGCAGCTTTGTGCTGACCAGTCGCGCCGCCGTCGATCCGGTGGCGACACCATGATCCGGCTCAACAGAGGTTTCGGCCTGATCGAAATGTTGATCGCGTTGGCGTTGAGCCTGGTCGTGGTGCTCGGTGTGGCGCAGATTTTCATAGCGGCCAAGAACACGTATGTCAGCCAGAACGCGGCGGCGAACATGCAGGAAGACGCGCGTTTCGTGCTGAGCAAAATGATTCAGGAAATCCGCATGGTGGGGATGTTTGGTTGTCTGGGGGCTATTACTGATGCAAGCGCCGGGGCGAGCTTCACTGCCAGCCAGATAGCGCCGATCAGCTGGGACAATGCCAACCTTAAGCTGACCCTGGTGACCGCCGATGTCGGAGCGGGTGGCGGTACGCCGACCTGGACGGTGGTTTCGGATTGCCGCAATACCGCGACGGCTTACTCCAACGTGCAGGCTCCCGCCACAGGACAATTGGCGTTTCCGATTCGACGACTGATCTACAGCCTCAAGAACGGCCAACTGACGATGGGCAGCGGCATCGGCACGCCGACTCAGGCAGTGCTCGTCGACAACGTCAAAGCCTTTGACGTGAGCTTCGGTCTCGCAGCGTCAGCCACCGATATGGCCGCTTCCAGTTACAGCACCAACCCTTCCGACCCTGCGCGAATCCGTAGTGTGCGCCTGACGCTGATACTGAAAGATCCGAACAGCCGGGTCCGCGATCAAACATTCAACGTGGTTGCCGCTTTGCGCAACCGCTTGCCATGAGGGGAGGGCCGATGAGTTTTTCTCCCGCTACCTCTCACGCCCAGCGCGGCATGGCGCTGCTGGTCAGCCTGGTGTTCCTTCTGTTGCTGACGCTGATTGGCATTTCATCGATGCAGAACGCAACCCTGCAGGAAAAGATGGCCAGCAGCGTCACCCTGCGCAATCAGTCGTTCCAGATCGCCGAAGCCGCGTTGCGCATCGGCGAAAGTGCGGTTCAGCTCGATACCTATACATTGCCGGTTTGCAGCGGCAATCAATGTTTGCCGCCCGCCGAGTCATCGACCCTCACGGCTGCCGGTCTCAATTCCTCCTCGGGGGTCACCTGGATCGCGGCCGCGAACGGTTTCTATGGGGTACAGAACATCGGCACCACGTTGAATGCCGTGAATGTGCCGAGCAACACCTCTGCGACGCTTTATCGGGTCACGGCAGTGGCCATCGTGGGCAACAACGTGCGCAGTGTGGTGGAGAGCATCTATGCCAAATACTAATAGGTGCTCAGGGATCTGGCGGTTTCTGAGTGGTATTGCATTGGGGCTGTACCTGTCAGCGCCTGCGTACGCGTTCACGCCTTCGGACTCGCCCCTGTTGAGCGCTGCGGCGGTTGCGCCCAACGTGATGCTGCTGATCGATGATTCGGGGAGCATGAACAACATCATTTGGGCGCCGGGATTCGATCCGACGGTCAGTCGCCCGCAAATTGCCAATTGCAGTTCGAACAGCTCGTGTCTGACTGGTCAGAACCTGGACATGGACGATACCAACATCGCCTTGTCGAGCCTCAATCGCGGCGGTTGCTCCAACAATGGCAACTGGTACGGTTTTTATCGGGGCTTATTGGGACTGTCATCGATATGCCTGAAGCTGCCCGACCCGGTGGGCAACGAAAACACGCGTTATACGGCTAACTATCTGTCTTATCTGGTCACACTGGCCAACGGTTCGAACAGGGATTTCACCACCGGTACCGGTGCTATCCCCAATGATTACCGCATCAGCGTTGCGCAGGATGTGTCCACCAATCTGGTCACCAGCAACCGTTCATTGAGAATAGGCCTGGCGACATTCAACCCTTCTGTCAGTGGCAACTCCGGCCCCGGCGGTTATATCGCCCGCGCGGTCAGTGACCTGTCTCCCGTCAGTGGTAGCGTTACCCAGGCCCAGGCGGACACCAACTACAACGCCTTGATCTCTTCGATCGATGGTTTGAGTGCAATCGCCAGTACCCCGTTGGCGGAAACCTATTACGAGATTACGCGGTACATGCGCGGCATGGCGCCGTACTACAACTCGGCGCCAACCACTTACACCAGCCCGATCCAGTATCGCTGCCAGAAAAACTATGGCGTGGTGATCACCGATGGCCTGCCTACGTTCGACAGGACCTTCCCGACCAACGATCCGCTCGGTGGCGCCCGCTTGCCGAACTGGGACGGCAACAGCGCGAACGATGGCGACAACCTCTCCGGTGATGGCGAGGGGGACACGTTGTACCTGGACGACATCGCCAAATTCGCCTTCGACATCGATATGCGCACCACCGGTACCGACGCCGGTGGCAAAAACTGGAACGCCGCAGATTTCCCCAAACAGAACATGAACACCTACACCGTGGGTTTCACCGCCGCGAACCAGATGTTGTCGGACGCCGCCGGTTACGGGCAGGGCAAGTACTACCAGGCAACGGACAGTGCCGGCCTGAATACCGCGTTGTCATCAGCGCTGGGCGACATCACGTCGAAAGCCGGTTCCGGCGGGAGCGGCACCACCAGCAGCGCAATCGTCGGGGTCGGTTCCGCTTACTACCAGACCAGCTACGACCCCAAGGATTGGCGCGGCACCATCAAGTCCTACGGGTTCACCGCCACCGGTTCGGTCAATACCTCCACGGTGCTCTGGACGACTGATACCGCCATCGTGCCCGGCGCCACAGCGCCGACTTACCAGTCGTGGAACAACGTGAGCAATGCCCCCGTCACGCTGGCTTTCGCCAATTTCGCCCCGGCACAGCAGACGGCGCTGAATCAGGGCCTGCCCACCGGCATCACGGGCAGCGACCTTGTGGAGTGGAGCAAGGGCACCAACAAGACCGGGTTGAAAGTACGCAGTGTGTTGCTCGGCGACATCATCAACTCGCCTTTGGTGCTGGCCTCGCCAACGGAAAAAACCGCATCCGATCTGGTCAGTGACACCAGCTACAGCACCTATCTGGCCACCAAATCCAGCAACATGAACACCAGCCTTGTGGTCAATGCCAACGATGGTTTTGTCAGCGTCATCAACTCGGTTAACGGCGCCAGACGTTATGCCTACATGCCCTCCAGTGTTTTGCCATCGTTGCGCTATATCGCCGATACCGCCTACATCAACGGCGTCAGCCACAAGTTTCTGGTCGACGGTCAGGTCGGCGTTTTTGATGCTCAACTCAACAGTGCCTGGAAAACCCTGGCGCTCGGCGGAACAGGCGCGGGCGGCAAGACGTTCTACGCCTTGCAGCTGTTTGACGCCTCGGCCGGTAACGTGACCAAGGCGTTGTGGGAAATCAGTGCACCTGCCACAGCAAACACGGCGAACGTTTTCAATGATCTGGGTTATGCCTACGCCCGTCCGGAAGTGGCACGCTTGGCGGATGGTCGTTGGGCGGCATTCATCTCCAACGGCTACGGCAGCAATTCGGGTGTGGCGGCGTTGTACGTGGTGGATATCCGCGATGGGTCGTTGATCAAGAAAATCGTCATCGACAGTACGGAAACCACCAACGGTTTGTCGTCGGTGAAACTCAAGGTCAACTCGCAGAATGTGGTGCAGGCCGCCTATGGCGGGGACCTGAAAGGGCGGTTATGGAAGTTTGATTTGAGCGGCGCCACCACGGACACCTGGGGCGTGGCGTTTTCCGGCAAACCGTTGTTCACGACGGCGGGCGGCGCCACCCAGCCAATCACCGCGCAGCCGTTGTTGGCGGACAATTCACTGGGCGGCAAAGTGGTGTTTTTCGGTACCGGCAAATTCAATGAAACGGTCGACAAGACCAACAAGGATCTGCAGGCGTTCTATGCGGTGTGGGATGCTGACGGCGGCTCTGGACAGATCACCACGTCCAGTTTGCAGATCCAGTCGGTGACGGGCGTGTTCTCGGGAAGTACGGGGCAGTTCATCACCACCAGCCAGAACGAAGTGACCTATCCGGCGGAGAAGGGCTGGTATTTACCACTGGTCTACAACAGCGTATTGACCGGTGAGCGGGTGATCAGCCAGGCGGCGCTGGTGCTGGGGCGAATCGTATTTACCACGGCCATTGTGGATACCACAGATCCTTGTGCCAGTTTCGGCACTAGCAAACTGGTCGAACTGGATGCGTTCAGCGGTAAGATGCTCAACTACGCGGTGCTCGATACCACTGGCGATGGGGTGGTCGACAGCGCGGACGCGATATCCGCCGGGGTGATTTTCACTAGCGGGATGCAATTCTTGAGCGCCGTTACCAACAGCGGAACAGGCAAGATCCTAACCGGTACCGATTCAACGGTGACCAAGCTGACCGAAAAAGGCGGCGGTGGCAGCCGCCGCATCATGTGGCGACAAATACAGTAAGTGAGAGTTGAGGCATGCGCAGATCCAACCGAGGTTTTACTCTGATCGAAATCATGATCGTGATTGCGATCATCGGGATCGTCATCACCATTGGCTACCCGAGCCTCACCGAATACGTGAAAAAGGGCCGCCGGGCTGAAGTGGCCGGGCTGCTCTCCGAGCAGGCGCAGGTTCTTGAACGGTTTTACTCGAAGGGTAATGTCTACACCGGTGCCACCGGCCTGAGCGCCGGCAATGACTATTACACCATCACCCCGACCCTGACCGACCAGACCTTCCTGCTGACCGCTACACGCAAGGCCGGCAGCATGGCGACTGACAAGTGTGGCGATTTCACCATCACCAACACCGGTGTCAGAAGCATGGTCAATGCGACGGCCGGACTGACCACCAAAGATTGCTGGGGTCGCTGAGTTTTTTTTCGGGCGCCTTTTGCGCCTCCTGTCTCTTTAACGGTTGGATCGGAACATGACCATGCAACAGCAAGTGGTGATAGTCGGCGGCGGTGTAATTGGCCTGCTGACAGCGTTCAATCTCGCGTCGCAAGTACAGAGCGTTGTGCTGCTGGACCGTTCGAATGTCGGTCAGGAATCGTCCTGGGCCGGTGGCGGTATCGTTTCGCCACTCTACCCGTGGCGCTACAGCCCGGCAGTTACCGCGCTGGCCCATTGGTCTCAGGACTTTTATCCACAGCTGGGCGAGCGCCTGTTTGCCGCGACCGGGGTTGATCCTGAAGTGCACACCACCGGCCTGTACTGGCTGGACCTGGACGATGAAGCCGAGGCGCTGGCCTGGGCCGAGCGGGAACACCGTCCGCTGCGGGCTGTGGATATCTCGGCGGCGCACGACGCGGTGCCGGTCCTGGGTGGCGGTTTCGCCCGCGCGATCTACATGGCCGACGTGGCCAACGTGCGCAATCCGCGGCTGGTGAAATCCCTCAAGGCTGCCTTGCTGGCGATGCCGAACGTGACGATTCATGAGCAGTGCGAAGTCAGCGGGTTCGTTCGCGAAGGCGAAAAAGTCGTCGGCGTGCAGACTTCGGCGGGCGCGATCCACGGTGATCAGGTGGTGCTGACGGCGGGTGCCTGGAGCGGTGATTTGCTCAAAAGCCTGGGCCTTGCGTTGCCGGTTGAACCCGTGAAAGGACAGATGATTCTTTACAAGTGCGCGGCGGACTTCCTGCCGAGCATGGTGCTGGCCAAGGGGCGTTATGCGATTCCTCGCCGGGATGGACACATTCTGATTGGCAGCACGCTGGAACATGAAGGCTTCGACAAGACGCCGACCGGCTCTGCGCTTGAGAGCTTGAAAGCGTCTGCAGTGGAATTGATTCCAGCGCTGGCGGATGCCGAGGTGGTCGGGCATTGGGCGGGGTTGCGACCGGGCTCACCGGAGGGCATTCCCTACATCGGGCGGGTGCCGGGCTTCGAGGGGTTGTGGCTCAACTGCGGGCATTACCGTAACGGGTTGGTGCTGGCGCCGGCGTCGTGCCAGTTGTTTGCGGATGTGATGCTGGGCAGGACGCCGATCATTGATCCGGCGCCGTATGCGCCGGCAGGGCGGATCTAGACGCGAAACATTCGTCGTCTTCCAGAACGCCTTCGCGGGCAAGTCGGGTCGCCGCACCGCTCGCTCCTACAAGATCAACGACGATTGACATCTGTAGGAGCGAGGCTTGCCCGCGAAGGGGCCCTCAATCCAGCCCGAATTTCTTCAACCTGTAACGCATCGACCGAAACGACAAATTCAATCGCTGAGCCGCTGCCGTGCGGTTCCAGCGGGTTTCCTCCAGGGCCTGGAGGATGAGTTTGCGTTCGACGTTTTCCAGATAGTCTTCCAGATTGTCGATCTGCGTCAGGTCCGGCACACCGCTGTCGGCGCTGCAATTGCCTTCGGCCAGTCGCAGGTCGCTGGCTTCGATCTGTTTGTTGTCGCACAGGGTGTGGGCGCGTTCGAGCATGTTCTCCAATTCCCGCACATTGCCCGGAAAGCGATAGCTTTTCAGCGCTTCAAGCGCTTGTGGGTGGAGCTTCGGGACGGGTTGGCCGCTGGCTGCCGCCAGACGCTTGAGCACATGACCGGCCAATGACTCGATGTCGTCGCGGCGCTCGCGCAAAGGCGGAACCCGCAGTTCGATCACATTCAGCCGGTAATACAAATCCTGGCGAAAGCGTTCAGCGGCGACTTCGGCGTCGAGGTCTTTGTGGGTGGCGCAGAGGATCCGCACATCGACCACGGTTTCCTGTTGGCCGCCAACGCTGCGAACGGCTTTTTCCTGAATCGCCCGCAGCAGTTTGACCTGCATCGACAGTGGCAAGTCGGCCACTTCGTCGAGGAACAGCGTGCCTCCCTGGGCGGCCTGGAACAGTCCGGGTTTGTCTTCGATAGCGCCGCTGAAGCTGCCTTTGCGATGGCCGAAAAACTCGCTTTCCATCAGTTCCGACGGTATCGCGCCGCAATTGACCGGGACAAACGGCTGGTTGGCGCGCGGTCCTTGTTCGTGGATCAGTCGGGCGACCAGTTCCTTGCCGCTGCCGGACTCGCCGCTGATGTAGACCGGCGCCTGACTGCGGGCCAGTTTGTCGATTTGTTTACGCAGGTTACGCATGGGCAGCGAATCGCCCAGCAATCGTCGGTCGATGGCTGCGCCCGGTGCCGGCATGCGCAGGGCGCTGGTGACCAGTTCACGCAATCGCGTGAGGTCCACCGGTTTGGTCAGGAAGTCGAAGGCGCCGGCCTTGAGGGCGTTGATCGCCGTTTCGAGGCTGCCGTAGGCGGTAATCATGGCCACCGGCAGGTTTGGGGCGCGTTGCTGGATATGTTGCACCAGTTCAAGACCGGTGCCGTCCGGCAGGCGCATGTCGGTCAGGCACAGGTCGAACGTCTCACGCTTCAACAGCGCCAGGGCTTCGCCGAGGTTACGGGCGCTGAAGGTGTCGAGTTTCATCCGTCCCAGGGTGATTTCCAGGAGTTCGCGGATATCCGGCTCGTCGTCGACGATCAGGACTTTTTGCCGTGGGCACATGTTCAACTTTGTTTCCGTCCGTGAGCAAAGGTGATGCGAAAGCAGCCGCCATCATGGCGTGGCTTGAAGTCTAGGCGGGCCTGGTTGCTTTCGCACAGCTCACGGGACAGATACAGCCCCAGGCCTGTGCCTTGGGCGCTGGTGGTATAGAACGGTTCGAACAAATGCACCTGCTGGTCCGGTGCCACGCCGGGGCCATCGTCCCGAACCTCGATGATCGGCAACTGGCTGTCGGGGTCGACAAACAAATCGAGCCAGACCTGCGCCTGATCGTGGACCTGAGCGCTATGACGCCAGGCGTTGCGCAACAAATTGTCGAGAATCTGGGTGAGCTGGTTCGGGTCCATCAGGGTTTTGAAGTCGCCTGAACCGATGCGCAGGTGAATCTGCTGACGATCGAGCGCACTTTCGCGACTGTCGGCCACGAACTGCTCCAGCCACGGCTTCAGATCGAGTCGTTGCGGCACGGTTTGCTGACGGCGGGACAGTTGCAGGACGTTTTCGATAACCCGATTCATTCGCTGAGAGTGGTCTTGAATAATCTGGGTCAGACGTCGATCCGCGCCGTTCAGTTCCTCCGATTCCTGCAATAGCTGAGCGGCATGACTAATGGCGCCCAAAGGATTGCGAATTTCGTGGGCGATACCAGCCGTCAGGCGGCCCAAAGCGGCGAGCTTCAGTTGTTGGGCCTGTTGGGCTATTTGTGCGAGATCCTCAAGGAAGACCAGGGTCTGGTGGTGTGGGCTTTGGGCCAGGGCAATGAAGCTCGGTTGCAGTTCCAGGCCGCTGTTGGCGATTTTCAGGCTCTGGGGGCGCAGCGTCGGATTGTTCCGCCACAGTTGCAGGCGTTCGACCAGAATGGGCGAGCAGTCGGCGATCCGTTGGCCTTCAAGATGGTCTCGGCCCAGTAAGATCAGCGCGCTGTGGTTGGCCAATTGCACCCGCAGTTGGCCGTCGAGCACCAGGATGCCGGTGCGCATGCGTTGCAGGATCAATGCATTGAGGGCTTCGAGGCCGACGACTTCGCTGGCCCGTTGTTCGGCGAGGGTTTCGCTGACTTCCAGGCGTTGGATCAAGCCTTGCACCAGCAACGCCGCGGCAAAGCACAACACACCGAGGGTGCCGGCTTGCAGGTAATCGTTGGGGCTGGCGGGATGGCTGAAACTCAGGAGAAAGCTCAGCCCGACGATGCCGAGCGCGCCCACGGCGGCGATCAGCAGGCCGATGCGGCTTCGCAACAAGGTGTTGCTGATGGCCACCGAGACGATCAGCAAGTTGCCGATGGCGCTGGCGACACCGCCGGCGGCGTAGAACAAGCCACACAAGAGCAGGACATCAATCAGCGCCAGGCTGAACAGTTGCGCCGGGCGGCGAGTGTTCTCGAAGAAGACCACCAGCAAGATGTTCAGCACCAGGTACAGCCAGCTGCCACTGCGCAACAGGCTGTCATTGGCGAACGTCAGCAACTGGTTGTCCAGGTTGCTGGAGATCAGCAGCACCAAGGTGATGCCGACGCTTAGGCGGTAGAGGTGATAAAGGCGCAGCAGTCGCTGAGCCTGTTTGCTGCCGGGACTGGACGTCTCAGCGATCACTGGAGCCCGGGCCTTGCTCGAGGTGAGCCTGGCTGCAATACCACTGTTGTTGAAGGCTCAGCGCGCGGTCGCGGGGCAGGTGTACGCCGCAATGGGCGCAGCGGACCATGGGCGCGGCTTCCAGTTCGGCGGGGGACTTGGGCACAGAAGCCTGACCCTTGAACTTGCGCCAGAACCATACCGCAGCGGCAATCAGGGCGATCCAGAACAGTAAACGAAGCATGATGAGCTGCTTTATGACGAGTGATTAAGCAGTTTAGCCAAGGACATGACGGGCGCACAGCCTGTTAGCGCCGCAATAAAAGTCCGGACATAAAAAAGGAGCCTCGAAAGGCTCCTTTTTGCACCACCGGTCGTATCAGTCGAACACGCCGAAGGTCATGTAGCTGAACCACGAGCGGTCGCTGTTGTTGCCTTCCGCTTCGTGATTTTCTTCTTCGATCACGTCGCCATTTTCATCTTTAGGCTTGAGATCGTTCGGAATCGCTTCTTTGGCGTCCCGGAATTGTCTCTGCACGTCCTGGTTGGCGCGGGTTTCGCCCGGCGGCAGCGGTGGACGGGATTCGATCAGGCCCAGAGTCGCCTTGCTCAACCACGAACGGTTGTCGGCTTCGTCGACCGATGGCACGAACTGACCGTCTACCAGCGTTGGGTGGTTCGGGTAGTTGAGCTTCAGGGTTTCGAGGCTGGTGGCTGCCAGGTCGTCCAGGTGCAGACGCTGGTAGGCTTCAGTCATCACCGCCAGGCCGTCGCCGACCGATGGGGTTTCCTGGAAGTTTTCCACCACGTAACGACCACGGTTCGCGGCAGCGACGTAGGCCTGACGGGTCAGGTAGTAGTCGGCGACGTGAATCTCGTAGGCAGCCAGCAGGTTGCGCAGGTAAATCATGCGCTGCTTGGCGTCCGGCGAGTAGCGGCTGTTCGGGAAGCGGCTGGTCAGTTGGGCGAACTCGTTGTAGGAGTCGCGGGCAGCACCCGGGTCACGCTTGGTCATGTCCAGCGGCAGGAAACGCGACAGCAGGCCGACGTCCTGGTCGAAAGAGGTCAGGCCCTTGAGGTAATAGGCGTAGTCCACGTTCGGATGCTGAGGGTGCAAACGAATGAAACGCTCGGCGGCAGACTTCGCAGCCTCAGGCTCGGTGTTCTTGTAGTTGGCGTAGATAAGCTCGAGTTGAGCCTGATCGGCGTAGCGACCGAACGGATAACGCGACTCCAGCGCCTTCAGCTTGGCTGTGGCGGCGGTGTAGCTATTGTTGTCCAGATCTTGCTGAGCCTGCTGGTACAGCTCGACTTCGCTAAGGTTTTCGTCTACGACTTCCTTCGATGAGCAAGCAGCGGTCAATGCGAGGATGGCGATCAGCAGCAGGTGTTTCACTTGCATGGCGGCTTGCGTCCCTATGACGGCCGCTGTCTTGGGCGGGGCCGTCCTGTTATGATGAGCGCCCCGTTGAATAGCCTCGGGGCAAAAGACGCCGTATTTAACCACAAGCGCGCAGCCGAAACCAAAGGCTGTGCCGACGCCTAGTCTGAGCATGTCCGATAAAATTGAACTTCGCGCAGAGGTGCCGTCCGAATTGGGCGGCCAACGCCTCGATCAAGTCGCCGCACAATTATTCGCTGAGCACTCGCGCTCGCGCCTTTCCGCCTGGATCAAAGACGGCCGCCTGACTGTGGATGGGGCGGTTATCCGCCCGCGAGACATCGTTCACGGTGGCGCCATTCTTGAACTGACTGCCGAGCAGGAAGCTCAGGGCGAATGGATCGCTCAAGACATCGAGCTGGACATCGTCTATGAAGACGACGACATCCTGGTGATCAACAAGCCTGCGGGCCTGGTGGTGCACCCGGCTGCCGGTCACGCTGATGGCACCTTGCTCAACGCCTTGCTGCACCACGTGCCGGACATCATCAATGTGCCCCGCGCCGGTATCGTGCATCGTCTGGACAAGGACACCACCGGTCTGATGGTGGTGGCCAAGACCATTCAAGCGCAGACGCAGCTGGTGACACAGTTGCAGAGCCGCAGCGTCAGCCGGATCTACGAGTGCATCGTGATCGGCGTGGTGACGGCGGGCGGCAAGATCAACGCGCCGATCGGTCGTCACGGCCAGCAACGCCAGCGCATGGCCGTGATGGAAGGTGGCAAGCAAGCCGTCAGCCATTACCGTGTGCTTGAGCGTTTCCGCTCCCACACTCACGTGCGGGTGAAGCTGGAAACCGGTCGTACGCACCAGATTCGCGTGCACATGGCGCACATCAACTACCCGTTGGTCGGAGATCCTGCCTACGGCGGTCGTTTCCGTATTCCGCCAGCCGCCAGCCAGACCATGGTCGATTCCTTGAAGACGTTCCCGCGTCAGGCGCTGCATGCGCGGTTCCTGGAGCTGGATCACCCGACTACCGGTAAACGCATGAGCTGGGAATCGCCACTGCCGGACGATTTCGTCTGGTTGCTGACGCTGCTCAAGCAAGACCGCGAGGCGTTCATCGGATGAGTGACTGGCTGATTCCCGACTGGCCTGCGCCTGCCGGGGTGAAAGCCTGCGTCACCACCCGTGCGGGCGGCGTCAGTCTGGCGCCGTTCGACAGCCTCAACCTCGGCGATCACGTCGACGACAGCCCCGAAGCTGTTGCCGAAAACCGCCGTCGCCTCACCGATCATTTCTCCATGCAGCCGGCCTGGTTGAAGCAGGTTCACGGCATCGCCGTGGCTCATGCGGACCCAAGCCTTGTGGCCACCGCCGACGCCAGCTGGACGGCAACGCCCGGTATTGCCTGCGCGGCGATGACGGCTGATTGCCTGCCCGCGTTGTTCTGCGACCGTGCCGGCACTCGTGTCGCTGCGGCCCACGCCGGTTGGCGCGGGTTGGCGGCGGGTGTGCTCGAAGCGACGCTCGATGCGCTGGCCGTGCCCTCGGAAGACGTGCTGGTCTGGCTCGGTCCGGCCATTGGCCCGCAAGCCTTTGAAGTCGGCCCGGAAGTGCGGGCTACCTTCGTCGAGCAATTGCCCGAATCCGCGAAAGCCTTCGTGCCCAGCCAAAACGCTGGCAAATTCATGGCTGACATCTATGAGCTGGCGCGTTTGCGTCTGGCGGCTCGTGGTGTCACTGCTGTTTATGGTGGCGGTTTCTGCACCGTGACCGATCCCCGCTTCTTTTCTTACCGCCGCAGCCCTCGCACCGGTCGGTTTGCCTCCCTTATCTGGCTCGAACGCTAAACTCCTCTGACCTGCGTCAACTGTACGACGCTTGAAACTCCCAGAATCGACCACATCTATAGCGGTATCTGGCAGGTTTCTTCATTCAGGATGTTTTATAGGTCCGGCCTGCTCAAAAGGAAGGTGACCCATGCGTATAGATCGTTTAACCAGCAAATTGCAGTTAGCTCTATCCGACGCCCAATCGCTGGCCGTCGGCCTCGACCATCCCGGTATTGAACCGGCGCATTTGATGCAAGCCATGCTTGAACAGCAGGGTGGTTCGATCAAACCCCTGTTGATGCAGGTCGGTTTTGACGTCAACAGCCTGCGTAAAGAGCTGACCAAAGAGCTCGACCAGCTGCCAAAAATCCAGAACCCGACCGGCGACGTCAACATGTCGCAGGACTTGGCGCGTCTGCTCAACCAGGCGGATCGCCTGGCCCAGCAGAAGGGCGATCAGTTCATTTCCAGTGAGCTGGTGCTGCTCGCCGCCATGGACGAGAACAGCAAGCTCGGCAAATTGTTGCTCGGTCAGGGCGTCAGCAAAAAAGCCCTGGAAAACGCGATCAACAACCTGCGTGGTGGCGAAGCGGTCAACGACGCCAACCACGAAGAGTCGCGTCAGGCGCTGGATAAATACACCGTCGACCTGACCAAGCGCGCCGAAGACGGCAAGCTCGATCCGGTAATCGGTCGTGACGACGAAATTCGCCGGACCATTCAGGTGCTGCAACGCCGCACCAAGAACAACCCGGTGCTGATCGGTGAGCCTGGCGTGGGTAAAACCGCCATCGCCGAAGGCCTGGCCCAGCGCATCATCAACGGCGAAGTGCCGGATGGCCTGAAAGGCAAACGCCTGCTGTCCCTGGACATGGGTGCGTTGATTGCCGGTGCCAAGTACCGTGGCGAGTTCGAAGAACGCCTGAAATCCCTGCTCAACGAGCTGTCGAAGCAGGAAGGGCAGATCATTCTGTTCATCGACGAACTGCACACCATGGTCGGCGCCGGTAAAGGCGAAGGTTCGATGGATGCGGGCAACATGCTCAAACCTGCGTTGGCCCGTGGCGAGTTGCACTGCGTCGGCGCGACCACGCTCAACGAGTACCGCCAATATATAGAGAAGGACGCGGCCCTTGAGCGGCGCTTCCAGAAAGTGTTGGTGGATGAACCGAGCGAAGAAGACACCATCGCCATTCTGCGTGGCCTGAAAGAGCGTTATGAAGTTCACCACAAAGTGGCGATCACCGACGGCGCGATCATCGCTGCAGCCAAGCTCAGTCATCGCTACATCACCGATCGTCAGTTGCCGGACAAGGCCATCGACCTGATCGACGAAGCCGCCAGCCGCATCCGCATGGAGATCGACTCCAAGCCAGAAGTGCTGGACCGTCTGGAGCGCCGTCTGATTCAGCTGAAGGTGGAATCCCAGGCGCTGAAGAAAGAGAGCGACGAAGCGGCGATCAAGCGTCTGGAAAAACTCCAGGAAGAAATCGTTCGTCATGAGCGTGAGTATTCGGACCTCGAAGAAATCTGGAACTCGGAAAAAGCCGAAGTCCAGGGTTCTGCGCAGATCCAGCAGAAAATCGAACAGTCCCGCCAGGAACTGGAAGCCGCACGCCGTAAAGGCGACCTGAACCGCATGGCCGAGCTGCAATACGGGGTGATCCCGGACCTGGAGCGCAGCCTGCAAATGGTCGACCAGCATGGCAAAAGCGAAAACCAGTTGCTGCGCAGCAAGGTGACCGAGGAAGAAATCGCCGAAGTCGTCTCGAAGTGGACCGGCATTCCGGTGTCGAAAATGCTCGAAGGCGAGCGCGACAAGCTGATGAAGATGGAAGGCCTGTTGCACCAGCGTGTGATCGGTCAGGACGAAGCGGTGATCGCGGTTTCCAACGCGGTGCGTCGTTCGCGGGCCGGTTTGTCCGACCCGAATCGTCCAAGCGGTTCGTTCATGTTCCTCGGCCCGACCGGTGTCGGTAAAACCGAGTTGTGCAAGGCGTTGGCCGAGTTCCTCTTTGATACCGAAGAGGCGATGGTGCGGATCGACATGTCCGAGTTCATGGAGAAACATTCCGTGGCCCGGTTGATCGGTGCGCCACCAGGCTACGTAGGGTATGAAGAGGGCGGCTACCTGACCGAGGCGGTGCGTCGCAAGCCTTATTCGGTGATCCTGCTGGATGAGGTCGAGAAGGCCCACCCGGACGTGTTCAACATCTTGCTGCAAGTGCTGGAAGATGGCCGCCTGACCGACAGCCATGGCCGCACGGTGGATTTCAAGAACACCGTGATCGTCATGACCTCCAACCTGGGCTCGGTACAGATCCAGGAACTGGTCGGTGATCGTGAGGCTCAGCGCGCAGCGGTGATGGATGCGATTTCCACGCACTTCCGGCCGGAGTTCATCAACCGGGTCGACGAAGTGGTGATCTTCGAGCCATTGGCGCGGGATCAGATCGCGGGCATTACCGAGATCCAGTTGGGTCGTCTGCGCAGTCGCCTGACTGAGCGCGAACTGAAACTGGAACTCAGCCCTGAGGCCATGGATAAGCTGATCGCGGTTGGCTACGACCCGGTGTACGGCGCACGGCCACTCAAACGTGCGATTCAGCGCTGGATCGAAAACCCGCTGGCGCAGCTGATTTTGTCGGGGCGTTTCATGCCCGGCGATACCGCCAAGGGTGTGGTGGAAAACGACGAAATCGTCTTCGCCTGATCCGCGTTAGCAACAAAACTGAAGAGGCCTCGCATTGCGAGGCCTTTTTTTCGTCAGGTTGTTGAACTCAAAGGAAAAGGCTTGTAAAGTGCGCCCCGCAGTAAGTCACCCGGAAGGGTTTCTGCTCCCCAAGCAGGAATCTGAAATAAGTTGCAAATCATTAACTTGAATGCAATTTAGGGGGTTGACAGAGGTGCTTAAGATTGTAGAATAGCGCGCCTCAGACACACGAACGCAGCGATGCGAACGGGTCGAAGAGAACGCAGTAAAGCTTCACCGTTGTAAATTGAAATATGTAGTTCCGTGATAGCTCAGTCGGTAGAGCAAATGACTGTTAATCATTGGGTCCCAGGTTCGAGTCCTGGTCACGGAGCCAATTTCAAACCGGGGTATAGCGCAGTCCGGTAGCGCGCCTGCTTTGGGAGCAGGATGTCAGGAGTTCGAATCCCCTTACCCCGACCATTTTTGGGTCGTTAGCTCAGTTGGTAGAGCAGTTGGCTTTTAACCAATTGGTCGTAGGTTCGAATCCCACACGACCCACCATTTTTGAAACCAGTTAACGCTGGAATCGAATCTTAAGATCAGACGCCAAAAGCTCTGTTCGCAGAAGGCGCCTTTTAAAGGTGCCTTTTTTTTACCGGGGTATAGCGCAGTCCGGTAGCGCGCCTGCTTTGGGAGCAGGATGTCAGGAGTTCGAATCCCCTTACCCCGACCATATTAAAAATCCTCGTATCGAAAGATACGGGGATTTTTTTTGCCTTTGAAAAAGCCGAATCCTTTCAAGTCATCGTACAACTAGCCGATAACGAGCTGTCGGGGCGCACTCGCGACCTCCCATTCAGGCCAACAACAAGAAAGGCACTCGTTATGTTTCTTCGTCAGCTGAATATTGCCCCTCGTGCTGCGCTGGGTTTTGCCTTGATTGCCGTGCTGGTGGCGTTGCTTGGAATATTTGCCCTGGGGCAGATGTCGAGCATTCGCGAGAGCGAGGTGGCGGTGGAGAAGCAATGGCTGCCGAGCATCCGTGGTGGTGATGAGATCCGCGAGCTGATGCTGCGCATCCGTACCATTTCCTTGCGCATGGCACTGGATCAAGACCCAAAGAACATTTCAACCTACCGCGGCCAGATGGACACCCGCGACAAGGAACTGAGCGAGAAGATTGCGGCTTACGACAAGTTGGTCGACACCGCTGAAGGCCAGGCCTTGTACGACCAGTTCAAAACCACCTTCGCCGCCTATCGCACCGGCATTGCCCAGTCGTTCACCCTGGCCGAGCAAGGTCGCCGTGACGAGCTGACCAAACTGCTGTTGATCGACATGAAAACCGTGGTCGATGGTTCCGGCAAGCAGCTCAATGACCTGGCGGACCTGTTCGCCAAACAGGTCGCCGTTGAAAGCCAGAAATCCGCAGCGCACTACAAAACCTCGCGGTCCATCGTCAGCCTGTTCATCGCACTCGCGGCGCTGGCGACAGTCGGCCTGGCAATGTTGCTGACTCGCAGTATCGTCCGTCCGCTGAACGAAGCCCTGAGTGCGGCGGAAAGCGTGGCGCAGGGCGATTTGACCCGACCTATCGCGACCCATGGCAACGACGAAGTGAGCCGTTTGCTCAAGGCGCTGGCGACCATGCAGCAGAACCTGCGGGAAACCCTGCAAGCCATCAGTGGCTCGGCGACGCAGCTGGCCACGGCGGCGGATGAGCTGAACGCCGTCACCCTGGATAGCACCCAGGGCCTGCAACAACAGAACAACGAGATTGAGCAAGCCGCCACGGCGGTCAACGAAATGACCTCCGCCGTCGAAGAAGTTGCGCGCAACGCAGTGTCGACCTCCGATGCCACTCGCCAGTCCAGCGAGTCGGCGCATCTGGGGCAGGAGCGGGTCAGCGAAACCGCGAGTGCTATCAGCGACCTGGCCAATGATGTGCAGCACACCGGTGAGTTGGTGCAATCGCTGGCCAATCAGTCCCAGGACATCGGCAAGGTGCTGGATGTGATTCGGGCCATTGCCGAGCAAACCAATCTGTTGGCGCTCAACGCTGCGATTGAAGCGGCGCGTGCGGGTGAAAGCGGGCGCGGTTTTGCGGTGGTGGCCGATGAAGTACGTGCACTGGCGCATCGCACGCAGCAATCGACCCAGGAAATCGAACAAATGGTCCAGGGCATGCGCAATGGTTCGAGCCTGGCGCTGGACTCGATGAATGCCAGCGCTTCCCGTGCTGCCGAAACTCTGGTGATGGCGAAGCGGGCGGGTGACGCATTGCAGACGATCACTGCATCGGTTCACGAAATCCACGAGCGCAACCTGGTGATTG
The DNA here is from genome assembly GCF_949768225.1 of Pseudomonas sp. IT-P44. Lineage (NCBI taxonomy): Bacteria > Pseudomonadati > Pseudomonadota > Gammaproteobacteria > Pseudomonadales > Pseudomonadaceae > Pseudomonas > Pseudomonas sp. IT-P44. The sequence continues at coordinate 57,121 of NZ_CATKQM010000008.1, read as the reverse complement.
CCAGTGCAGCGGAAGAACAGGCCCAAGTGGCCCGGGAAGTGGATCGCAATCTGGTGAACATTCGTGATCTGTCGGTGCGTTCCGCTACCGGCGCGGATCAGACCAGTGCCTCCAGCCATGAGCTATCGAAACTGGCCAATGCGTTGCAGGGGATGGTGCAGCGTTTTCGGGTGTAAAACCGCCAGACGAAAAAAAGCCGCACCTCTCGGTGGAGAAGCGCGGCCGGGTGCCTTGCTCGGATGTGGCCATTTAACGGGCGAGGTGTATCGCTGCTGTGTCGCGCAAGGGGGAGTTTGTAAGCGAAGGGGGAAAATCGCGGGGGGAGGTACAGTAAGACACGGATCTCCAAATCAGTGGAGATCAAATGTGGGAGCGAGCCTGCTCGCGAAGCGGTGTGTCAGCCAACTCATGTGGCGACTGACACACCGCTATCGCGAGCAGGCTCGCTCCCACAGGGGATGGTTATTAGTGCAGCTTGAGGCGCGGCTCAGTTCCGCGACCAATCTTGCTGCCCAGCATCAACATCGCCGTGCGGAACGCGCCATACAGTGCCATCTGGTGCATGCGGTACAGCGACACATAAAACATCCGCGCCAGCCAACCCTCAAGCATCACGCTGCCAGTCAGGTTGCCCATCAAGTTACCCACAGCCGAAAAACGCGACAGCGAAATCAACGAGCCGTAGTCTGTGTACTTGTACACAGGCAAAGCCTTGCCTTCGATCCGCAGCTTCAGCGATTTGGCCAGCAACGACGCCTGCTGATGTGCCGCCTGGGCGCGCGGCGGCACATTGCGATCGGTGCCCGGTTGCGGGCAGGCCGCGCAGTCACCGAAGGCGAAGATGTTTTCGTCGCGGGTGGTTTGCAGGGTCGGCAGCACTTGCAGCTGGTTGATGCGGTTGGTTTCCAGACCGTCGATGTCCTTGAGGAAACTCGGCGCACGAATCCCGGCGGCCCAGACTTTCAGGCTGGCATTGATCACTTTGCCGTCGGCGGTGATCAGGCTGTCGGCGGTCACTTCGCTAACGGCCGCGTTGGTCATGACATTGACCCCGAGTTTCTCCAGGGTTTTATGCACAGGCCCGCCAATGCGTTCCGGCAGCGCTGGCAGCACCCGTGGACCGGCTTCGATCAAGGTGATGTGCATGTTCTCCGGTTTGATCCGGTCCAGACCGTAGGCCGCCAGCTCATGCGCGGCGTTGTGCAGTTCGGCGGCCAGCTCGACGCCCGTGGCGCCAGCGCCGACGATGGCCACGCTGATCTGCTGCACCACATCCGTCTGCCCGGCGTGCGCGCGCAAATAATGGTTGAGCAGTTGCTGGTGGAAACGCTCGGCCTGTTTGCGCGTGTCGAGGAACAGGCAATGCTGCGCCGCGCCCTGGGTGCCGAAATCGTTGGTGGTGCTGCCGACGGCGATTACCAGCGAGTCGTACGGCACTTCACGCGCCGGCACCAGTTCCAGACCGGCTTCGTCATAGGTGGCGGCCAGCTGGATTTTCTTCTGTGCCCGATCAAGCCCGCTCATGCGCCCCAGCTGGAACTCGAAGTGGTTCCATTTTGCCTGGGCAACATAGTTGAGTTCGTCTTCGGAAGAATTCAGGGAACCGGCCGCCACTTCATGCAACAGCGGTTTCCAGATGTGGGTCAGGTTCGCGTCGACCAGCATCACACTGGCCGTGCCGCGCTTGCCCAGAGTCTTACCCAGACGGGTAGCCAACTCTAGACCGCCGGCGCCGCCGCCAACGATGACAATACGATGAGTCATGGGGATATCTCGCAAGGCTAAAAGAAATCGGTGCAATTACCCGAGCGAGCGCGATGCAGCTCATAGCGTCAGGTAACTGATAAATCGGCTCAACAGGCCCAGGCCAATAGTCACTGCCAGCACCACCACCAGGAGCATCCACGGCCGGAAAGGCCGGCGCTCGACTTGGTGCTGGGACAGGTGCAGGTACTCTTCGACATGCTTTTGGTCGTCGGGGTTCAGGCGGCTGGTCATATCGGGCCTCGTCAGGGGTAGACGTTGCTGAATGTGGGGAAGCTACATGCGGGCGGCGGCGTAACACATCAGCCCGCATTGAACGGAGCATAGCCGCTCGCTGGAACAGGCTCGACGCTGACCGTATCGTCCAGGCGAATGATTCCACTTTGTAACACTCGGGCGGTGATTCCGCCATGTCCGCGAACGGCCTGAAAGGTGCCGGGGCCGAGGTTGTTTTGCAGGCGCGCGCAGGGCTGACACCAACCGGTGGTTTCGAAAATCGCCTGGCCGATTTTGAAACGGCGACCCTTGAGGCTGAACAGGTTGATCCCACTGATAACGAGGTTGCGCCGCAAATCATTAGGCAACAGCGGATTTTCTTCCGAGCGGCCCATCAGCGAGTTGATCACCGCCAGATGCTCCCACTGAATCAGTGTCACCTGCCGCGCATTGCGCACACCGGGGCGGGCGCGATCGCCGGTCAACCCGGCCTCGAGTCGCGCCTCCACGGCCTCCAGTTCTATCATCGGCACGTGTGGCTGCGGGCGCACGCCGATCCAGCGTACGCGGCCGGTTTGCGGGACTTCAGCGATCAGTTCCTGCAATGGACTCACAGGCTGATCCCGACATCGAAGACGATGCTGCGACCGAGGTTGCTGCGCAGGAAATCCGGAGCGTCGGGATGCGCAAATAAAACACGGGCGAAGGTCGGCCCCACCAGCGACAACGAGCGCCAGCCCTGGCGCAAGTATTCGGTGGGCGGCGGGAAATGGCTATTGAGGTCGAGCACTTCGCGCTTGAGGCTGGCGAAGGCAATGATGTCCAACTCGCCCAGGTCCATGCCGCGCTCTTTGTAGTTGTGCGCTTTTTTGCGCAAGGTCGGTGCCAGTCTCAGCAGGAATTCATTGGCCGGAATGCGCCTGGGTTTGGCTTCGCGACGCACCAGCGAACTCAGCGAAAACGCACTGCGTCGGCGTTGCAGTTCATCGCGCCACTCATCGTTGAGGCGCCGGCCTTCGTCGAGCACGAAAAACACTTCGAAATTCGCCTCGCGAAACAGCACGTCCGGCGGCTCCCCGGCAGGCGCGAATTCGTCGGTGCGGTAAGGAATGTTCAGCCCTTGCAGCAGGCGCTGGCACACCCAACGCTCACGCTCCCATTTGCGGGCATTGGAAAGAAACGCGTTGGCTTGCTCGGCCGCAATGGTCAGCAGGCGTAAGTAATCTGAGTCATCCATAGGCCCAAGCTTAGCGTTCAAATGCGTTCGCAAAGAAGACAGTTTGTCGGAGAAGAGCAAAAGCCTGTCACGCCATTGCCCCATCCCGCGCCTGTTTCAGGGCCCTGCACAAAACGGATAGCGATCTGCGCAAAGCGGATATTGCCCCGCGCCTGGCAGCTTTACCCTCGGCTTTACGGGACGTTAGCCGCTTTACCGACGTTCTGAATAAAACAACAACAAGAGATGAATGCCATGCGCAAGATCGACGTACATGAGGTTATCGACAACGCTCGATTCAACCGCTTCCACTGGATGGTGCTGTTCTGGTGTGCCCTGATCATCATTTTCGACGGTTACGATCTGGTGATTTACGGCGTGGTGTTGCCGATGCTGATGAAGGAGTGGGGGCTCAGTCCCTTGCAGGCCGGCGCGCTGGGAAGTTACGCATTGTTTGGAATGATGTTCGGCGCGCTGTTTTTCGGCCCGCTCTCGGACAAGATCGGCCGCAAGAAAGCCATCACCATCTGTGTGATGCTCTTCAGCGGTTTTACCGTGCTCAACGGTTTTGCCCGCAACCCCACCGAGTTCGGCCTGTGCCGGTTCATCGCCGGCCTGGGCATTGGCGGGGTGATGCCCAACGTCGTGGCGCTGATGAACGAGTACGCGCCGAAGAAAATCCGCAGCACGCTGGTGGCGATCATGTTCAGCGGCTACTCCGTGGGCGGCATGCTCTCGGCGGGACTGGGCATCGTGCTGATCCCGAGCTTCGGCTGGCAGTCGGTGTTTTACGTCGCGGTGCTGCCGTTGGTGTTGTTGCCGCTGATCATGTACTTCCTGCCCGAGTCGGTGGGTTTCATGCTGCGTCAGGGACGCAACGAAGAGGCGCGCGCCATTCTTCAACGGGTCGATCCGGCGTACGTCGCACAGTCCGGCGATCAACTGCACATGAGCGAAGTGAAGGGCACCGGCACCCCCGTGCTGCAACTGTTTCGCGAAGGGCGCGCACTGCGCACGCTGATGTTGTGGCTGGCGTTTTTCTGCTGCTTGCTGATGGTTTACGCCTTGAGTTCCTGGCTGCCGAAACTGATGGCCAACGCCGGTTACAGCCTGGGTTCGAGCCTGTCGTTCCTGCTGGTGCTCAACTTCGGCGCCATTTTCGGCGCGGTCGGTGGCGGCGTGCTGGGTGACAAACTGAATCTGCCGCGGGTGTTGGCGGTGTTCTTCGCCGTGGCCGCCGTGTCGATCACCTTGCTCGGTTTCAACAGCCCGATGCCGCTGCTGTACCTGCTGATCGCCATCGCCGGCGCCACCACCATCGGCTCGCAGATTCTGTTGTACGCCTGCGCCGCGCAGTTCTACTCCATGACCATTCGCTCGACCGGTCTGGGCTGGGCCTCGGGCATCGGACGTAACGGTGCGATTGTCGGGCCGCTGCTGGGTGGTGCCTTGCTCGGGATCAGCCTGCCGCTGCAACTCAACTTCATGGCGTTTGCCTTGCCCGGCGCGGTGGCCGCGATAGCCATGACCGTGTTTGCGATCAGCAGTCAGCGCAGTCACAGGCAAGCGCTGCCGGGCCTGCGCAACGGTTCGCCAGACGGGTCTGTCGGCGAAGCTTCATGAAAACGTTTGTCCGGGATTTTTCCCTGTCGGCGGCCGTCGCCGGATTTATCGCCACGGTGATTTCCTATGCCGGCCCGTTGGTGATTATTTTCCAGGCGGCCGAGACCGCACACCTGTCGCGGGAAGTGTTGTCGTCGTGGGTCTGGGCGATTTCCATCGGCAGCGCGGTGCTCGGCATCGGTTTGAGCCTGCGTTACCGCGTGCCGGTGATCATCGCGTGGTCGGCGCCGGGCTCGGCGTTGCTGGTGGCGCTGTTGCCGGGGATCTCGATGCCGGAGGCGGTGGGCGCGTACCTGGTCAGCAGTCTGATCATTTTCCTGGTCGGGGTGTCGGGGGCGTTTGACCGGATCATCGGCAAACTGCCGGCGGCTGTTGCTGCGGCGATGCTGGCGGGGATTCTGTTCAGTTTCGGCACCGGGTTGTTTGTCTCGTTGCAGGGCAAACCGTTGCTGGTGCTGGCGATGTTTGCCACGTACCTGATCTGCAAACGGCTGATGCCGCGTTATGCGGTGGTGATGGTGCTGCTGGTGGGCTGCTCGATGGCGTTTCTCGGCGGTGATTTGCACAGCGAAGCGCTGGTGATCGGGTTGGCCACGCCGGTGTGGATCACGCCCGTGTTCAGCCTGAGCGCGACGCTGAACATTGCCTTGCCGCTGGTGATGGTGGCGCTGACCGGCCAGTTCGTGCCCGGCATGGCGGTGCTGCGGGCCAGCGGTTACGCGACGCCGTCCGGCCCGATCATCGCCAGCAGCGCGTTGGGCACGGCGCTGTTGGCACCGTTCGGTTGCCACGGGCTGAATCTGGCGGCGATCACTGCGGCCATTTGTACCGGTCGCGAGGCCCATGAAAGCCCCGGCAAGCGCTACGTGGCCGGGGTGGTCGGCGGGCTGTGTTACCTGCTGCTGGGCATCTTCGGTGCCACCCTGGTTTCGCTGTTTTCGGCATTCCCCAAAGAGCTGATCGCGGCGCTGGCCGGGCTGGCGCTGTTCGCCGCGATTGCCGGGGCACTGGCCGGCGCAATGGCGGAGCCAAGTGATCGCGAAGCCGCGCTGGTGACCTTTCTCACCACCGCTTCGGGCATGTCGTTGTTGGGTTTGTCCGCGGCTTTTTGGGGACTGATTTTCGGCATGGTCACCCATGTGTTGTTAAACGCCCGTCGCGAAAGCGCGGCGGCTGAAGCACTTCCAACTGTCGATCAATAAAAATAAGAGAAAAAACGATGAAACAGATTCTTCCAACAACCGGTTCCGTGTTGTCCATGGCGCTCGTCTCGGGTTTCTCCACTGGCGCGATGGCGGCTGAGAGCGGCTTTATCGAAGACACCACGGCCACCTTGCAGGCACGCAATTACTACTTCAGCCGGGACTTCTCCGACATCGTCGGGGCGAACAAACAATCGAAGGCCGAAGAGTGGGCGCAGGGCTTCATCCTTAACGTCAAATCCGGCTACACCCAAGGGCCTGTCGGATTTGGTGTGGATGTGATCGGCCTGCTCGGCCTCAAACTCGACAGCAGCCCGGATCGGGTCAATACCGGTTTGCTGCCGGTCAAGGATGACGGGCGCGCGGCAGATGATTACAGCCGTCTTGAAGCGGCGCTGAAGGTGCGTTACTCCAAAACCGAGCTGAAGGTCGGGGAGTTGCAACCCAACCTGCCGGTGCTGGCGTTCAGCGATATCCGCCTGCTGCCGCCCAGCTATCAAGGTGCAAGCATCAGCTCCAGTGAGATCAATGGCCTGACTTTGCAAGGCGGTCACTTGAACACGACCAGCCTGCGCAACGAGGCGGGCGACGAAAAGATGCAGGCCATGCTCGGCCACGTGCCGCAGCGCCAGGTCAGCAGTGATGGCTTCAACTTTGCCGGCGCCGATTACGCCTTCAACGATAAACGCAGCTCAGTCAGCGCCTGGTTCGGGCAACTGGAAGATATCTACAGCCAGCGCTTTCTCGGTCTCAAGCACAGCCAGCCGATGGGCGACTGGACCCTGGGCGCCAACCTTGGTTATTACGATTCGCGCGAAGACGGCAAGAAACTGCTGGGCAACATTGATAACCAGGCGTTTTTCTCGCTGTTGTCGGCCAAGCGCGGTGGTCACACGTTTTATGTCGGTTATCAGGGGATGTTCGGTGACAGCGCATTCCCGCGTGTCTTCGCCAACATCTCGCCGCTGGGCAACGAGGTGCCGACCTACGAGTTTGCCTTTACCGACGAACGCTCCTGGCAGGCGCGTTACGACTACGACTTCGCCGCCCTCGGTGTGCCGGGGCTGACCAGCACCGTGCGTTACATTTCCGGTAATAACGTCGACACAGGGCAAGGGTTCGAGGGCAAGGATCGCGAGCGTGATCTCGACCTCGGCTACGTGCTGCAAAACGGCAGCCTCAAAGGACTCGGGATTCGCGTGCGCAACGTGATGGCCCGTTCCAACTACCGCAGTGATATCGACGAAAACCGCCTGATCCTCAGTTACACCTGGACGCTGCTATGACCATTGAAAAAGAACAACCGCCTTACAACATCGGCTTGCAGGTCAAGCTGGAGCAATTGACCGAGTCGGTGCTGCAAACCGAGGAAGACATGCGCTTTGCCAATCAACTGGCGCGCACGGCCGGCGATCGGGTCAAGGCGAGTGCGCAGAGCATGCAATCTTCGGCCAGTGTGTTGGAGGACCTGAACCTCTACATGCAGCGTCTGGATCAGGTGTTCGATGAACTCGGCAGTCAGTCGATGCGCATCGGTGCGATTGTCGGCAGCATCCAGGACATCGCCCGTCAGACCAATCTGCTGGCGCTCAACGCGGCAATCGAGGCGGCGAGGGCGGGCAGTCATGGCCGAGGGTTTGCGGTGGTCGCCGATGAGGTGCGCAATCTCTCGCGTCAGGCTGCGGACTCCAGTGCGCAGATCCGGCAAATCGCCACGGGGCTGGAGCAGTCGGCGGAGCATGCTCGCCAGGGGATTCAGCAGTTATCCGGCTCCTCCCGTCTGGGGCTGGAAAAGGCTGGAGTGGCTTTGCATTCGATGGGGGAATTGCAAAGCGGTGCGGTGGCCAGGGTCGAGGTGGTCGAACGGATCATGGCGCGTTTGGCCGGCCTGCATGATTTGGCGTTGCAGGCGAAACGGCTGATCGTGTGATGCCTGGTTTTACAGGTTGCTTGTGCAGTTGCCCATGACTTGGTAGGTCACGCGATGGGTCTGGCCCTGATGGTCGATGTAGACCATGGTTGCGGGCACGACGTCGCACGCGGTTGCGGTGTCGGTGACGGAAACCACCTTGGCGATGTCCAGCGGCTGCGCCGGGTCGTACGGGGTGGCGGCGGGCTCGCTGGCGGCCATGGCTGAGGTGGCGATCAGGGTCAGAAACAGGGTGCTCAGGGTTTTCATTTTTGTGCGCTCGGTGTTGGTTTTGATGCTTGAAGTTTAGTCCTTGGTGGTGATGGATAAAGGGGGCTGGGGCTGATTCAGCTTTGCAGGAAACGTAACAATGGGGGGGGCATATCCGTTTCTGTGGTTATGGCGGCTATTGGTTTCGCCCTTACGGCGAGTCACTTTCGAAAAGCGCGAAAGTAACCAAAGCGCTCTTGCCCCTTTCGTTCGGTGCCTCGCTAATGCTCGCCATGCCCTCGCTCCGGTCCTGCTCCGTGGGCCCGCCGCGATCGGCCATCCCTGGCCGTGCGCGGCTAACCCGGCATCCATGCCGGGTTGCCCACTGCGCAGAACCTGCGCTCGGCCTCTCGAGGGGGCGACTACCGCCACAGCCGCCGAGGCGGCCTGAAAGCCGACCTGGCTCTCTGTTCGAACGCGTTGTTCTTCTCGGCTGCGCTCACCCATTCCGAATCTGTACACCGCCCCCCTGTAGGAGCCGGCTTGCTGGCGATGGACGTCAACGATAACGCGGGCTGTCTGAATGAACGCGTCGTCCAGACGCTTTTCGCCGGCAAGCCGGCTCCTACAGGGAATCCCATACGCTTTTGATTTCCACCACTCATCAGGCCGAGCGTTAGCTCGCCTTCGGCTTTTGATCTGAGCGCCCCCTCGAGAGGCCGAGCGCAGGTTCTGCGCAGTGGGCAACCCGGCATGGATGCCGGGTTAGCCGCCCCCGGCCATGGATGGCCGATGGCGGCGGGCCCACGGAGCAGGACCGGAGCGAGGGCATGCCGAGCCTAGGCGAGGCACCGAACGAAAGGGGCAAGAGCCCTTGGTTACTTGGGGCTCTTCCAAGTGACTCGCCGTAAGGGCGAAACCAATAGCCGCCATCACCGAAAAAACGGATATGCCCCCCAACCAAAGACCAACCAAACACCGGTGTAAACTGATACCCCACCCTATTCCGGCAAAGACAAGGGAGCCCACCCAGCCATGATCGGCGCCGAGCTACTGTCCCCCGAAACCCTCACCGTTGGCTGGCTGATCTACATTCCAGCCCTGATCTGGGCCATCGCACGTGCCCCGTGGGTCGAGCTCTTCAGCGACAGCCGCCGCCAGCATTTGTTGTTCGGCACCGTGTTCGCGCTGTTCATGCTGTGGCTGGTACGCCGGGATTTCGACACCGGCGTGTCCTATCACTTCATCGGCATGACCGCCGTAACCCTGCTCCTGGACTGGCCCCTGGCGATCGTCGGAGGACTGGTCGCACAAGCAGGCCTGGTCATGCTCGGACGCCAGGACCTCGCCGCCGTCGGCGTGAACGGCGCCTTGTTGATTCTGCTGCCCGTGCTGGTCACCGAGTGCTGCGCAATCCTGGTCGAGCGCGCGCAGCCGCGTAATCCCTTCGTGTACATCTTCGTTTCCGGTTTCTTCGCCGCGGCGCTGTCGGCCCTGCTGTGCCTGCTGCTGGCCCTGTGGCTGCTGTGGTTCAACGAGCTTTTCGTCATGCCTTACTGGCTGGAAGATTTTGTCGGTTACCTGTGGCTGATCATCTTTCCCGAAGCCTTCATCAACGGCATGGTCGTCAGCGCGCTGGTGGTGTTCAGCCCCGAATGGCTGGAGACCTTCAACCGCACACGCTATCTTTCGGCACCCTGGAAGGACGACGATCCGAAATCTTGATCCACATCAAATCCAAAAAACGTCGACGAATCCATGCTCCGAAAAACCTTCAGGAGCATCGAAAATGAGTGTCTACGAATGGGCAAGGCAGGAGTTGCGCCACAGTCTGGATGCAGCGCAGGAAGTCGGGTTTGATCCGGGGTTGAGCCTGCGCGCCCTGCTCAGCGCGGTGGTGCAGCAGAGCAAGGCCGTGCGCAGTGTCGAGGATCTGGCCGATGAGTTGCAGTTTCTCGCCGAGAACCTCGATGACGGTCAGGACTACGGCTTCATGCGGCCCTGAACCGTCACTTAGTGACGTGGGTCGAAATCACCACTGAACAACTCGTCCTCGGCATCGGGTGCCACTGGAATCTTGTGCTCTTCCGATGCCCACGCCCCCAGGTCGATCAGTTTGCAGCGGTCCGAACAGAACGGCCGGAATGTGCTTTCCGGGGTCCATTCCACAGGGGCGCCGCAGGTTGGGCATTCGACGGTTGGGATCTGGCTCATGACTGGCCTCCACGCAATGTAAGGTAAAAGTGATGCAGGCGATCGACCTCGCTGTGCAGCCAGGCGAGGTCGCGGTCGTTGACCACCACATCGTCGGCATGGCTCACGCGATCCTGGCGACTGGATTGCGCCTTGAGGATCGCCTGAACCTGTTGTTCGCTGGTCTGGTCACGCTGCAGGGTGCGTTCGATCTGTAGTTGTTCGGGCGCATCGATCACCAGCACTCGCTGGGTCATGGCGTACTGCCCGGACTCGATCAGCAACGGCGAAACCAGAATCGCGTAAGGCGATTGTGCCTTGCCCAGGTGATCGGCGATTTCCCTGGCGATCAGCGGATGCAAAAGCGCCTCGAGCCAGAGGCGTTGCTCAGGCACTTCGAAGATCAGTTTGCGCAACGCTGCGCGATCCAGTTGCCCGTCGGCTTGCAACACGCCGGGGCCAAAATGTTCGGCGATCTGTGCCAGCGCCGGGCGGCCCGGCTCCACCACCCAGCGCGCCGCATGATCGGCATCGACCACGTGCACGCCCAGGTCGATGAAGTGCTGGGCGGCCGCGCTTTTGCCGCTGCCGATGCCGCCGGTCAGGCCGAGAATCCAGGGTTTATCCACAGGGGTATTCATTTCAAACCGACAAACTGCCAATAGAAGCCGGTTATTTGACCACCCCAGAGCAATGCAATCCAGCCGGCAATCGCCAGATAGGGACCGAAGGGGATCGGGGTCGAGGTTTTCGCATTGCGCAGGCTCAGCAAAATCATGCCGATAATCGCACCCACCAGGGACGACAACAGAATGGTCAGCGGCAAAATCTGCCAGCCGCCCCAGGCGCCCAGCATGGCCAACAGCTTGAAATCACCGTGGCCAATGCCTTCCTTGCCGGTGATCAGCTTGAACAGCCAGAACACCGACCACAGCGCCATGTAGCCCGCAATTGCGCCCCACAGCGCCTCGTGCAACGGCACGAACAATCCGAAGCTGTTGACGACCAGTCCCAGCCACATCAGCGGTAGCACCAGCACATCCGGCAACAGTTGATGCTCGGCGTCGATCAGGCTCATGGCCAACAGGCCCCAGCTCAGGACCAGCACCATCCCGGCTTGCCAGCCGAAACCGAAGTGCCAGGCAATGAACGCCGACAGCAGGCCGCAGGCCAGTTCGGTCAACGGGTAGCGTTTACTGATGGGCGTTGCGCAGCTTGAGCATCGTCCACGTAAAAACACGTAACTGAGCAGCGGGATGTTTTCCCAGGCGCGAATTCGGTGCCCACAATGCGGGCACTCGGAGTGGGGCAGCATCAGGTTGTAGGTCGCCGGCGGTGTTTCGCCAGGCAGACCGAGAATGTCCCGGGCCTGCAATTGCCACTCACGCTCGAGCATTTTCGGCAGGCGCCAGATCACCACATTGAGGAAGCTGCCGACCAGCAAGCCGACCAGCAGTGCAATGACGACAAACGCCAACGGGTACACGGTCAGGATTTCGTTCAAGGGCATGTCAGATCGCATTGCCGAGTTGGAAAATGGGCAGGTACATCGCAACCACCAGGCCGCCGACGATAACACCCAGCACCACCATGATGAATGGCTCCATCAGGCTGGTGAGATTGTCGACCATATTGTCGACTTCCGCCTCATAGAAACTGGCGACCTTGTCGAGCATGTCGTCCAGTGCGCCCGACTCTTCGCCAATGGCCGTCATCTGGATCGCCATGTTCGGAAAGACGCCGGCGGTGCGCATGGAGAAATTCAGCTGCATACCCGTCGAAACGTCCTGCTTGATACGCAGCACCGCCCGCTTGAACACGATGTTGCCGGTCGCGCCCGCCACTGATTCCAGCGCCTCGACCAGCGGCACACCCGCGGCGAAAGTGGTCGACAGCGTACGGGCGTAACGGGCCACGGCGGACTTGTACATCAATGCGCCAATCAACGGCAGTTTCAGCAGCCAGGTGTCTGTCCGGTCCCGAAAGCCTTGCGATGTCTTGAAGGCGTGGCGCACACCGAATATCGCCGCAAGCAGCACGCCAAGCATCAGCCACCACCAATCCTGCATGAACTGCGACAGGCCGATGACCATCACCGTGAACGCCGGCAGTTGCGCACCAAAACCTTTGAACACCGACTCGAACTGCGGCACCACCTTGACCAGCAGAATCCCGGTGACGATGATCGCGACGACCACCACCGCCAGCGGATAAGTCATGGCTTTCTTGATCTTGGCCTTGAGGCTTTCGCTCTTTTCCTTGTAGGTCGCGACCCGCTCCAACAGGGTGTCCAGCGCGCCGGCCTGTTCGCCGGCATCCACCAAATTGCAGTAGAGCTCATCAAAATACTGCGGCTTTTTGCGCAGGGCTGCCGCGAAGCTGTTACCCGCCGCGACTTCCTGTTTCACCTCGTCCACCAGTTTGCGCATGGCCGGGTTTTCGAAGCCTTCGCCGATGATGTCGAACGACTGCAACAGCGGTACGCCGGCTTTCATCATGGTCGCCATCTGCCGGGTGAACAGGGCAATGTCATTCGCCTTGATGCGTTGGCCGAGGCTGAAAAACGAGGCGGATTTCTTGCGCACCTTGCCGGGGTTGATGCCTTGCTTGCGCAGTTGCGCCTTGATCAGCGCCGGGTTCTGAGCGCTGAGTTCGCCGGTTATTTTCGTACCTTTTTTGTCGGTGCCTTCCCAGGCGTACACACTGATTTTCGCTGCTTTGACCGCCATGTTCAGTCCTTGGTGACCCGGTTGATTTCTTCAAGGCTGGTGATGCCTTGCATGGCCTTGATCAGCCCGGAAGTACGCAGGTCGTTGAAGCCGTCCTTGCGCATCTGGATATCGATTTCCAGCGAATTGCCTTCGGCCATGATCAGCCGTTGCAGGCCTGCTGAGTTCTTCACCACTTCATAAATCCCCACGCGCCCCTTGTAGCCGCCGTTGCACTGATCGCAACCGACCGGCTCATAGATCGTGAATGTGCCAATCCGTTCCTCTGGGAAGCCTTCCTTGATCAATGCCTCGCGGGGAATATCGATGGGCTTCTTGCACTGGCTGCACAGTTTACGCGCCAGGCGCTGGGCGATGATCAGGCTGACGGACGTCGCGATGTTGAACCCCTGAATGCCCATGTTGTGCAGGCGGGTCAGGGTTTCAGCGGCGCTGTTGGTGTGCAGGGTCGACAGCACCAGGTGCCCGGTCTGGGCGGCCTTGATGGCAATTTCGGCGGTTTCCAGGTCGCGGATCTCGCCGACCATGATCACGTCCGGGTCCTGTCGCAAGAAGGAGCGCAGCGCCTGGGCAAACCCCAAACCCTGCTTGGCGTTGACGTTGACCTGGTTGATGCCTTCCATGTTGATCTCCACCGGGTCTTCGGCGGTGGAGATGTTGATGTCCACGGTGTTGAGAATGTTCAGGCCGGTGTAGAGCGACACGGTCTTGCCCGACCCCGTGGGGCCGGTCACCAGAATCATCCCCTGCGGCTGCTTCAGCGCGGCCATGTAGAGGTCTTTCTGGTCGGGCTCGTAGCCGAGGGCGTCGATGCCCATTTGCGCGCTCGATGGATCAAGGATCCGGATCACCACTTTCTCGCCCCACAGGGTCGGCAGGGTATTGACCCGGAAGTCGATGGACTTGCTCTTCGACAGGCGCATCTTGATCCGCCCGTCCTGGGGTTTGCGCCGCTCGGAGATGTCGAGGCTGGCCATGACTTTCAGGCGGGCGGCGATGCGGTTGGCCAGTTGAATCGGCGGCTTGGCGACTTCACGCAGCATGCCGTCGGTGCGCATCCGCACGCGGTAGGTTTTTTCGTAGGGCTCGAAATGCAGGTCGGAAGAGCCACTCCTGATCGCGTCCAGCAGCATCTTGTGAACGAAGCGCACCACCGGCGCGTCGTCGGCATCCTGTCCGGCGATGGCGTCCTGTTGGTGGTCATCGATCGACTCGATGTCCATGCCATCGAGGTCGACGTCGGCCATGTCTTCCAGTCCGCTGGCATGGCTGTCGAAGAACTTCTCGATGGCATCGCTGAGCTTGTCGTCCTCTACCAGGATGGCTTCGGTGTTCAGCCCGGTGCTGAACTGGATGTCGTTGATGGCCTGGTGATTGGTCGGGTCGCTAACCCCCACGAACAACTTGTTGCCACGCCGCCAGAGGGGCAGGGCGTGGTGCTGGCGAACCAGTTTTTCGCTGACCAGGCCCTTGGGTTGGGTTTCCTTGTCCAGGCAGTTGAGGTCGAGCAGTGCCATGCCGAAATGCTCCGAGGCGATCTCGGCGACCTGGCGGCTTTTCACCAGTTTGTTCTGCACCAGATAACTGACCAGGGAGATTTTATGACGTTGGGCTTGCTGATACGCCTGTTGCGCGCTTTGGTCGGTGAGCAGCTCGGCAAGCACCAATTGCTTGGCCAGACCGCTAAGGGCGATGTCATTCATGGGGATACCGGACACAGACAGTTCATGACTTATAGCCTAGTCAACCGATGACGCCAAACCAGCGCTGCTCTGGTGACAAAAAGTGTCAGATAGTGCGGATCCTGAGGGCAGGACAAGGCCTAGCGTCGTTCTCGCGCCCCGCTAACAGGGGGTAACGGGCTTGGCATGGGCTGTGCTGAGACTGGTTCAGATCATGAGATTTCGACTCATGCATGGAGCTTGTCTATGAGTGCTCAGAAAGGTTTTACGCTTATCGAATTGTTGATCGTGGTGGCGATCATCGGGATTCTGGCGACGTTTGCGTTGCCGGCTTACTCGAAGTATCAGGCCCGGGCGAAAGTGACGGCGGGGTTGGCGGAGATTTCAGCATTGAAGGTTTCGTTTGAAGACCTGATGAATGCCGGCACGGCAGAACCCACCACACTGACGGGCGCCGGCACGACGACGCAGAACTGTGCAATTGCTGTCACCGGCACGGTTGCCTCAGGCGCTGGCACCATTGTCTGCACCCTGCAGAAAGCACCGGCCCCTGTGGCAGGTAAAACCATCACGCTGACTCGCAGCGCCACTGCAGGCTGGTCATGCGCGACCGGCGTGACAGCCGATTACGCACCGCCTGGTTGCACAGCCTCTGCAACTTAATGCTGAAAACGGCTAGATAGAAGAATGCCCCGTCGTCGGATGGGGCATTTTTTTTTGGGGGAAACTCCCAATTCGCTGCGCTTCTTGGTGAGATTTGGAAAACCTCACAAATTCATGGCCTTAGGCCCACGTTAAAACCTGCAACTTGCATGTAGAGAATGGCGAAGTCATGCAATTTGCATGATTCCGAAAATCAGTCGATTTTTTAAGTTGTTGATTTGTAAGGGGTTAGTAACTGTTTCAAAGTTGGCACAGCGTTCGCACTATACCCAGTAACCCTGCTGACAAGACACGCAGCAGACTTTATGAAAAAACAGGAGTTACTCGTATGAAGAAGTTCGCTATCGCTGCCGCTACTGCTACCGCGCTGACCCTGACCATGGCCAACGCTGCATTCGCTCAAACCCAGGCTACCCAAGCCCCAATGGTGCTGGCTGCCGGTGAAGTGACCAAGGCTAAAGAAGCCACTTCCGATACGTGGATCACCACCAAAGTCAAAGCTGACCTGGTAACCGAAAAAGGCATCCCTGGTACCGATATCAAGGTTGAAACCAACAAAGGTGTTGTATCCCTGTCGTCCACCGTCGCGGTGACTGACGCTCAGAAAGCCACCGCCGTGGCCATCGCCAAGAAAATCAAAGGCGTCCAGGCGGTCTCCGCTGACGGCCTGAAAGCCGAGTAAGGCAAGACTTCTCGCCTGAACGGGAGAAGGCGCGGTAGACGAGCCGAGTCATGCGTCTGCCGCCACTTGAGAGTTCATGCGACGGCTACAAGGATGTGGCCATTACAGGCCCCTGACATTCGTGTCCGGGGCCTGTTCTATTCTGGGCCACCACAAAACCAAACTGTAGGAGCCGGCTTGCTGCGGGCTGCGTTCCGACGATTGCGGTGTGTCAGTAAACAGTTTCGTCGACTGACACACCGCAATCGTCGGAACGCCGCCCGCAGCAAGCCGGCTCCTACAGAGGGCCTGTGTGTCAGTTTCCGCGCTTGCTGGTGATCTGCTTCAAGCGATTGCCTTCAAACCGCAGGTATTGATACATCCCGCCATTGGGCCCGTAGGTCCATTCCTCGACCTGGAATTCTTCCCGGCGGTTGGCGCTGCGCTTGTAGCCCAACAGGTCTCGACTGACCGGCTCTCCACACTTCTGCAGGACTTCGCTGGACCGGTCGCCGACGCTGACCAACTGACTGCCGCAGCGCAGGGTATCGGCGGCCGAGGCCTGACTGGCCGCCATTGCCAGTGTCAGGCTGATCAGCAATCGCCTGATCATCACTCGGCATCCAGGTGCAACGGCGTTACCACCCGACCGTCACTTTCTGCTTCGCCGAGGCTGGCATCGATGAAGTACACGCGGTCATCGGCCAACTGACCCTTGTCGACCAGATAATCCTTGATGCTGCTGGCGCGATCCTGGCCCAGCTGGCGCAAGAGCACGTCGCTGGTGCTCCAGAACTTGATCACGTCTGCGCGCATTTTTGCGGTGCGTTCTTCCTTGCCCAGGTCCTTCCATTCGGCGGGTGGCTGGGTTTTCAGGCGGGTGCGGTAGATGCCTTCCAGCAGCGGACCTTTCTCGCCGTCCGGTACTTGCAGCAACGAGGCCTGCGCCGGCACTTTGTCGCCGCGACGCTGGAGCATTTTGTAGTAGTTGTACTGGTATTCCCGTTCCAGGCGTTGCTCGGCGATCAGCGGGCCATCGCTGCTGGCGGCAGCGGTGCCTTCGATCTCCAGGCGCAGGGCCGGACGTTCCTTGAGTGCATTGGACAGTTTGACCAGCGAACCCTCGGCGTCCTTGCTCAGATCGCTCGAGCCCGGCGCGAACGACACCGTACCCAAGTCTTCCGAACCACCACTGACCAGCCCGCCAATCATTTTGAACGGTGCGGCAGCAGCTTTGACGATCAGGTTACGCAGGGTCTGCCAGACAATCGGCATGATGCTGAACTGCGGATTGTTGAGGTCGCCGCTCACCGGCAGTTCGATGGAAATCTTGCCGTCGACATCCTTGAGCAGGGCAATCGCCAGTTTCAGCGGCAGGCTGACAGCGTCGGGGCTGTCGACCTTTTCACCCAGTTGCAATTGCTCGACAACCACTTTGTTTTCAGCCTTGAGCTGGCCTTTGGTAATCAGGTAATGCAGGTCGAGGTTGAGTCGACCCTTGCGGATACGGTAGCCGGCGAACTTGCCGGAGTAGGGCGTCAGCGTGGTCAGTTCCACCCGTTTGAAACTGGTGGCGATGTCGAGGCGGGCCATCGGGTCGAACGGGTTGACCGAACCTTTGATGGTCACCGGCGCGTAGCGATCGACCTTGCCCTTGATGTCGACGGTCGCCGGTTTCGCCTGACGGCTGTCGATGGTGCCGATCTGGCCGTTGAGCTGTTGCACGGCGGTGGCGAAGTTCGGGGTCAGGCTGAAGTCGGCGAAGTTGGCCGAACCGTCATTGATGGCAATGCCACCGATGTGAATGCCCAGCGGTTTGTCCTTGCTGACGGGTTTGGCCGCAGCGGTTTTTGCGCCGGAATCGGGCGGTTGCGGGATCAGCAGGTCATCGATGTTGGTGGTGCGGTCATCGTTGATCATGAAACGCACGTAGGGCTGGAACAGGTTGACCTTGTCGATGGACAGGCTGTCGCCGTGCTGATAATTCAGGCCTTCGACCACCACCTGCTGCCACTTGAGAAAGTCGCGGGTTTTCAGGGTGTCGAGGGTGTGCAGTTGATCGATCTGCGCCCGTCCTGTGACGCTGAACGCCAACGGCTCGGTGCTTTTCAGGTTGACCGCCAGATCGCTGCCGAGCATGCCGCTGCGCAGTTCAAGGCGAATGAACGGGGTGATGTAGGACTGGGCGACCCGCAGGTCGATGTCCTTGGTCTGCACGTTCAATTTGGCGCTGACGGGAGCGAGATTGACCTCGCCCTCGGCGGTGATCTTGCCTTGTTTGCCCACGCCGGTGTCGAGCTTGAGGGTAAAAGGCGAGCCATTGAGGCTGTCGAAATTTTGCAGGTCCAGGTTCAGCGGGGTCAGGTCCAGCGTCACGGCGGGTTGCGTTTTGCGGTCAGCCAGGTGTACCTGGTAATCGCGCAACTGCACATCTTTCAACAGCACTTGCCAAGGTTTGCTTGGCGCGGCGGGTGTTTCCGGCGAGTCGGCGGCCGCTGGCGTGCTGGCCGGTTCGGCTTTGGCTTTGGCGGCGGCCTTGGACGGTTGGCTGGCGAACAGCTTCTGCCAGTCGAGTTGCCCGTCGGCTTCCAGTGCTGCCCAGGTTTCCAGTTTGTTGCTGCGGATCTTGCCGACGACAACTTGTTGTTTGGCCAGATCAACCGTGGTGTCGGTGATGTCCAGTCGCGCGAGTTTCGCCAGAGGTCGACCGTCCGGAGCCTTGATCGCGAAGGGCGCTACGCTAACTGCGACGTTGTTCAGCAGCAGCTCGGTTTCCTTGGACAGGTTGAGTTTGTAGTCGGTGCTCAGGTTCAGCACGCCGTTTTCCAGCACCAGCGGCAACGCGTCACGCACATAGGGCCAAAAGGTTTTCATCTGTCCGTCGGTGATTTTCAGCTTACCTTCGGAGGCGATCGGGATGAGGCTGAAGTTACCGGTCCAGTCGATCTGCCCACCGTTCGGGCCGATGGCCACAAGGGTCATGTCGGCATTGTCATCGGGCAGAGTGCTGAGGTTGTTCAGCTCGAAATCGAGTTTGTCGTAGAGGAACTCGATGGCTTCGCTGGGACGGTCATCCTTGAAGTGCAGGGCGCCGCCGACCAGTTTGATCCGCTCTACGCGCAGCGGAAACGGTTTGGCGTCCGGGTCGGCCGGCGTCGGCTCGCTCGCCGGCAGTTTGAACAGACCAAGCAAGTTGAGTTTGCCGTCCTTGCCGAAAAGGATTTCGGTCTTTGGCTTGTCCAGTTCGATATCGGACAGGTGCAGCGCCTTGGTCCAGAGGCTGTCGATCTGCAGGTTGGCGTAAAGCCGTTCGAAACCGACCTGTTCCTTGCCCGGTTCGCCGATGATCAGGCCCCAAAGGGTGACTTCCAGGCTGAACGGGTTGAGTTCGATTCGCTGAATAGTGGCGGGCGTCGTCGCGTAGTTGGCCAGTTGCTGGTTGGCCACCCGCAATGCGATGCCCGGTAAAATCAGAAACCCCAGCAGGCTGTAGAGGGCCAGAGCAGTCAACAAGGCGCCGATAGCGCGGATCAATCCTTTGGGCATGTGCGGCTTCATCTGTCTGAATCGGAGTGCCTTGGAGTATGGCACGCCAATCCGGTTCCGAAGTAATCGCTCAGCCCAGGATTTTTCAGATTTATCTCACGTGATTCAGAGCTGCAGGATCAGTGTTTTCAGCGGCGGCTGTTGATCCATGGACGGGAAATCGGCGCCCGGTTTCATCACAGTCCATTCGCGCACCGGGCGGCCGGCCTTCTCGGCGCAGCGCAAAACCTGTTCGCGCCAGTCGTCCATGCTGACTTTTGCCAGGTTGTTGCAGCAGATCAGCACGCCATTGTCGGCGGTGGTCAGCAGCGCGGGCTTGAGCAGGCTCTGGTAGTCGCGCAGCAGGTCGACGGTGCCGAAAGCGCTCTTGGCCCAGGCCGGTGGGTCCAGCAAAACCAGATCGTATTGACGTTGTTCCAGGCGTTGATAGCTCGGCAGTTTCTGCCCGCGACGCTGGCTGATGGGCAGGCCGGCGAGTTGGCGAATGGCCGGGAAATAATCGGACTGGATGAATTGCATGGTCGGCAATTGCGGATTGAGCAGACCGTTTTCGCGACCGACCGCCAGGTTGCCCTCGGCGAAGTCCAGGTTGCACACCTCGCTCGCGCCACCGGCCGCAGCGCTCAGGCCGACGCCGCAGGTGTAGGCAAACAGGTTCAGCACGCTTTTGTTCTTGCTGTGATCCTTGACCCAGCCGCGGGTGTTGCGCAGGTCGAGAAACAGCAGCGGATCCTGGCCGGCGTGGCGGCCGCGAACCCGGTAATTCAGGCCCCATTCGTGACCGACCAAGTCTTGCAGGGCGGCTTCGTCGGCGCGGTAGACCGTGTCTTCACGGTCGATGCGCGAGTTGCCCCTGGAGCGGTCGTTGTAGACCAGCAGGGTATCGAGGCCCAGATGTTGGTTGATCGTTTCATGCACTTGCAGCAGGGCGTCGCGCTCCAGCGCCTGATGAAAGCTCTGCACCAACAACTGTGGGCCGTAGCGGTCGATGGTCAGGCCGCCGGCGCCTTCCTGGCTGCCGTGGAACAGGCGATAGCAATCGGTGCCTTGCTGATGCAGTTCGGCAAGCAGGTCCTGGCGATGTTCGAGGGCGGCGCACAGCGCCTGATTCAAGGAAGACATGCTGGGCGCCTTGCAGGGGAGGGAATTTGGCGCGGGAGTTTAACAGCTTGCGCACGAGAGGACTTGTAGGAGCGAGGCTTGCCCGCGAAGAATGCCGCACGGTCTGGCGGATACACCGCGTTATCGTTCTTCGCGGGCAAGCCTCGCTCCTACAAGGGGATCAGGTTGGTAGTCCCATCCGTCGCTTCGCCCGATGCACCGAGCCATTACGCACGGCCCAGCGCAGCATCGGTGCGCTGCGGTTGACGCTGGCGCGGATCAGTTTGCGTTGCAGGGCACTTTGGCGCACACCGAGCATGTCGCTGGCCCAATCCGGCAGCAGGTCAATGCCTGCCTGCATCATCAACCCACCGAACGGCTTGGCCAGACGGCTCGGGGAGGGTGCGTTCAACAACAGTCTCAGCACCTCGCGACTGCGCTCGTCGCACAGCAATTGCGGACGAATGCGCTCAAGGTATTCGGCCGTTTCCTGTCGCGAACGCGGTACGTCACGCGCGCCCAGGCGTTCGGCGACCAAGGCGATTTCATCGTAGTAACGGTCCTGATCGGCCAGCGAAAGGTGTGGGTTGCGATAACGCAAATGCGCCGCGAGGAAGTTGCTGACTTCGGCCACGTGCACCCAGGTCAACAAGTCGGGATCACTGGCGGCGTAAGGCCGGCCATCCGGCGCGGTGCCGGTCACTTGCAGGTGGATGGTGCGGACTTTCTCGATCAGCCAGTCGGCATCTTTGCGCGAGCCGAAGGTGGTGCCGGAAATGAACTGCCCGGTGCGGCGCAGGCGACCGAGCATGTCCTCGCGAAAATTCGAATGGTCCCAGACCCCGGCCAGCGCCAAGGGGTGCAGGGCTTGCAGCATCAACGCGCTGATGCCGCCGATGAGCATGCTGCTGAAGTCGCCGTGAACTTGCCAACTGACCGAATCAGGGCCGAACAGGCCGGGATCACCCTTGGGGTTTTCCAGGTCGAGCTTGCCGAGGGACAGGCCGGTGAGGCTCATGACCTGGGTTTCGATGCGGCTGCGGATGAATTCCATGGCGACTCATTGCTGAAAAAAAGGGGAGCGCCAATCTCCCCCTGTAGGAGCCGGCTTGCTGCGGGCGGCGTTCCGACGATAGCGGTGTGTCATTCAACATTTTTGTCGATTGATACGCCGCAATCGTCGGAACGCCGCCCGCAGCAAGCCGGCTCCTACAAGGGCAAGGCGTGCACACGTTATTGGTTCAAGCGTTTATCCACCAGATCCTGAACCACGCTCGGGTCGGCCAACGTCGAGGTGTCGCCCAGGCTGTCCAGCTCATTACAGGCGATCTTGCGCAGAATCCGTCGCATGATCTTGCCCGAACGGGTTTTCGGCAAGGCCGGGGCCCACTGGATCAGGTCCGGTTTGGCAAAACTGCCGATTTCCTTGCTGACGTGGGCCAGCAATTCCTTCTTCAGTTCATCGGTGGGGTCGGTACCGTTCATGGGCGTGACAAAGGCATAGATGCCCTGGCCTTTGACGTCGTGAGGGTAACCGACCACCGCCGCTTCGGCGATGCTGTCGTGCAGCACCAGCGCGCTTTCCACTTCGGCGGTGCCGATGCGGTGGCCGGAAACGTTGATCACGTCGTCAATGCGCCCGGTGATCCAGTAATCGCCGTCCTCGTCGCGCCGCGCGCCGTCGCCGGTGAAATAGTAGCCAGGGTAGGGTTTGAAATAGGTGTCGACCATCCGTTGCGGATCGCCGTAGACACTGCGGATCTGCGCCGGCCAGCTGGATTTGATCGCCAGCACGCCGCTGCCGGCGCCTTTGATTTCCTTGCCCACTTCGTCGAGCAACACCGGCTGCACCCCGAACATCGGTTGCGTGGCGCAGCCGGGTTTGATCCGCTGTGCGCTCACCAGCGGGCTGAGCATGATGCCGCCGGTTTCGGTCTGCCACCAGGTGTCAACGATCGGGCAACGCTGTTCGCCGACGACGTTGAAATACCAATCCCACGCTTCCGGGTTGATCGGCTCACCGACGCTGCCGAGTAATCTGAGGCTCGCGCGGGACGTTTCCTTCAGCGGTTCGGGGCCTTCGCGCATCAGCGAGCGCAGGGCGGTGGGGGCGGTGTAGAAGATGTTCACGTGGTGCTTGTCGATCACCTGCCAGAAGCGCGAACTGCTCGGGTAGCTCGGCACGCCCTCGAAGATCAGCGTGGTCGCGCCGTTGGCCAGCGGGCCGTAGACGATGTAACTGTGGCCGGTGACCCAGCCGACATCGGCGGTGCACCAGAAGACTTCGTTGTCGCGGTAGTCGAGCACGTATTTGAAGGTCATCGCCGCTTGCAGCAAGTAACCGCCGGTGGTGTGCAACACGCCTTTGGGTTTGCCGGTGCTGCCGGAGGTGTAGAGGATGAACAGCGGATCTTCGGCGTCCATGGGTTCCGGCGGGCAATTGTCGTCGACGTCGCGCAGGGCCTGGTGATACCAGAGGTCGCGGCCTTCGACCCAGTCGACATCGCCTTGGGTGCGCTCGACCACGATCACGGTGCTGACGTTCGGGCAACTTTTCAGCGCCTGGTCGACTTTCTGCTTGAGCTGTACGAATTTGCCGCCGCGCACGCCTTCATCGGCGGTGATCACGGTGCGGCAGTCGGCATCGAGAATGCGGTCGCGCACCGAGTCCGGGGAGAAACCGCCAAACACCACCGAATGCACCGCACCGATTCGCGTGCAGGCGAGCATGGCGTAGGCGGCTTCGGGGATCATCGGCATGTAAATGCACACGCGGTCACCTTTCTTCACGCCACGGCTTTTGAGCACATTGGCCAGGCGGCAGACGTTGTGATGCAGTTTTTTGTAAGTGATCTGGGCCGATTCGGCGGGGTCATCGCCTTCCCAGAGGATTGCGATCTGATCGCCGCGTTTTTCCAGGTGGCGGTCGATGCAGTTGTAGCTGACGTTTAATTTTCCGCCGGCAAACCAGCTGGCTTCGCCGGTTTTCAGGTCATAGCGCTGGACGGTTTTCCACGGTGTGCTCCAGTCGAGGAAGCGTGTGGCCTGTTCAGCCCAGAATTCACTGGGGTGCTCGATGGATTGACGGTACAGGCGCTTGTAGTCGTCTTGACTGAGGTGTGCGGCCCGGCGGACGGCATCGGCTTTGGGGAACGTGCTGATATCGAACATGACGGTTCCTTCTTCTTGTTTTTGCGACAAGAGGGGAGCTACGCGACCCTCGTAGGAGCCGGCTTGCTGGCGATAGCGGCGTATCAGTCGACAAAAATGTTGAATGACACACCGCTATCGCCAGCAAGCCGGCTCCTACAAGGTTAGTACCGTCTGTAGGAGTGGCGTCAGATTAACCGCGGTGACGACCGCGGAAATAGTTGATCAGCCCTTGGGTGGAAGCATCGTCAGCCGGGGTTTCTTCGCTGCCGACCAGACGGTTGTAGACGCCTTTGCCCAGCTCTTTGCCCAGCTCCACGCCCCACTGGTCGAAGGCGTTGATGCCCCAGATCACGCTTTGCACGAAGACTTTGTGTTCGTACATCGCCACCAGTGCGCCGAGACGACGCGGGCTGATGCGTTCGACCACCAGGGTGTTGCTCGGACGGTTGCCCGGGATCACCTTGTGCGGCGCGAGTTTCTGCACGTCGGCTTCGGCCATGCCTTTGTCACGCAGCTCGGATTCGGCCTCGGCGCGGGTCTTGCCGAGCATCAGTGCCTGGCTTTGCGACAGGCAGTTGGCGTACAGCCACTGGTGGTGATCGGACACCGGGTTGAAGCTGACGATCGGCACAATGAAGTCGGCCGGAATCAGTTGGGTGCCTTGGTGCAGCAACTGGTGATATGCGTGCTGACCGTTGCAGCCCACGCCACCCCAGATCACCGGACCGGTATCAGTGGACACCGGCGTGCCGTCCTGGCGCACGCTCTTGCCGTTGGATTCCATGTCCAGCTGTTGCAAGTGTTTGGTGATGTTGCGCAGGTAGTGGTCGTACGGCAGGATCGCGTGGCTTTGCGCGCCCCAGAAGTTGCCGTACCAGACACCGAGCAACGCCAGCAGCACCGGCATGTTCTGTTCGAATGGCGCGCTCTGGAAATGCTGGTCCATGGTGTAGGCACCGGACAGCAGTTCCTTGAAGTTCGACATGCCGATGGCCAGGGCAATCGGCAAACCGATGGCCGACCACAGCGAATAACGGCCGCCGACCCAATCCCACATCGGGAAGATGTTTTCTTCGCGGATACCGAACGCCACGGCGGCGGCGTTGTTGCTCGAGACCGCGATGAAGTGACGATACAGCTCGGCTTCCGAACCACCTTGAGCCAGGTACCAGGCGCGAGCGGCCTGGGCGTTTTTCAGGGTTTCGAGGGTGTTGAAGGACTTCGACGAAACGATAAACAGCGTGGTCTCGGCGCGCAGCTTCATGGTCAGTTCATGAAGCTCGGTGCCGTCGATGTTCGCCAGGTAATGGCAGCGCACGCCTTTCTGGGCGTAGGACAGCAGGGCTTCGGATACCAGCTCTGGGCCGAGGAACGAGCCACCGATGCCGATGTTCACCACGTCGGTGATCGGCTTCTCGGTGTAACCGCGCCACAGACCGTCGTGGATACGGCCCACGAGGTCGGTGATCTTGTTCAAGACCTTGTGTACTTCGGGCATCACGTTGACGCCGTTGACCGACAGCTTCTCGCCCACTGGGCGGCGCAGCGCGGTGTGCAGGGCCGGGCGTCCTTCGGAGGAGTTGACGATTTCGCCTTCGAACAGCGCCTTGATCGCGCCCTTGAGGTCAACTTCATTGGCCAGGCCCACCAGCAGATTGCGGGTCTCGGCGTTGATCAGGTTCTTCGAGTAGTCGAGAAACAGGCCGCAGCTGCTGAGGGTGAATTGGGTAAAGCGCTGCGGATCGGCATTGAAGGCTTCGCGCATGCTGAAATCCTGCATGGCTTGGCGGTGGTCATTCAGCGCCTGCCAGGCGGGCAGAGCGGTCACGTCTTGAGGAGTGCGGTAGTACGCCATCGCTGCGGGTTTCCTTTTTACTTGAACGGCCTTTTGAACACTAAAAATCCCGGAGCGCCGTGGGTGGGCGTCCGGTCAACTGCGTCGACACGATTTCATGGCACAGGGCGAATACAGTAAACCTCGCGCTGCGATCTGTCTTGACTTTGTCTGACCCGTTCCCGGTACTTTTTTGTACATGAAGCAGGGAACGGTCCGACAAACGGAAGAGAAGGTTCGGTCAGGCGACCTGAACCGGAATGGCATTGCTGGTGTGGCTCAGCTCGTTACCCGGTGCCATGTAGAGCATGCGCGGCTTGAAGTTGAGCAGCTCGGCTTCGCTGTAGTGAGCGTAAGCACAGATGATCACACGGTCACCGACCTTGGCCTTGTGGGCGGCGGCGCCATTGACCGAGATCATGCGCGAGCCTTCTTCGCCACGAATGGCGTAGGTGGTGAAGCGTTCGCCGTTGTCGACGTTGTAGATCTGGATCTGTTCGTATTCACGGATGCCGGACAAGTCCAGCCATTCGCCGTCGATGGCGCAAGAACCTTCGTAATCGAGTACTGCGTGGGTGACTTCGGCGCGATGCAGCTTGGCCTTGAGCATGATGGCGTGCATGAGTGTTTTCCCAGGTCGGAATCGAACGGCGGGCAGTTTGCCCGAAGCGATTGTGGGCAGCAATACAGCGGCGAGGCAACGCAACTCCCTGTAGGAGCGAAGCTTGCTCGCGAAGGCGCCGTGTCAGTCGATGCAGATGTCGAATGACGCGATGCTTTCGCGAGCAAGCTTCGCTCCTACAGAGGGGTTGTGGTGTTCAGACGGGTGCGTCGAGGTTCAGGTGCAGGTTGTCGATCAACCGCGTGGTGCCGAGGAACGCTGCCACCAGAATCACCAGGTCCCGATCTTCCGCCGTCGCCGGGCGCAAGGTCAGCGCATGGCGGATTTCCAGGTAGTCGGTGCGCAAACCCGCAGCTTCAAGCTGTTTGGTCTGTGCGGCGATCAACGCCGGAAAATCGCGCTCACCCTGTTTAATGGCATCAGCAATCGAGGTCAGCGTGCGATACACAACCGGCGCCACGGCCCGCTGTTCTTCACTGAGAAAGCCGTTGCGCGATGACAATGCCAGCCCATCGGCCGCACGGACCGTCGGCTCGCCGATGATCTGGATCGGCATGTTCAGGTCATGCACCAGCGCGCGAATCACGGCCAGTTGCTGGAAATCTTTCTGGCCAAAGATCGCCAGGTCCGGCTGAACCATGTTGAACAGTTTGCTGACCACCGTCGCCACGCCTTCGAAATGCCCCGGACGGCTGGCGCCGCACAGGCCTTCGGACAGTTGTGGAACGCTGACGCGGGTCTGGCCGGTCATGCCGTCGGGGTACATTTCTTCTACGGCGGGCGCGAACAACAAGTGGCAACCGGCCTCGAGCAGTTGTTCCTGGTCCGCTGCCAGGGTGCGCGGGTACTTGTCGAGGTCTTCGCCGGCGCCGAATTGCAGCGGGTTGACGAAAATACTCGCGACCACGAAGTCCGCCCGCTGGGAGGCCTTGGTAATCAGCGCGATATGACCGCTGTGCAGGTTGCCCATGGTCGGTACGAAGGCGATGCGCTTGCCTTCACTGCGGGCGCGGGCCACGGCGGCCCGCAATTCGCGTACGGTTTTTACGGTGTTCATGCAGAGAATCCGTGTTCGATACCAGGGAAAGTCGCCGCTTTGACTTCAGTGACATAAGCGCTCAGGGCCGCGTGAATGCTGGTTTGGCCGTTCATGAAGTTCTTCACGAACTTTGGCACTCGGCCAGTGATCGACAGGCCGAGCATGTCGTGCAGCACCAGGACCTGGCCGTCGGTACCGCTGCCGGCACCGATGCCGATCACCGGAATCCCCACTGCCTGGGTGATTTCCTGAGCCAGTTCGCTCGGCACGCATTCGAGCAGCAGCATGGCGGCACCGGCCTGTTCCAGGGCGATGGCGTCGGCGCGCATCTGCCGTGCCTGGTTCTCGCTACGGCCCTGGACTTTGTAACCGCCCAGAATGTTCACCGATTGCGGCGTCAGGCCCATGTGCGCGCACACCGGGATGCCGCGCTCGGCCAGCAGACGGATCGAGTCCGCCAGCCACAGCGCACCTTCGACCTTGACCATGTGTGCACCGGCCTGCATCAACTGGGCGCTGTTGGTCATGGTTTGTTCGATAGTGGCGTAGGCCATGAAGGGCAGGTCGGCGAGGATAAACGCGTCGGTGTTACCGCGTTTGACTGCGGCGACGTGGTAAGCCATCTCGGCGGTGGTCACCGGCAGGGTGCTGTCGTGACCTTGCAGAACCATGCCGAGGGAGTCGCCCACCAGCAGCACTTCGACGCCAGCTTCATTGCAGGCGTGGGCGAAGGTCGCGTCATAGCAGGTCAGCATGGTGATTTTTTCACCTTTTTGCTTGAGACCTTGCAGAGTGGTCAGGGTGATGGCTGGCATGAAAAGTTCCTCATTCAGGCGCTGTGGAAACTACTGCGAGTAACGCGCGTGATTCTTCGTTAAATACAGGCGCACGGTCTGTTGTCGTGCTTTTAAGGCCTGGATTGCGCCCTTTAACGCCGTGTTGGCGGCAGCGGGACGCCTATAGTCGTGAGGAGAACTCGGGAAGTCAATTGCGTGTGTTACCGCATTGTTACGCGTGGGGTGTTACCGAAGTAACTGATGCGATTCAGCAGCCGCAATCTAGCGGGGCATTAGATTTTGTAGGAGCGAAGCTTGCTCGCGAAAGCGGTGTGACATTCAATATTTATGTCGACTGTTACACCGCTTTCGCGAGCAAGCTTCGCTCCTACAGGGGGATGGCGGAGGTCAGGGCAAGCGTTCCAACCCGACGAACGGGCAGGCCTGAAGCAGTTCGGCCAAGGTACGGCCATCGGCCAACCGCAAATCCACCGGCGCCAATTCGGCCAACGGGTACAGAACGAACGCGCGTTCCTGCATATGGTAGTGGGGCACTTTGAGGCGTGGCTCGTCGATCAGCCGATCACCGAACAGCAGGATGTCGAGATCAAGCGTGCGTGGCCCCCAGCGCTCAAGACGCTCGCGACCCTGTCCGTTCTCGATGGCTTGCAGCGCATCGAGCAGCTCCAGCGGGGCAAGCGTGCTGTCGAGGGCGGCCACTGCGTTGGTGTAACGCGGTTGGCCAGGCAGCAGCGAGTCGCTCTGATAAAACCCGGAAACCCCGACCAGTTCGGTCTGCGGCAACCGCGCCAGCGCTTCGACGGCGCTGCGCAATTGTTCGGCGGGGTCAGCCAGGTTGCTGCCCATGCCGATGTAGATGCGTTCCATGCTTACTCGCCCGTGGTGCTCGGTGCGCCGGCTGCACGTTTGCGCTTGGCACCGCCGCTGCGGCGACGTTTGCGTGGTGCGCCAGTGCCGTCTTCCTTGCCGCTGAGGTCGCGGATCATGTCACGACGTTCGCTGTCGTTGGCGTCCTGATAATCCGTCCACCATTCGCCCAGGCCATCGGTCTGTTCGCCAGCGCTTTCGCGCAGCAGCAAAAAGTCGTAACCGGCGCGGAAGCGCGGGTTGTCCAGCAACAGGTCGGCGCGTTTGCCGCTGCGGCGCGGCAGGCGTTCCTGCATGTCCCAGATCTCGCGGATCGGCATGGTGAAGCGTTTTGGAATCGCGATCCGCTGGCACTGTTCGGCAATCAGCTCGTGCGCCGCTTCCTGCATCGCCGGAATCGGCGGCATGCCACGTTCCTGCAAGCGCAGCACGCGGGCGGGCAGGGCAGGCCACAGCAGGGCTGCAAACAGGAACGCCGGGGTCACCGGTTTGTTCTGCTTGATGCGCAGGTCGGTGTTGATCAGCGCTTCGCTGATCAGGGTGTGGGTGTACGTCGGGTTGTATTCCAGCGCCTCGGCACTGGCCGGGAACAGCGGATCGAACAGCTGCAGGTCGACCAGCATCTCGAAGGTGTCCGCGGCGTGGCCGGAGAGGAACAGCTTGAGCACTTCTTCGAACAGACGGGCCGACGGGATCTCGCGCAGCATCGGTGCCAGGTCGCGGATCGGCAGGGCGCTGTGTTTTTCGATGCCGAAATTCAGCTTGGCGGCGAAACGCACGGCGCGCAGCATCCGCACCGGGTCTTCCTGGTAGCGTTGTTTCGGATCGCCGATCAGGCGGATCAGGTGGTTGCGGATGTCGTGTACGCCGTTGGCGTAGTCGAGGATGCGCTCGCTGACCGGATCGTAATACAGGGCGTTGATGGTGAAGTCGCGGCGTTGCGCGTCCTCTTCCAGCGTGCCGTAGACGTTATCGCGCAGAATGCGCCCGCTCTCGTTGCGGGAAGACTGGTTGCTGTCTTCCTCTTCATCGTTTTGCGGGTGATTGGCGCGGAAGGTCGCGACTTCAATGATTTCGCGGCCAAAGTGGATATGCACCAGTTTGAAGCGGCGGCCGATGATCCGCGCATTGCGGAATTCGGCGCGCACCTGTTCAGGGGTGGCACTGGTGGCGACGTCAAAGTCTTTTGGTGTGATGCCGAGCATCATGTCACGCACACAACCGCCGACCAGGTAAGCCTGGTAACCGGCGTTC
This sequence comes from Pseudomonas sp. IT-P44, assembly GCF_949768225.1. Taxonomy (NCBI): domain Bacteria; kingdom Pseudomonadati; phylum Pseudomonadota; class Gammaproteobacteria; order Pseudomonadales; family Pseudomonadaceae; genus Pseudomonas; species Pseudomonas sp. IT-P44. Next base: position 26,840 of record NZ_CATKQM010000008.1, on the reverse strand, counting down.
TGCAGGCGTTCGACGATATTCACCGCGTAACGGCTGAATTGTGCCTTTTGCAGCGAGTGTTGGCCGCTGTTAAGCACTTCAGGCGTGCTGCGGATGTGTTGCGTATGACGCTTGGGAGAACGGAATGACTGGAACAGCTTCTTCAGCATGGGATGCACTGTTTGAAGGAATGTTCGGCCAAAACGAAGAATGACCGCATGATGGGCGGGGATTCTAGCATTTAGTCGGGGGATGGTGTAGGAAGCTGCGCAAGCGCTTGAAGGGCGTGTCTGGCACGGGCGTAAACGCCAGAAACTACAAGGGGAGCCGAAGCTCCCCAAGAAGTAGTTGCATGTTCTATTTTTGTTATTGGTTTCGGGCTTCTTGTTTTTGTTGAGTGCCCGCGTCATGAAGTTTTCCTTCATGACCCTCCCAATCGGGAGCCAAGAGCAAACGGATTGCTTTGGTCGCTGTGCTGCAGTGATCTTGCGATCCAACCAGTTCAGGCTCTGTCTCAAGACAGTTTTTTGTTGTTCTCGGCCTGGTCGTGGGGCAAGCCCCAAATACAACGCCTCTCCAAAAGAATCAGTTAGCTACGCCTCATGCCGTCTTGTTTTTATTGTGCGTGAGTCGATACGTCTTATTTTTATTGTCTTGTACATTGCTTGTTATTGTTCTTGTACCAAACATATAGCAGGGTGCGTGCCAACTTTTGCGAAGCCTAGCAAAACAAGGGGTTACGTCACTTGATGGGCTTTTTCGAGGCCAAAAAAAACCGGGGCTTCGTTACCGTAAGCCCCGGTTTCTGTTACGTGAAAAAACTGGGGTAACAGTTTCTTCACACAATCATGTGTTACCCGCTCAGCTCTCGCTGGCCACCCCGGTCTTGCGCCGCGGAATGCCCAGGCGTTGGCGGCGTTCCCACAGGCATTTACGGCTGACGCCCAGTTTGCGTGCCAGCTCGGTTTCGGTCATGTGGTCCTGATGTTCGAGGACGAAGTGCTGGAAGTAGTCCTCCAGTGACAGGTCTTCGGTCGGCTCATGATTGTTGTTGCCGGCGCCGTTGCCCTGTTGCGGGGGCAGGCCGATGAACTCGTCGTCTTCCAGGTCGCTCAGTTCAATGTCGATGCCCAGCAGCTCGGCGGAAATTTCCGGGCTCTCGCACAGGATGACCGCGCGTTCCACCGCGTTTTCCAGTTCGCGCACGTTGCCCGGCCAGGAGTAATGACGAATTGCCTGCTCGGCGTCCGCGGCGAACTTCAGGTCGGTGCGGTTGACCCGCGCGCTCTGCCGCGCCAGGAAGGCATTGGCGATTTCGTTGACGTCGGCACCGCGCTCACGCAGGGCCGGCAGTTTCAGGGCGATCACGTGGAGGCGGTAATACAAGTCTTCACGGAACTGGCCGATCTTCGCCAGGCTCTTGAGATCCCGGTGAGTCGCGGCGATCAGGCGCACATCGACTTTCTGCGACTGGACCGAACCGACCCGGCGAATTTCGCCTTCCTGCAACACGCGCAGCAAGCGGGCCTGGGCTTCCAGTGGCAGTTCGCCGATTTCGTCGAGGAACAAAGTGCCGCCATCAGCCGCTTCCACCAGGCCTGCACGCCCGGCGCTGGCACCGGTGAACGCGCCTTTTTCGTGGCCGAACAGTTCGGACTCGATCAGGCTTTCCGGAATCGCCGCGCAGTTCACCGAAATCATCGGTGCCTTGGCGCGCCTGGACAGGTTGTGCAGGGCGCGGGCCACCAGTTCTTTACCGGTACCGGACTCGCCCTGGATCAGGACATTGGAATCGGTCGGCGCGACTTTGCGGATCTTGCTGTACAGATCCTGCATCGGCGGGCACGAACCGATGATGCCGATTTCGCCGTTGCTGTTGTCGACACCCGGTTTCGCCGCGCCATTGCCGGCTTTGCCGACGGCAGGTTCACCGCTGGCCTGTACCGATTGCCGGTCACGCAGGATGCGTGCGACAGCCTGGAGCATTTCGTCGTGGTCGAAAGGCTTGGCGATGTAATCCACCGCGCCCATCTTCATGGAGTCGACCGCCGAACGCAGGCTGGCGTAGCTGGTCATGATCAGCACCGGCGTGCCCTGGCCGAGTTTGATCAACTCGGTGCCCGGCGCGCCAGGCAAACGCAGGTCGCTGACGATCAGGTCGAACGTGGGAATGGTGAAGCGTTCTTGTGCTTCCTGCACTGAACCGGCTTCGCTGACCTGGTACTGGTTACGTTCCAGCAGGCGGCGCAAGGCGGAGCGGATAATTGTTTCGTCTTCGACGATCAAAATGTGCGGCATTGATTCGATACTCTCGACGGTCTCAGTTCACAGCGGACGTCGCTTCGACATGACGCGGCAAGGTCACCCGGATACGGGTGCCGCGTTGGCTTTGAACATCAGCCGGGCTGTCGATGGTGATTTGTCCATAATGCTCTTCAACGATGGAATAGACCAGTGCAAGGCCCAGACCGGTGCCTTCGCCAGGATCCTTGGTGGTGAAGAAAGGTTCGAACAATCTATCCATGATGCTCGATGGAATACCGCTGCCTTCGTCTTCCACGATCAGGTCGACCGTGTGTTCGCCGGCTTCGCTTTTTACCCGCACCGCGCTGCCGGGAGGCGAGGCGTCACGGGCGTTTGAGAGCAGGTTGATCAGTACCTGGGCGAGTCGCTGCGGATCGCCTTCGACCCAGTGATCGGGGTCGCACAGGTTGTAGAACTGCACTTCGAAATTGCGTCGGTTCAGGGCCAGCAAACCAATGGCGTCCTGGGCCACTTCGGCCAGACAGACGGGCTCGTCGTTGTGCTGATGACTGCCTGCGTGGGCGAAACTCATCAGCGACTGGACGATGCGCGATACGCGTTTGGTCTGTTCCAGAATCTGCCCGCTGATTTCCTTCAGCTCGCCATCGTCTTCGCGTTCTTCGCGCAGGTTCTGCGCCAGGCAAGCGATGCCGGTGATCGGGTTGCCGATTTCATGGGCCACGCCGGCAGCCAGTCGACCAATGCTGGCCAGACGCTCGGAGTGCACCAGCTTGTCTTCGAGCATCTGCGTTTCGGTGAGGTCTTCCACCAGCAATACCAAACCACTGTTGCCCGGCGCGAGCGGTTCGTCGATCGCCGCTTTGTGCAGGTTCAGCCAGCGGGTCTGGCCATCAAGGGCCAGATGTTGCTTGTGCAAATGCTCGTCCGGCAGATTGATGAAGCCTTGCAGCAGCTCTTTCCACGGATCGGCGATGGTGCTCAGGCGCGAACCGACCACGCGCTGCGCGGCAATTCCGGTCAGCTCCTCCATGGCTTTGTTCCACATGAGGATTTCCTGATCCTTGGCCAGCGAGCAAACGCCCATCGGCAATTCCTGCAGGGTCTGGCGGTGATAGCGGCGCAGGGCGTCGAGTTCGGCAGCCAGGCCGGTCAGGCGCGAGTGGTAATCCTCGAGGCGGCTTTCGATGAAGTGAATGTCTTCGGTGACGTAGTTTTCGCCGCCGGCCTTATAAGGCAGGAAGGTCTCGACCATGTCCTGCGCCACGCTCGGGCCCATCAGGCCGGAGAGGTTGGCTTCGATCCGGTCGCGCAAGCGGCGCAAGGCGTAAGGCCGGCGCTCGTCGAACGGCAGGTAGAGATCGCGCAGCGCTTGTTCGACTTCTTTCTGCGCTGCCTTGGCGCCCAAGGGTTTGGCCAGTTGCGTGGCGAATTCCTGAGGCGAGGCGGCGTGCAACTCCCGACGTTGCGGGCGACGCACGTTGTCCACGGCGCAAGCTTCGGCGGCGCTGGCTTCCTCGGGGCTGGCGTTGGTGAACAGCGAAATCAGGGTGAACATCAGCACGTTGGCGGCCAACGAGGCGATTGCGGCCATGTGCCAGCTGGTATCGTCCAGCACGTAGATCATGTTCAACAGCGGGATATAGAACCCTTGCAGGTTGCCGACCAGCGGCAACAGCATGGTCACCAGCCACACCAGAATCCCTGCCAGCAAACCGGCGATGAAGCCACGGCGGTTGGCGGTCGGCCAGTACAGGACGGACAGCACGCCCGGCAGGAACTGCAACGTCGCCACAAACGCGACGATGCCGAGGTTGGCCAGGTCTTGCTCTGCGCCCAGCAGCAGATAGAAGCCGTAACCGGCCATGATGATCGCGACGATCAGCGCCCGACGTGTCCACTTCAACCAGCGGTAGATGTTGCCTTCGGCCGGTGGCTGATAGAGCGGCAGCACCAGGTGGTTCAGCGCCATCCCGGACAGGGCCAGGGTGGTGACGATGATCAGCCCGCTGGCGGCCGATAGCCCGCCGACATACGCCAGCAGCGCCAAGGCTTTGCTGTTGGCGGCAATACCGATGCCCAGCGTGAAGTATTCCGGATTGGTCGTGGCCCCCAGTTTCAGGCCGGCCCAGAGAATCAGCGGCACCGCCAGGCTCATCAACAGCAGGAACAACGGCAAGCCCCAGCTCGCGCTGACCAGCGAGCGCGGGTTGAGGTTTTCGGTAAAGGTCATGTGGTACATGTGCGGCATCACAATCGCCGAGGCGAAGAACACCAGCAACAGCGTGCGCCACGGGCCTTCCTGCAAAGGCGTGTGCAGCGCGGCGAGGGCGGTCTGGTTTTGCAGCAGCCACAGTTCCAGCTGTTGCGGGCCGTCGAATACGCCGTACAGCGCATACAAACCAACGCCGCCAATGGCGATCAGCTTGATCACCGACTCGAAGGCAATGGCAAACACCAGGCCTTCGTGTTTCTCGCGGGTGGCGATGTGGCGCGAGCCGAAGAAAATCGTGAACAGCGTAATCAGCGCGCAAAAGCTCAGCGCCACGCGATGCTGCACCGGTTCGCGGGTGAGGATACCGATGGAGTCCGCCACGGCCTGAATCTGCAGGGCCAGCAACGGCAGCACGCCGATCAGCATGAAGATCGTGGTCAGTGCGCCGGCCCAGGTACTGCGAAAGCGAAACGCGAACAGGTCGGCCAGCGACGACAGTTGATACGTGCGGGTGATCTTCAGGATCGGATACAGCAACACCGGCGCGAGCAGAAATGCCCCGGAAACCCCAAGGTAGCTGGAGAGAAAGCCGTAGCCGTACTGATAGGCCAGGCCCACCGTGCCGTAAAACGCCCAGGCACTGGCGTAAACGCCCAGCGACAGGGTGTAAGTCAGGGGGTGGCGAATGATCGCCCGGGGGATCATGCCCCGTTCGCTGATCCAGGCGACGCCGAACAGCACCGCCAGGTACGCGGCGCTGATCAGGATCATCTGGGTCAGGCTAAAGCTCATCGGCATCTTTTTGGCTCTGCAGGATGAAGGTCACGACGATCAGAATCAGCCAGAGCAGATACGGGCGATACCAGGCGCCAGTGGCGTCGATCCACCAATCCATGATGGCCGGGGAAAACAGGTAAATCCCCACTACCAGGAGCAGGACCAAGCGATAGATGTACATCCCGGCCTCTCTTTTTTATGCGCGTGCCCGAAAACGTGCGGCGATGGTAACGGATGGGCGCGCCACTGCAAGTCTGATCACTGTAGTTGCGCTTCGGGCAGGTTGAGTGTGCGCGGGATCTTCAGCGCGTCCCAGTGGGCAATGCCCCAGTTCAGCACTTCCCGTGGTGTGGCGTACGCCAGCTCTGTGCCGGGATTTTGCCCGAGTGCGCGCAATGCGCGCAGCAACAACGGTGTTGCCTGGTCTTCGGTCAGCGGCGGCGAACGGTAGGACTTGCCGAGCTTGTTGCCGTCAGGCTGGGTAATCAGCGGGATGTGCAGATAGCGCGGTTGCGAAAAACCCAGCAGTTCCTGCAGATAGAGCTGACGTGGCGTGGAGTCCAGCAGGTCGGCGCCACGGACGATGTCGGTGATGCCTTGCCAGGCATCATCGAGCACCACCGCCAGTTGATAGGCGTAGAGCCCGTCGCGGCGGCGGATCACGAAATCACCAACGTCCCGGCCCAAGTGTTGGCGGTACTCGCCCTGCACGCGGTCGATGAAGTGGTATTCCAGCTCAGGCACGCGCAAGCGAATGGCGGCATCTTCAGTGCCATGGCCCGCATTGCGACACAAACCCGGATAAATGCCGTGATACGGCTCCAGTTGTTTGCGCGAGCACGTGCAAGCGTAGGCCAGGCCGTGATTGAACAGGCGATTGAGCACTTCGGCGTAGGCGTCGTGCCGGTCGCTCTGTCGGACCATTTCGCCGTCCCACTCGAAACCGTAGCTTTCCAGCGCCTTGAGAATGGCCGCTTGGGCACCGGGTTCTTCCCGTGGCGGATCGAGGTCTTCCATGCGCATCAACCAGCGCCCGCCCACCGAGCGCGCGTCGAGGTACGAGGCCAGCGCTGCGACCAGCGAACCGAAATGCAGATGGCCGCTTGGCGTGGGGGCGAAGCGTCCGATATAGGCGGGGGCGATGGCGGTCATAAGGCGATTTCAGGCTGTCCAATCGTTTCGAGCATGGCTTGAAGCCGCCTTCGTCGGATCGCCGCCCGGAGCAAACTTCGCTCCTACAAAGGCCGGCGCAATCTCCTGTAGGAGCGAAGCTTGCTCGCGAAGGCGATTCCGAAGACGCAATAAACATCAGCAAATATCAGAAACAAAAACGGAGCGTTCGCACGCTCCGTTCTTCGTTCAAGTCGCAATTACTTGCCGACTTGCTTTTCCTTGATTTCCGCCAGGGTCTTGCAGTCAACGCACATGTCGGCGGTAGGGCGTGCTTCCAGTCGCTTGACGCCGATCTCGACGCCGCAGGACTCGCACCAGCCATATTCTTCGTCTTCGATCAATTGCAGCGTCTTGTCGATCTTCTTGATCAACTTGCGCTCGCGGTCACGGGCGCGCAATTCAAGGCTGAATTCTTCTTCCTGGCTGGCACGGTCTGCCGGGTCAGGGAAGTTGGCCGCCTCGTCTTTCATGTGATCAACCGTGCGGTCGACTTCCTGCATCAAGTCCTGTTTCCACTTGTTCAGGATCTTGGTGAAGTGAGCGCGCATGGGTTTGCCCATGTACTCCTCGCCCTTTACTTCTTTGTAGGGTTCGAAGCCGCTGATCGACTGATTTTGCTGCTTTGCTTGGGTGGGCATGAAATGGACCGCCTCTACTCTTGTAATCCATCTGCGCAGGATTGCTCCATCACCGACACCTGCCGGCCCTGCGGCTGCAAGCGGGCGAACTTACCAGATCAAATCGGGCCGCGCTACTCCCGGATGTCGAGGTAGTGGCCCGAAGGGCTTGCAAATGATTGCAAAGCCTTGACCGGTGGTGCTGGAGACCTGATCAATTAATGATTTTAGTCAAACCTTGCGCACTCGCATGGGTCGTTTGTGGCCAAGGTCTTAACGCGTCTGACCGCTTTAGGTTCTCGCTCGTTCCTGCGCTTGGGTAGAATCGGTTTTTTTACCCTGTTGAAGGAAGGCTCATGGCTCAGTCCTACAGTGCCCGCAGTCGCGCGATCGAACCGTTCCATGTCATGGCGCTGCTGGCGCGGGCCAATGAACTGCAAGCTGCCGGCCACGATGTGATCCACCTGGAAATCGGCGAACCGGATTTCACCACCGCCGAGCCGATCATCCAGGCCGGCCAGGCCGCACTGACGGCGGGGAAAACCCGCTACACCGCCGCCCGTGGCATTCCCGAGCTGCGTGAGGCCATTTCCAGCTTCTATCAGCAGCGTTACGGTTTGAGCATCGATCCGCGGCGAATCCTCATCACCCCCGGCGGTTCCGGCGCGTTGCTGCTGGCCAGTGCCTTGCTGGTAGATCCGGGCAAGCACTGGCTGCTGGCGGACCCGGGTTACCCCTGCAACCGGCATTTCCTGCGGTTGGTGGAAGGCGCGGCGCAGCTTGTTCCTGTCGGTCCGGAGGTGCGTTACCAACTGACACCGGACTTGATCGACCGTCATTGGGATCACGACAGCGTCGGCGCGCTGGTGGCGTCGCCGGCCAACCCGACCGGGACCCTCCTGACCCGCGATGAGCTGGCGGGCCTGTCGACCGCGATCAAGGCGCGGCATGGCCATCTGGTGGTGGACGAGATCTATCACGGCCTGACTTACGGCACCGATGCCACCAGCGTGCTGGAAGTCGATGACAGCGCCTTCGTACTGAATAGTTTTTCAAAGTATTTCGGCATGACCGGCTGGCGACTCGGTTGGCTGGTGGCGCCGGAAGCGGCGGTCGGTGAACTGGAAAAACTCGCACAGAACCTCTACATCAGCGCCCCGAGCATGGCGCAGCATGCCGCACTGGCCTGTTTCGAGCCTGCGACCATCGCCATTCTTGAAGAGCGTCGCGCCGAGTTTGGTCGGCGCCGGGATTATCTGCTGCCCGCACTGCGGGAGTTGGGTTTCGGCATCGCCGTTGAGCCCGAAGGTGCATTCTATTTGTATGCCGATATCAGCAAGTTCGGCGGCGATGCCTTCGCGTTCTGCCGGCATTTCCTTGAAACCGAGCACGTGGCGATTACGCCGGGCCTCGACTTCGGGCGTTTTCAGGCCGGCCACCACGTGCGATTTGCCTACACCCAAAGCCTTCCGCGTTTGCAGGAAGCGGTCGAACGCATCGCTCGCGGCTTGAAGAGCTGGCAAGGCTGATGCGGTTCAATCCTCCCCTCGAAGAAGGTCGACTGATCCGACGTTACAAGCGTTTTCTCGCCGATATCGAAACCGTTCACGGCGAGTTGCTGACCATTCACTGCCCGAACACCGGCTCGATGCTCAATTGTCAGGTGGAGGGCGGGCAGGTCTGGTTCAGTCGCTCCAATGATCCCAAGCGCAAATTACCCGGCACTTGGGAAATCGGCGAGACCCCTCAAGGTCGCTTGTTCTGCGTGAACACCGGGCGCGCCAACGGTTTGATTGAGGAAGCACTGCGGGGCGGCGTCATTACTGAGCTCAACGGCTTCACTGAACTGAAACGCGAAGTGGCCTACGGGCAGGAGAACAGTCGCATCGACTTTCGCCTCGATTACCCGAGCGGGCCGGCGTATGTGGAAGTCAAAAGTGTCACGTTGGGCTTCGATGGCTCATCGGTGGCGGCGTTTCCCGATGCGGTCACCCAGCGTGGTGCCAAGCATTTGCGGGAACTGGCGCATCTGGCGCGGGATGGGATTCGTGCGGTGCAGTTGTATTGCGTGAACCTCACCGGCATCGATGCCGTGCGTCCTGCTGAGGAAATCGATTCGGCCTACGCGGCCGCTTTGCGAGAAGCGGTGGCGTGCGGTGTTGAAGTCCTGGCTTACGGCGTGCGGTTGACCCACGAGGAAATGCGGGTCGAGCGGCGTCTGGAGGTGTTGCTCAACGGTTAGAGGCTGACCCAGATTCCTTGAGCGTCTTCGCGACATTCAATGGTGGTCAGGGATTGCCCGGCACATGGGCCGGCGACGCACTCGCCATCTTCGATCAGGAACAGTGCGCCGTGGGTGGCGCACTGGATCAGGCTGTTGCTGGGGTCGAGAAACCGATCGGGTGTCCATTCCAGCCCGACGCCACGGTGCGGGCAACGGTTGATATAGACATAGACCTGACCGTTCCGGCGTACGGCGAAAAGCTTCTTGCCGTCGATCTCGAAACCGCGGCTGCTGGATTCGGCCAGCTCAGCGCCTGCGCAAAGAAACTTCATGTCTATCCTCAAGTGCGGCGGCTCGTGACTGGATATGTCCGAGCTTGACGTTCAAATGCAAACAATTATCAAATGGCCGCTTCGCCCGTCGGGTGCAGGTGCCGGATGCCGAGGATACTTGGCCTGTCACTTCAATGCCTGGGAAAACCAATAAAGGAAGCTGTTTATGCGCCTGAGTACCCGCGTTGCTGCGCTCTGTGCCGGACTTCTCGTCAGCCACCACGCCGCAGCGGCCGAGTTGCCACAACGCTGGGTCAGTGCCGGTGGGGCCTTGTCGGAGTGGGTCAGCGCGCTCGGCGGCGAATCGAAACTGGTCGGTGTCGACACCACCAGCCAGCACCCGGAATCGCTCAAGGCGTTGCCGAGCATCGGTTATCAGCGGCAGCTGTCGGCGGAGGGCATCTTGAGCTTACGCCCGCAGATACTGGTCGGCACCGAAGAAATGGGGCCGCCGCCGGTGATTTCGCAGATTCGCACGGCGGGGGTGCAAGTCGAACTGTTTTCGGCTCAGCCTGATCTGCCGACGTTGCACGCGAACTTGCAGCAGTTGGGCAAATTGCTCGGCGCCGAGGACAAGGCTGCGCAACTGTTCCAGGGCTATCAACAGCAGCTCGATCAGCAAAAGGTTCGGGTCACCAATGCGCAGCTGACGCAGCCCTCACCGGGTGTGCTGGTGCTGCTCGGTCATGCGGGCGGCAAGCCTCTTATCGCTGGCAAGGACACCGCGGCTGATTGGATGATTCAAAAGGCCGGTGGGCACAACCTGGCGACGCACACCGGTTACAAACCTTTTTCCAACGAGTCCTTGATCAGCCTGGACCCCGAGGTGCTGGTGTTTGCCGACCGCGCACTGAGCGGCGAGGCGGCGCGTGCGGCGCTGTTCAAGGAAAACCCTATTCTGTCTTCCACTCGCGCCGCCAAGGATGGGCGCGTCATGGAGCTCGATCCAACGCTGCTGGTGGGTGGGCTTGGCCCGCGATTGCCCGAGGCGTTGAAAAAGATCAGTGACGGTTTCTATCCCGGCACTGTTGCTCAATGACCGTCCTGGTAAAACCCCGGGCGTTGTTCATTGGCCTGAGCCTGCTGTGTTTACTGGCGATCTGGCTGTCGTTGGCGCTCGGGCCGGTGAGCCTGCCGTTGCTCGATACCTTGCGCGCAGCGTTACGCATGATCGGCCTGCCTTTTGCGCCTGACGGACTGGAGCAGGCCGAGCTGATCCTCGGGCAGATTCGCCTGCCGCGTACCTTGTTGGGATTGGCGGTGGGTGGTGTGCTGGCATTGTCGGGCGTGGCGATGCAGGGCTTGTTTCGCAACCCATTGGCCGATCCGGGGTTGGTGGGCGTTTCTGGTGGCGCGGCATTAGGCGCGGCCATCGCAATTGTCGGCGGCTCGGCGTTTGGTGGGTTGCCGGAATTCCTCGGGCCGTACCTTTTATCGCTGTGCGCGTTTCTCGGCGGGCTCGGCGTGACAGCGATGGTGTATCGACTGGGTCGGCGCAACGGGCAAACCGATGTCGCAACCATGCTGTTGGCGGGTCTCGCTTTGACGGCGCTGGCCGGCTCGGTCGTGGGGCTGTTTACTTACCTGGCAGACGACACGACTTTGCGAACGCTGACCTTCTGGAATCTGGGCAGTCTGAACGGTGCCAGTTATTCGCGACTCTGGCCGTTACTGTTGATCAGTGCCGGCGTGGCGCTGTGGTTGCCGCGTCGCGCCAAGGCGTTGAATGCGTTGTTGCTGGGCGAGTCGGAGGCCGGACACCTGGGCATCGACGTCGAAAAGCTCAAGCGTGAGTTGGTGCTTTGCACGGCGTTGGGTGTCGGCGCGGCGGTGGCAGCGGCGGGGATGATCGGCTTTGTCGGGCTGGTGGTGCCGCATCTGGTGCGTCTGCTGGCCGGGCCCGATCATCGGGTGTTGCTGCCGGCCTCGGTGCTGGCGGGCGCCAGTCTCCTGTTGTTCGCGGATCTGGTGGCGCGACTGGCCTTGGCGCCGGCGGAGTTGCCGATCGGAATCGTCACCGCGATGATCGGTGCGCCGGTCTTTCTTTATCTATTGCTGCGAGGGCGTGCCTGATGTTGCGAACGCAAAATCTGCACATCCGCCGAGGCCGCAAGATTGTCCTGATGGATATTACGCTTGAGCTCAAACCGGGAGAGGTCCTCGGCGTGCTGGGGCCTAACGGTGCGGGCAAAAGTACGTTGCTGGGCGCCTTGTGCGGCGAGTTGCAGGCTGATCATGCCAGCGTGTGGCTCGATGAGCGCGAGTTGCGTGACTGGACCGGCGCGCAACGAGCGCAACGCCTGGCGGTATTGCCACAAGTCTCGACCTTGAACTTCGCCTTTCGCGTCGAGGAAGTCGTCGGCATGGGACGCTTGCCGCACCAGACCGGCCGGGTCCGCGATGACGAAATCGTCGCCGCTGCGTTGCAGGCAGCCGATGCCGGGCATTTGAGCGGTCGCAGCTATCTGGCGTTGTCCGGCGGCGAACGCCAGCGGGTGCATCTGGCGCGGGTGCTGGCGCAACTCTGGCCGGGCGAGGCGGGGCAAACGCTGTTGCTCGACGAGCCGACTTCGATGCTTGATCCGCTGCATCAACACACCACCTTGCAAGCGGTGCGCGAGTTCGCCGATCGTGGCGCGTCCGTGTTGGTGATCCTGCATGATCTGAACCTGGCGGCGCGTTATTGTGATCGCCTGTTGTTGCTCGAAGGCGGGCGCCCGGTCGCACTCGATACCCCGGAGCAAGTGTTGCGTCCGGAACCGCTCAAGGCGGTATTCGGGCTGGACGTCTTGGTGCAGCAGCACCCGGAGCGTGGGCATCCGCTGATCATCGCCCGCTGAGTCATTGATAGAGGGTGTGGGCATGCGTGTGATGGTGATTCTGGCGGTGCTGATGCTGAGTGCTTGTCAGCATGTTTCGACGCCGCCGGTCACCGGCGAGATTCGCGACTTGCGCAGTGGTCAGACGTTGACGGCGCAAGAGCTGGTGGCGCGTCTGGCCAAGCCGTCGCGATTGATCGTGGGGGAGCAGCATGACAATCGCGATCACCATGAACTGCAACGCTGGTTATTGCAGGCGCTGGGAGAACAGCGCCCGCAAGGCAGTCTGCTGTTGGAAATGCTCACGCCGGATCAACAGCTGCGTGTCGATGACGTTCGCCACGCCTCGACGCTGCCCTCGGATTTGCCTGGTGCATTAGCCTGGCAACCTGGCTGGGACTGGAATCTGTATGGGCCGATCGTTCGTTTCACCCTGGCCCAACCGTATCCGCTGCTGGCTGCCAATCTGGACACAGTCGAGGTGCGTGCTTTTTACGCCCGGCCGCCGACATTAAGCGGCGCTCGCTCCAATGCCACGTCGGTCAAGGATGAGTTACTGGCACAGATCAGCGGTTCCCATTGTGGCCTGCTGCCCGAATCGCAAATGCCGGCGATGCTCGCCGTCCAGCAGCAACGTGACCGGCGCATGGCCGAGCGGCTGTTGGCTGCACCCACCCCTTCATTGCTGTTCGCCGGCGCTTACCACGCGCGAAAGGATGTCGGCGTGCCGATCCATGCGCTTGATCTGGGAGCGCCCGAAGCGCCCGTGGTTTTAATGCTGGCGCAGCAGGGCGGCGAAGTCACAGCGGCGATGGCCGATTACGTCTGGTACACGCCTGCCACGCCAGCGCCGGATTACTGTGCAGAGATGCGCAAGGGCCAGCCAAAATCAAAACCCTAAGCAACGGCAACAGATCCCCCTGTAGGAGCCGGCTTGCTGGCGATGGCGATGGTTCAGTCACTAAATGCGTTGACTGATACACCGCCATCGCCAGCAAGCCGGCTCCTACAGGGGATCGGTTTTGCCGGGGACTTTTGCGCAGGCAAAAAAAGACCCGGCAAGAGCCGGGTCAAATAACCGTGATTAGCCTGATGAGGAGATATCTGAGAGTCCGAACCAAGGGCTTTTCAAATATCGACCAGTCTCGCGACCAGTTGTGATAATCATAGCGATTCTCATTACCAAGTCAACCGCTGATTTTTCATTTCCTCGAAAATTGTCAGTTTCTTGGCGAGAGGCCCCGTAATCATTGGGCTTCAGACTACATTCCTGATGAACTCAGCTGCGTGGTGTGCTTGTTCAGCAGGTCAATGCGTCGGTCCACGCTCTCGATCAGGCTGTAGGTGATCTTCGGATTGCTTTGAGTGAGGCTGAGAAACTCTCCTTCGCTCCCGTTCAATTCTTGTGGCGTGACGAGATCGCTTCCAACTGTTTATTCAGGGCTTCCTTGCGCTCGGCGGGGATGTCGTTCCAATGCACATCCATCAGCGCGCCTTCGATCGCATATAACAACACCTTGGATGCCCGGAACCCGCGCGTGCGCACAGCCCGATAGGCATCCACCGCCCCCAGGCGACGCAAGTCCGAGGCGCTGTGGATGCCCACGGCATGCAGCCACTGCGCCGATGTCTTGCCAAGATTCTTCAGGTGCTGCAGTTCATCATTCATCAAGCCTCCTTGCGACGGCCGAACGGTGCGTGGGCAAGCTTCTGAGGAGTGTAGCCATCAGTAGGAAAAGCGTGATTGTTTGGTCGGTTTCGGAGCAAATGCTTCTAAGAAGCGACTCCGATGTGCAGCGTAAAAATACGCGAGCAAGGTAGGAAAAGGCGGAAGGGCGTCAAGTTCTCTAGCTGAAAACACCCACAGTCCAGCGCAAGGCGGGGGGCGCCAAGGCGGAGCACTGGACATGTCAGTTATCGGTCGTTTTTAACGGGTTCGATAACGCAGGCGTGTACCGAAATTCATCGACATCAGAATTTCGTCGGCACTCAGCTCTCGTGGAAAGTAGGCGCCGGAGATCTGCGCGTGGGCCAGGCTTGCGCCTTCCAGGTTTGAGTTGCTGAAATCGATGCCGCGCAAGTCGGCAGAGCGGAAGTAAGCATCGGTAAAGTCGATGCCGTCGGCATTCAGTTCACGCAGGTCCAGGCCTCGGAAGTCACCACCGACCATGTCGATAGGTCCGTCTTTTGGACGTTCGTTGTTGAAACCTGTGATGTCGTCTTTGTGCAGTAAGGCATAAAGCGGGGTGTCGAGAAGTTTCGGCTGGCTCATGTCACATCACCTGTTGGTTTTATGACGCCAGTATAGTGCCACTATTTGACAGCCGTGAAGCCAGCGAAGGCTCCACGGCTGAAATACTTTCTTACAGGCCCGGCAGGCGTTGGCGAATTTGCGCAACGACGGTGTCGAGGGTCCCGCTTTCATTGGTCTGCACGCGTTTGCTGCACAGAATCTCTTCTGGCGTCAGGGCTTCACGATTGGCTTGCTGCGCTTCGATAACGGCCAGGTTGGCGTCGGACGGATCCTTCTTGTCTGCCTGACGCAGGGCCAGCCAGCTTTCGATCACCGCTTGTGGCGCGTTGCAATCAAGGATCAGGAACGGCGCGCCGGTGGCTTCGGCAATCTTCGCCGCGCCGTCGCGCTGGTCGCGCTTGAGGTAAGTGGCATCGACCACCACCGGGAAACCGGCGCGCAGGATGACCGCGGCGATTTCATGCAGGCGAGCGTAGGTTGCGGCGCTGGCGTCGGCGCTATAAATGCCGGCCTGCGGATCGTTGGCGACAGTTTGTTCGCCGAACAGGCGTTTACGTTCGACATCGGAACGCAGGCGAATTGCGCCCAGCGCTTCCACCAGGCGCATGGCCACGTGGCTTTTGCCAACAGCGGAAACGCCGTGGGTGATGGCCATGAAGCGCGAAGGAATGGTGCTGTAGCTTTCCGCCAGGTTTGCATAGTTGCGGTACTGGCGCAGGGTCGTGGCGCGCTGCACCGGGTCGGCCTCGGCCGGCATGCTGAACAGGCTGACCTTGGCGCGAACCAGCGCACGGTAGGCTTTATAGAAGTTCAGCAGTTCCAGGCCCTGGTAATCGCCGGTCAACTCCAGGTATTGGCTGATAAAGCGACGGGCCAGGCTCTTCAGGCCACGGTCTTCAAGGTCCATCGCCAGGAAACCGGTGTCGGCATAGACGTCGGTGAAGCGGAACGGCTCGTTGAATTCGATGCAGTCAAAGATCACGACCTTGCCATCGATCACGGTGGCGTTGCCCAGGTGGATGTCACCGTGACACTCGCGGATGAACCCCTCGGCCTTGCGCTGGGCAAACAGTGGCTTGAGGCGTTCGAAGCTGCTTTCGGCCCAGGCTTGCAAGGCATCGAGTTGCAGCAGGTCCGCCTTGTCACTCAGGAACGGGCGGATCTGCTCGAAGTTTTGCCGCACTGGCGCCATGACGCTGTCCGGCGTGCCGGCTTCGTGTTCCGCAGGCACCTTTGGTGCGGTGAGGTGGAATTGCGCAATCTGTGCGGCCATCTCGTCGATGTGCGCGGTGGTCAATTCGCCGTTGGCTTGCAGCGTGCTGAGCAGTTGGCTCTGTGGGAACTGACGCATTTTCAGCGCGTATTCGATGACCGGGCCGTCGCCGCCCAGTTGTGGCGCTTCGGCGCTGCCGGTAATTGGCAATACTTCGAGATACAAATCATTGGTCAGGCGCTGGTTCAGGCGCAGTTCTTCACCACAGAAATGCTCGCGGGCATCGAGGCTGGTGAAGTCGAGGAAGCCGAAGTTGACTGGCTTCTTCACTTTATAAGCGAAAGCGCCTGTGAGAATGACCCAGGAGATGTGGGTTTCGATGAGCTGAAACCCGTCTACCGGGTGCGGGTAGAGGGCCGGGTTTTGCAGGGCGGCGATCAGGGACTGGCTCACAGGCGTTCCTTCAGAGTCTGGGAAAATTCACGGCCGCCATTATGGCCGCAAGTCTGCCCGACGCAAACCTCGGCGGGCTCCTGTTGAGTATGAATAAAGTGCGTATAATCCGGCGCCATGACTCGTACTCGATCCCCCCGTACCCCCAAAAAACCACCTTCCAGGGGCCTGCGCCCTTGGCTGGGCTGGGCCCTTAAACTCAGTCTGGTCGGCCTTGTGGTGCTCGCCGGGTTCGCGGTTTACCTCGACGCTATTGTCCAGGAGAAGTTCTCCGGCAAGCGTTGGACTATCCCGGCCAAGGTGTATGCGCGCCCGCTCGAGCTGTTCACCGGCCAGAAGCTGAGCAAGGAAGACTTCCTCACCGAACTCGACGCCCTGGGCTATCGCCGCGAAAGCGTGAGCAACGGCCCCGGCGCAGCAGCGGTCAACGGCAACACCGTTGACTTGAATACCCGTGGTTTCCAGTTCTATGAAGGCATGGAGAACGCCCAGCCCGTGCGCGTGCGATTCTCCGGCGACTACGTGGCCGAACTTTCGGCGACCAACGGTTCGAAGCTTTCTGTGGTGCGGCTGGAACCGCTGCTGATCGGCGGGATTTATCCGAAGAATCTCGAAGACCGCATTCTGATCAACATCGATCAGGTGCCGCCGTATCTGCTGGAAACCCTGGTCGCTGTAGAAGACCGGGACTTCTATAGCCACTGGGGCGTGTCGCCGAAGTCGATTGTCCGCGCCATTTGGGTCAACACCTCTGGCGGCAAGATGACCCAGGGCGGTAGTACCCTGACGCAACAGTTGGTCAAGAACTTCTACCTGACCAGCGAACGCAGCCTGAGCCGCAAACTCACCGAAGCCATGATGGCGATGCTGCTTGAGCTGCATTACGACAAGCGGGAGATTCTTGAGGCTTACCTCAACGAAGTGTTCGTCGGTCAGGATGGCCAGCGCGCGGTGCACGGTTTCGGCCTCGCCAGCCAGTTCTTCTTCGGGCAGCCGTTGTCCGAACTGAAACTGCATCAAGTCGCGATGCTGGTGGGCATGGTCAAGGGACCGTCCTATTACAACCCCCGTCGCAATCCGGAACGGGCGCTCGAGCGGCGCAACCTGGTGCTCGATGTGCTTGAGCAGCAAGGCGTCGCCACCGCCGAGCAGGTCGCTGCGGCGAAGAAAATGCCTTTGGGCGTGACGACGCGCGGCAAACTGGCCGACAGTTCGTTCCCTGGGTTTCTCGACCTGGTTAAACGTCAACTGCGCGAAGACTATCGCGACGAAGACTTGACCGAAGAAGGCCTGCGGATCTTCACCAGTTTCGATCCTATTTTGCAGATGAAGGCTGAAGCGTCGGTCAACGATACGTTCAAGCGCTTGTCCGGCCGTAAAGGTTCCGATGACGTTGAAGCCGCGATGGTCGTGACCAACCCGGAAACCGGTGAAGTCCAGGCCATGATCGGCAGTCGCCAGGCAAGCTTCGCCGGGTTCAACCGGGCGCTGGATGCTGTGCGACCGATCGGTTCGTTGATCAAGCCGGCGGTTTATCTGACAGCCCTTGAGAAACCTAGCCAGTACACGTTGACCAGTTGGCTGTCAGACGAATCCTTCTCGGTAAAAGGCGCGGACGGGCAGGTCTGGAAACCGCAAAACTATGATCGCCGCTCCCATGGCACTGTTTTCCTTTATCAGGGCCTGGCGCACTCCTACAACCTGTCGACCGCGCGTCTCGGGTTGGCGGTGGGCGTGCCGAATGTCTTGAAGACGCTGGCGCGCCTGGGTGTCAGTCGCGAGTTTCCGGCATTCCCGTCGATGCTGCTGGGTGCCGGCGGCATGACCCCGATCGAAGTGGCGACCATGTACCAGACCCTCGCCAACGGTGGCTTCAATACGCCGATGCGCGGGATTCGTAGCGTGCTGACGGCGGAAGGCGAGCCGCTCAAGCGCTATCCGTTCCAGATTCAGCAGCGTTTCGATCCGGCGTCCATTTACCTGATCCAGAGTGCCATGCAGCGGGTCATGCGCGAAGGCACCGGCAGTTCGGTTTACAACGTGTTACCGAAAACCCTGACGCTGGCGGGCAAGACCGGTACGAGTAACGATTCGCGAGACAGCTGGTTCGCCGGTTTCAGTCAGGACTTGCTGGCGGTGGTGTGGCTGGGTCGCGATGACAACGGCAAGACCCCGTTTACCGGTGCCACTGGCGCGTTGCAGGTCTGGACCAGTTTCATGCGCAAGGCCGATCCGTTGCCGCTGGACATGCCGCAGCCGGATAATGTGGTTCAGGCCTGGGTCGATTCACATACCGGACAAGGCTCTGATGCCAACTGCCCAGGCGCCGTGCAGATGCCGTATATTCGCGGCAGTGAACCGCCTCCCGGCGCTGCTTGCGGTGGCGAAAGCCCTGTTAACGGTGAAACGGTGATGGATTGGGTCAAGGGCTGGATGAATTAAGCAAAGAGGGTTTCAAGTGAACAAATGGTTGATTCCAGCGGTTGCCGCCGTGGCTTTGCTCAGCGGTTGCTCCAGCGTACAGCGTGGTTCGATTCCGGTTGTGGATTCCGGCAGCGCCGTTTCCAACAGTGAACGTGTTTCGGCCAATGGCGGTTTTCGTCAAACGACGGTTAAACGTCCTGTGCAATCCCAGACCCAGGCGATCCCGCAAGGTGACACCGGCGTCGTGGTGATGGTGCCGGGTGGCGGTGCAGTTGCATCGGCACCGATCAGCACTTCGCCGATTACGCCAGGCCCGATCACTTCGGGTCCGATCGACACTTCGCCAGTCCAGTCGGCCCCGATCAATCAGGGCAGCTACAGCATGCCGTCGACGCCAAGCGGTATTCCTTCGTCGAGCGCCGGTGGTCTGTCAGCTGATGAACAGCTGGACGGTCCGGTATTGGCGCTGCTGACCACTGCTCAGCAGCAACAGGCTGGCGGTGACCTCAACGGTGCTTCTTCCAGTCTGGAGCGCGCCCAGCGTGTTGCACCGCGTGAGCCGCAAGTGCTTTATCGTCTGGCGCAGGTTCGCATGGCCCAAGGTGATGCGGCACAAGCCGAGCAGTTCGCTCGTCGTGGTCTGACCCTCGCCAATGGGCGTCCGGCACTTCAGGCCAGTCTGTGGGAATTGATCGGTCAGGCACGTGATAAGCAGGGTGATTCCGCTGGCGCTGCACTGGCCCGTCAGAAGGCCAAGGTTTCGCTGTGATGGACGCACGCTTTCCGAAAATTGCCGAGCAGCTGTTGTTGATCGAGCGCGAGTTGCGGGTTCAGGGGTGGTGGGACGAGGTCTCGCCATCGGTTGAAGCGCTGTCCAGTGTCGAGCCGTTCTCGGTCGATACGCTGGATTTCGAGCAGTGGCTGCAATGGATCTTCCTGCCGCGCATGAAAGCGATCCTCGAGCAGGATTTGCCGCTGCCCAATGCCTCGGGCATTCAGGAGATGGCGGAAATGGTCTTCGCCAGCCGCAATGTCCAGGGCAAGGATCGGCAGTTGCAGGTGCTGCTCAAAGAGTTCGACCAGCTGATCACCGCCTCCCGCTGACCCCGATTTCTTGTAGGAGCAGAGCTTGCTCGCGAAGGCGGCGTAACATTCAAAAGATATGTTGAATGTTACGCCGCCTTCGTCGGAACGCCGCCCGGAGCAAGCTCTGCTCCTTCAGGTATCTACTGGCAGTTTTCAGCGATCTGTCTTTGTGCTTCAGCAGTTCGTTCCTGACGTTGCTCGTCGGTCAGGCGCCGCATCTCACCCTCGACATCCTCCCGTATCCGCGGATTGTTCTGCAGTTGAGCCAGGTTCGTCCGCGCCTGCTCGCAGAATACCTTTAGCTGCGCTTGCTGCTCGGCGACCTGTTTTTTAACGGTCTTATCGATGGCCTGTTGATCGCCAATGGCGTTACTACGGGGCAGCGTAGCCGGCTTGTTTGCAGGGGAGGGCGTGACAACGGTCGTGGCTTGCCGGCCCTGGGGCGGTTGCGCATCGAAGTGGGTAACGCCTTGTTCATCGACCCACGTGTAAATCTGAGCGGCCATGCACAAAGGGCTGATGGCGATCAGCAGGCTGGCGGTCAGGAAAAACGTTCGCATGCCATTTCCTTGTATTGGGTTGCGCAATTGAAGCTAACACAGTTGCTGTTTAGCGGTTTTTTCTTGCTTTCTCATGTGCTTACTTCAATAAAGCACATTGACGACTTGACTTGCAGGGGACGAAACAGAAGAATCCAAAGTCCGCTGTAGAGGGACTGCCAGAAGCAGACCCACTCGGCAGATCATGAGGCGCACATCCGCGCCGACCTGTTACACCCGCAACGCGTTACCTCGCGCTGGGTGGGAAAGCCCCGCAACACTTGGGACGATCCCAATACTTGCTCAGTCAGTGCTGACGTAGTCGGCGACCACCGTCGCTCATGCTCTGCCGAGAAGTAAACCTATTAAGACCCGTCCTCTTGTATGTGGGCGGTATTCTGGCGTTTTAGAGGTGAACAACGTGGAGCTTTTATCTGGCGGTGAGATGCTCGTCCGCTTTTTGCGTGACGAAGGCGTCAAGTACATCTACGGGTACCCGGGTGGTGCTCTTCTTCATGTTTACGATGCCCTGTTCAAAGAACCGGAAGTGACCCACATCCTGGTTCGTCACGAGCAGGCTGCGACCCATATGGCTGACGGCTACGCCCGTGCCACCGGTAAAGCCGGTGTGGTACTGGTGACCTCCGGCCCGGGCGCAACCAACGCCATTACCGGTATTGCCACGGCCTACATGGACTCCATTCCGATGGTGGTCATTTCCGGCCAGGTGCCTAGCAACATGGTTGGCACCGATGCGTTCCAGGAAACCGACATGATCGGTATCTCCCGGCCGATCGTGAAGCACAGCTTCATGATCAAGCACGCGTCGGAAATCCCGGAAGTCATGAAGAAAGCGTTCTACCTGGCGCAATCCGGTCGTCCTGGTCCGGTCGTTGTCGATATCCCGAAAGACATGACCAACCCGGCCGAGAAGTTCGAATACATCTTCCCGAAAAAAGCCAAGCTGCGTTCCTACAGCCCGGCCGTTCGCGGTCACTCCGGACAAATCCGCAAGGCAGCCGAAATGCTCCTGGCGGCCAAGCGTCCTGTGATGTACGCAGGCGGCGGTGTGATTCTCGGTGGTGGCTCCGCGCCGCTGACCGAGTTGGCGAAGATGCTCAACCTGCCAGTGACCAATACCCTGATGGGTCTGGGTGCCTACCCTGGCACCGACCGTCAGTTCATCGGCATGCTCGGCATGCACGGCAGCTACACCGCCAACCTGGCGATGCACCATGCTGACGTGATCCTCGCAGTCGGCGCACGCTTCGACGATCGTGTCATCAACGGCGCGTCGAAGTTCTGCCCGAATGCCAAGATCATTCACATCGACATCGACCCGGCTTCGATCTCCAAGACCATCAAGGCCGACGTGCCGATCGTTGGTCCGGTGGAAAGCGTCCTGACCGAAATGGTCGCGATCCTCAAGGAAATCGGCGAGACCCCGAACAAGGAGTCCGTTGCCAGCTGGTGGAAGCAAGTTGATGAGTGGCGCGGTGATCGCGGCCTGTTCCCTTACGACAAGGGCGACGGCAGTGTCATCAAGCCGCAGACCGTGATCGAAACCCTGTGCGAAGTGACCAAGGGCGATGCCTTTGTTGCCTCCGACGTGGGTCAGCACCAAATGTTCGCGGCGCAGTACTACAAGTTCAACAAGCCGAACCGCTGGATCAACTCCGGTGGCCTGGGCACCATGGGCTTCGGTTTCCCGGCGGCCATGGGTATCAAGTTGAGCTTTCCGGATGCCGACGTCGCCTGCGTAACGGGCGAAGGCAGTATCCAGATGAACATTCAGGAACTGTCCACCTGTCTGCAATATGGTTTGCCGGTCAAAATCGTCATCCTGAACAACGGCGTTCTGGGTATGGTTCGTCAGTGGCAGGACATGAGCTACGGTAGCCGTCACTCGCACTCCTACATGGAATCGTTGCCTGACTTCGTCAAGTTGGCAGAGGCGTATGGCCATGTCGGCGTGCGCATCACCGACTCGAAAGATTTGAAGTCGAAGATGGAAGAAGCATTCGCCATGAAGGATCGCCTGGTGGTCATCGATATTGCAGTCGACACCAGCGAGCACGTCTATCCGATGCAGATCAAAGACGGCTCCATGCGCGATATGTGGCTGAGCAAGACGGAGCGTACTTAATCATGCGGCACATTATTTCCTTGCTTCTGGAAAACGAACCCGGTGCTCTGTCGCGTGTAGTCGGCCTGTTCTCGCAGCGCAACTACAACATCGAAAGCCTGACCGTGGCGCCAACCGAAGACCCGACCTTGTCGCGTCTGACGCTGACCACCGTTGGTCACGATGAGATCATCGAGCAGATCACCAAGAACCTGAACAAGCTGATCGAAGTGGTCAAACTGGTCGACCTATCGGAAAGTGCTCACATCGAGCGCGAACTGATGCTGGTCAAGGTCAAGGCCACCGGTGCCCAGCGCGCCGAGATCAAGCGCACCACCGATATTTACCGTGGGCAGATCGTCGATGTCAGCGCTAGCGTGTATACCGTTCAATTGACCGGTACCAGCGACAAGCTCGACAGCTTCATTCAGTCCATCGGCACCGCGTCGATCCTGGAAACCGTCCGCAGCGGCGTAACCGGTATTGCTCGCGGCGACAAAGTACTCAGCATCTAAACCAAATTAGCGAATGGCCTGAACGGCCTGGATATATAGGGGAAATTCATGAAAGTTTTCTACGATAAAGACTGCGACCTGTCGATCATCCAGGGCAAGAAAGTTGCCATCATCGGTTACGGTTCCCAAGGCCACGCTCAAGCGTGCAACCTGAAAGACTCCGGCGTTGACGTCACTGTTGGCCTGCGTAAAGGTTCGGCGACCGTTGCCAAAGCCGAAGCTCACGGCCTGAAAGTGACCGACGTTGCTTCCGCTGTTGCGGCTGCCGACCTGGTCATGATCCTGACCCCGGACGAGTTCCAGTCCTCCCTGTACAAAAACGAAATCGAGCCGAACATCAAGAAAGGCGCCACCCTGGCCTTCTCCCACGGCTTCGCGATCCACTACAACCAGGTTGTTCCGCGCGCTGACCTCGACGTGATCATGATCGCGCCGAAAGCACCGGGCCACACCGTGCGTTCCGAGTTCGTCAAAGGCGGCGGTATCCCTGACCTGATCGCTATCTATCAGGATGCTTCCGGCAACGCCAAAAACGTTGCGCTGTCCTACGCTGCCGGCGTTGGTGGCGGTCGTACCGGTATCATCGAAACCACTTTCAAGGACGAGACCGAAACCGACCTGTTCGGCGAACAAGCCGTTCTGTGCGGTGGTACCGTTGAACTGGTCAAGGCCGGTTTCGAAACCCTGGTTGAAGCTGGCTACGCGCCAGAAATGGCCTACTTCGAATGCCTGCACGAACTGAAACTGATCGTTGACCTCATGTACGAAGGCGGTATCGCCAACATGAACTACTCGATCTCCAACAACGCTGAATACGGCGAGTACGTGACTGGTCCGGAAGTGATCAACGCCGAATCCCGTCAGGCCATGCGCAACGCCCTGAAACGTATTCAAGACGGCGAATACGCCAAGATGTTCATCAGCGAAGGCGCAACCGGCTATCCTTCGATGACCGCCAAGCGTCGTAACAACGCCGCTCACGGTATCGAAATCATCGGCGAGCAACTGCGCTCCATGATGCCGTGGATCGGTGCCAACAAGATCGTCGACAAAGCCAAAAACTAAGTCGCACACTTGTACGGAAAACGCGGCCTAGGCCGCGTTTTTTCGTTTAGGAGGCCGGTTCTGGTATAAAGCTGCATCGTTTGTGGCCGAACCGTCGTCCCAGACACCTGTCGAAACTTTCCACCCCGTTGCAAGGTAATGTCCATGAGCGAACGTCCCGAAGAGCCAAACCAGGCTTCTGACGCCGAAAGCCTGCTGCCCATCGATGAACACGTCGAAGAAGGGCATGACGCTGAAGGTCGTAAAGTCCGGCATCGTGGTATCTATCTTTTGCCGAATCTGTTCACCACTGCGAACCTGTTCGCAGGGTTCTACTCCATCATCAATTCAATGAGTGCCCAGAGTGCCTTGAGTGCAGGTGATGCGATTGGCGCGAGCAAGTATTTTGCGTTTGCCGCGATCGCCATTTTTGTCGCCATGGTGCTCGACGGTCTCGACGGTCGCGTTGCCCGTATGACCAACACCCAGAGTGCCTTCGGTGCCGAGTACGACTCGCTGTCCGATATGGTCGCCTTCGGTGTCGCGCCAGCACTGCTGGCATTTGGCTGGGCCTTGGGTGATATGGGCAAGGTCGGCTGGATGGTCGCCTTCATTTATGTCGCTGGCGCTGCGTTGCGCCTGGCACGCTTCAACACCCAGGTGGGCACCGCCGACAAGCGCTACTTCATCGGTCTGGCCAGTCCGGCTGCGGCGGGTGTGGTTGCGGGTATTGTCTGGGCGTTCAGCGATTACGGCATTCAGGGTTCCAAGATGTCTTTCCTGGTAGCGCTGATGGTTGCGGCCGCCGGCATGCTGATGGTCAGCAACATCAAGTACAACAGCTTCAAGGAGCTGGACCTGAAAGGACGTGTACCTTTCGTGGCGATCCTTGCTGTGGTGTTGGTGTTTGCCGTCGTGTTCAGTGATCCGCCGCGCATCCTGCTGCTGGTTTTCCTCGCCTATGCAGCGTCTGGCCCGGTTCAATACCTGTTACGTCTTCGTCGGCACAAAAGCGTGTAATTTCCCTCATACTCCGCAGTCTATTGGTGCATCTGTCCTCCAATGCTGCGGAGTTGCCATGCTGATCAAAGTCCCCAAGTCATCCGACTGCCATGAGTCGGATGTCACGCCTGAATCCCTCTATCTATCTCGCCGTAATGTACTGGGTGCCGCCGTTGCCGGTTTGGCTGTGAGCAGCTTGCCGCGTTGGGCCAGTGCTGACGATGCCGCGCGATACGCGGATGTCGAGGCGGGCAACGCGCCATCCTGGTTTGCCGAAAAACTCCCTTCTACCAAGTGGGGGGCGGTCACCGTCAAGGATGAGGCGATCACGCCGTTCAAGGATGCGACCCACTACAACAACTTCTATGAGTTCGGTACCGACAAGGGTGATCCGGCCGCCAACGCCGGTTCTCTGAAAACCGAACCGTGGAGCGTGGTGGTGGACGGGGAGGTGGGTAAGCCGGGGCGATATGCGCTGGAGGACTTCATGAAGCCTTATCAGCTGGAGGAGCGCATCTATCGTCTTCGCTGTGTAGAGGCCTGGTCGATGGTCATTCCATGGATCGGATTTCCCATCTCTGCGTTGCTCAATGTTGTTGAGCCAACCTCCAAGGCAAAATTCATTCGCTTCGAAACGCTGCAGGACCCTAAGACCATGCCAGGGCAGCGCTCTGGTTTTGCCCTGATCGACTGGCCCTATGTAGAAGGGCTGCGTCTGGACGAGGCGATGAATCCGTTGGCGATTCTTGCAGTGGGCATGTACGGGCGTGAGTTGCCTAACCAGAACGGCGCGCCTCTGCGCCTGGTGGTGCCGTGGAAGTACGGCTTCAAGAGCGTCAAATCCATCGTGCGGATCAGTCTGGTCAGCGAGCAACCGAAAACCACCTGGCAAAGCATTGCTGCGGACGAGTACGGCTTCTATGCCAACGTAAATCCGACAGTCGATCATCCGCGCTGGACGCAGGCTCGGGAGCGGCGGCTGCCAAGCGGTCTGTTCAAGCCCAATGTGCGTGACACGCAGATGTTCAACGGCTACTCGGACGAAGTTGCTTCTCTATATACAGGGCTCGATCTGCGGAAGAACTACTGATGCGATATCCGTTCTGGCGAGTGAGTGTCTTCATCGCTGCTGCGGTATGGCCGCTGCTCTGGCTCTATCAGGCTTGGGCGGATGTGCTGGGGCCGGATCCCGGCAAGGTGCTGGTTGATCGGTTGGGGTTGGGGACGCTTGTACTGCTGCTTATTACATTGAGTTTCACGCCGTTGCTGAAGCTCACCGGTTGGGCGGGGTGGGTTGCTGTCCGACGGCAGCTGGGTTTGTGGTGCTTCGCTTATGTAGTTCTCCATCTGAGTGGCTATATAGCGTTCATTCTTGGCTTTGATTGGTCGCAGCTGGGTGTCGAGTTGCGCAAGCGGCCGTACATTATTGTCGGTGTGCTGGGGTTCCTTTGTTTGCTGGCGTTGGCGATAACCTCCAACCGCTACAGTCAGCGTCGGTTGGGGACTGGCTGGAAGAAGCTGCATCGACTGGCTTATGGAGTTCTCGGTCTTGGCTTGCTGCATATGTTGTGGATCGTGCGTGCCGATCTGAAGGAGTGGGCGGTCTACGCCTCTATAGGCGCGCTGCTATTGGTGTTGCGGTTACCGCTTGTCGCTCGTCGAATTCCGCGTTTAGTAGCTAAAAAGACACCTTCTGAAAGAAAAGCATAATTAGGTGTTGACGGCAGATTCTAGAAGTCTATAATTCGCCCCACTTCCGGCGCAGTCGAAACGGAAAACTCCTTGGT